>JAROBA010000049.1 GCA_029432815.1 Pontiellaceae bacterium B1224 | reverse complement strand
CCCCCATTTTCCATTTAGAATTGCCTCTCCCTGCAGTTACAACTGTCCTTAGCACTACAATACGGGAGGATCCCGCATCTACATTTTCTAAACTGTCACCACACGTTCGAAGGTCATGAGCTCGAGGACGATGCCGTCCATGTCACCAGTCTGAAGCAGAGCTATCACTTTGATTTCCTTCGCAAGGCGTTCCGTTGCTTTCAGCTTAAGAAGGAATGGACCAGTTTCGTCACCTGTACGATTACATTCCAATCATGTTTAGGTACTTTTTCGCTTCATTGCTCTTGTTCTCAAACAGTTTCGCGAGGTTCAGGCTAAAGAAAACTCCTGTATCGCTTCCTCGAAATGTTGCTCCGATATTATAGACATTGTCGATGTGTATGACGGCACCGAAGCCCCAGTCATCAATTCCAGCTCGATCAGAGTATGTAGCAACAACACCTGCGCCGAGAGGCACAGGGAATCCCCATGGCCCCTTTTGCTTGTCGCCATCTTCCCATATCCAAAAGTTAGCTCCGATAATTTCAATCAGGAGTGCTGGCATAAACTGATCTCCATCAGCCGCATCCTTGACATACTCAATAGCCAGATCCGGATGGGCGACGATCATCTGCCATTCCGGGACCTTTCCGAACCCCTTTTCATTTTTGAGCGAGTGCGCATAAATGGGTCCATTAACCAGCGCCAGTTCCCAGGGCCACTGAGGAATGGATTCATTAAAGTAGACATCCCACTGAGCTTTTCTCTCTTCTGCAACTGCTCCGATTTCTCCAACTGCATTCTTCCGTTTAACATAATTCAGCGTTTGATATGTCAACTGGAGAATACCAAGGGTATCAATAGCATTTGTGTAAGCAGCCGGTGCTGAGGCAACGTTATCCAAGTAGGTTGTTTGAAAATTAAGAATCTGTTCCTGAGGGCCAAGTTCCAGAACAAATGAATCGCCATCAATTTCCCAACTGGTTGGACGAATTAGAATATTTGTTGCAGCACTCCCTGATAGCTGCCGCCACACACTCTCAATTGCTTCAAGCAAGTCGCCTTCTAACTCGACGCTGGAATCCAACTTTTCACGGGCATAAAAGACGATCTCTTTCATCGACGACAATCCATTTTCAAGTCGCACGATATTATCTTTCACATCTTCATCATTAAACTGGAATACAGATGCTGACACATTCGAAAGACTAGCTGTTTCAAATAAGGCATCATTATCATCATCAATCGCCTCAGCAAATGCTGATTCAACATCTGTTCCATAATTATATATATCAGCACTAGCCATACATGCGCCGATGGCGAGTGCAAACAGCGCGACAGCATATGAATTAAGTTTATTTCTCATGACTGAACTCCTTAATCAGTAAAATCTTTCACCAGCATCTCAAAGTCCTTGGATACATCCATCAAACGCTTCCACGAGAAATCTGCCTCTCCTGTAAGCATTGACTTTAATTCCTTTCGATAATCATCGAACGCGCTGATTGGATTTGCTGCAAAATATGCATTTTCAGCAGCCTCCTGCTCTCCTTGATTGACAAAGCGTTTATGCCGAAGCATCCGGAACAACGGTATGTTGACCTGCGGGTTTTCCAGGTAGTGTAAAAAGTCATGAATATTGGGCCGTGTAATAATACTTGGTTCAACAACTGAAACCCGCCCTTTGGAAACGGTCTCAGCGTCAGGCCAGTTATCCGCCGGAGCAAACCTTCGCAACGAAACCAGGGGATCCCATTTATGGGATGTGCTTAGAAACGTATTGGTGACATAGTTACTTGAGTTGCCAAGTCCCGGTCTTACCAATGGATCGTATGGGTTCCAGCGGGTCTTAAGCGTCCGGCTGACATTTGCAATCATTGCAACCGTTTGAAATCGAAAATCCAGCGGAGAAAGAGTCTGCCCATTATCCCCCGGAGTGTTGTACATGGCATTCACAGCATCGTGTATGACGGAGGTTCCTAAAGAATGGGCGATTATGGAAATTTTTGAAGAACTATGCACCGCCTGAACCACGTCATTGATCTTGGCAATAACATGCGATCGAACATGTTCAGCGACCATGGGAACAAAGCGGTACAGAAGCACATCCTGAATATGAGTTGTATAGAAGTTATCCTCTGTAAGAGCCGAAAGGTCATCCTCGCTTGGGAATGGCAGTCCGGTTACATCACTATTCAAAATACTCTCGATTTGCTCATTCCAATTATCGCGCAAGTTTTCAAAGATTGAATCATATTCAATGTTGAAACAATCGAAGCGATCTTCAAAGAGCTCTCCTTCTGAATACTGTTCATAGATACGCTTAAGTGCCGCTTGCCATTGATTGAACATTTCATCAGTAGGCTTTCCCATTCCGTGAACAAGCATGATTGTACTTTTCGGCATGATCTTCTCCTGTGTTTTCGTTCATCTACGATCAAAGATATTTACTTCAGCATTTTTCAGGAAACACCCCTGTCCTACTACTCGATAAATTCCTCGCTGATCGAATTATATATTCCAAAGCGAGCGGATGTATTTCAGGTAAGCGGGTTTACTGTACGACTTCCCTTGGTGGATGCGCAGATAGTCGAGCATGAGTTTGTAGGCGATGGGTTTTATGGCGTTGTTGTCTTCCCAATAGCCAATATGACTGATGGGATTTCCCATGCTGATGACGCCGCCGATTTCGGTGACGTAGTCCATGTCGACCGCTTTTTTATAGTGGGGGTTTAATTCGCGCAGGGGATAGCCAACAATATCTTCGTCATCGAGAATATTTATCCAGGCTCCGTACGGTCGCTCGACCTGCGTTGGGCTGTCGGCTTTAGATGGATCGCCATAACGTAAGGCCCAGACCGCAATGGGCGATCCCAGTGTAAACAGGTTCGTGGCAGTGATGTCGTCGGAATGGTCGTAAAGATAGTTTGAAACAACGATGGTTCCTAAACTGTGCGCCACAAACGTGAATTCAATTTCGTCGTCCGGATATTCCGCTTTAACGGCATCGATGCTCTTTTGCACCTTAGCATCGATCTCATAATAAACTTCATCGCCCTCGCCTGTTTTCTGATAAGCAATCGCATCGCCGGCAAATGCGACCATGAACTTGCGGAGCTTAACCATATCGAGATCATGTTTTTTATTCACCCGAGACCACAGTACGGATTGCGGTCCGGAGGTGATGGTGGCCCAGTTAACTTCCCGGAAAATGAGATCCGGCGGTTCGATGGAGTCATCTTTCTTCTTGAGGATTTTCTCAAACGTTTCCTGCAACTTGATTGCACTCTTACGAGAATAACCATCCTGCTGCTTCCCGATCCCATGAATGTAGATAACCGCTTGTTTTGTCATGACAGCCCCTTATCTTTTTTGTCTGCGAAGTTCAGACTCTCACCGTCCGCCTCTACCGCCCTGAATTTGGATTTTCGCAAGCACCAACCGAATCACTTATTTCCTGATCGGATATATAGAACAATAGGAGTGGCTTTTTATTGCCGCAAGATAATCTTTCATTATTTTTCATCATACATAGTTTTATAAAAATTATTTAATGATGATATTTTTGCCCACATTTCATTAATTTTCCTTTAGCGCACATTCAAAAAACATGGCGCCTTTCATCATGAAAAAATCCAAGATTCCAACGGTCGGAAGTGGTTGTCATTGTGCTTCCAACCATTGAAAACCGGGGAGAAATTACAGGAAGGCAGAGACAATTTAATCCAGACAAAAAGAGCCGAAAACAATGCAGGACGTAAGCGGCACCCACTCCTCAATTTAAACAAGGTCAATTGATCCCGGGGAAACAGCAACCAGCCGTTCGAATTTATGAACCTTTTGTAATCATAAATCCTTGGCCGGAAAACGGTGGTCTATGGTATTCAGTCAGCATGAAATTATTAATCGTGGAAGACGACCTTAAGATTGCCGCCTTTGTTCAAAAAGGGCTGAAGGAACAAGGCTATGTGGTGGACGCCTGCCACAACGGTGACGAGGGCTATGATCTGGCTGCAGGAGAAACCTACGATGTGATCCTGCTCGACATCATGCTTCCGGGCCGCGACGGACTGAGTATTCTACGGGCCCTGCGCGAAGATAAGAACACGGTACCCGTCATTCTTCTCACCGCCCGCAGCGGGCTCGACGAGCGCGTGGAAGGTCTCAACCTCGGTGCCGACGACTATCTGCCGAAACCTTTTTTCATGGAGGAGCTGATTGCCCGCATCATTGCGGTGAGCCGCCGCGCTTCCGGCGACCAGCTCAGCGTAATCCATCAGGGCAACCTTCAGCTCAACCTCATCACCCGCGAAGTGAAACACAACGGCGAGGTTCTGGAACTGACCAGCCGCGAATTTAATTTACTCGAACTCTTAATGCGCTCGCCCGGCCGAGTCTATTCGCGCACCCAGCTGCTCGAACACGTCTGGGGCTACGACTTCGATCCGCAAACCAATGTGGTCGACGTCTACATCCGCCGGGTCCGCAGTAAGATCGATACGCCCGATTCCACTTCCCTCATCGAAACCGTCCGCGGTGTCGGCTACCGCTTCAAAGCGGAGTGAACTTCGTGTCTTTCATATCACGACTCAATCGACGCCGTTCACGACCTCATGAAACTCTCTTTCAAATTTAAAATAGCAACGATTTCGTTCGCGGTCTCCGGGGCCCTGCTGACCACGTTCGGGATCGCATTCTTTGCATTCATCTATTCATCAGGCATCGAACGCATGGACCGCGAACTGCGCTCGCTGGTGGAAGTGCCGATGAGCGGAGATAATCCCCCCGAATACTGGACGCAATTTGAAAACTCGATTCAATTCATTCAAGGCGAAGGCCGTTCAAAACGAATCTCTATCACAGTACTGGACCGCAATGAACGGGTGTTGTTTAAGACCGAAAATGCGCGCGCCCAATTCAAAACACTGCCTCGCCCAGAAGCTCCTGAATTCATCCAGTCCAAAACCGGGAGCAAATCACAACAACCGCTGTTTCTTTCAAGAAGAGACCTCGACTCCGATGGAAAGGTATCCAAGGAGGAGTTTGACGGCCCCGCCTACGACTTCGAAGCTGCCGACCAAAATGACGATGGATTTATCGATACAGCAGAATCCGCACAGCTTCCGCCTCCTCGACAATGGGGCAATCCCGGGGGACGCCCCGGAATCCGCCATCCCATGTTCGGGGATCAACCCGGACCGCCCACCCAGTCCAGCTTTACCTCTGTTAACATGGCCTTTGAAAACTGGCGCGTTGGCATTTTCAGCAATCCAAACATCACTGTTATTGCCGCCCTCGATATGGATGAGTTCTATGCCGAGGTCAACCGGTTCCGCACCGCCTTCATGATTTCCGTTCCGCTGGGCCTTCTCGTTCTCGGATTCATGGGCTGGTATCTGGCCGACCGGGCCATGAAACCTGTTGCGGCCATTGCTGACACCGCGGCAGGCATCACCGCCAAAGGCCTCGACCAACGCATTCCAATGGTTGGAAATGATATTGAACTCGAACGTCTCGTGACAGTCTCCAACCACATGCTCGACCGGTTGGAGAAAAGCTATCATCAGGCTGTTCGGTTCAGTGCCGATGCCGCACATGAGCTGCAGACTCCACTGACAATTCTGCAGGGCGAACTCGACAACGCCATCCAAACCTCGGAAGACGGCTCCACCGAACAGCAGCGCTACAGTATGCTGCTCGAAGAGCTGCGCAACCTGAAAGCGGTCGTGCAGAAACTGCTGTTGCTCGCGCATGCCGACGAAGGCCGACTCAATGTAAGCCGCCAGCCGGTCGACCTCAGCGACCTGATCGCCAACGCCGCGGAGGATATCGAAATCATGACTCCCGAACTGCAGGTTGAAACGCGCATTCCAAAGAACATCACAATTTTGGCCGACCCCGCCCTGCTCAACCAGACGATCCGAAACATGACCTCCAACGCCGCGAAATATGCGGAACCAGGCGGACGGGCTGTTTTCACTCTGGAACCGGTCGAGGATACCGTCCGTTTCACACTCGCCAACAGCGGCCCCGCCATTCCGGATCCGGATCGCCCCCTGCTGTTCGAACGTTTTCATCGGGTTGAAAAATCCCGTACCACCGCCGGCTCAGGCCTCGGCCTCAGCCTCGCCCGCGAAATTGCCCGCGCCCACGGCGGCGACCTCGTCTTAAATCCGTACAGCGATGGCATGGTTTCGTTCACGCTCAGCCTCCCCGTTTGATTGACCCGATACCAACCATTAGGTAAATTTTGCCGCATGACTAATGAAGCTGAAGCCCAACAACGGATAGACGAACTGCGGCGCGAACTCGAACGGCATAACCGGCTCTATTACATCGATGCCGCACCCGAGATTTCCGACCGTGAATACGACGCCCTTCTCCAATCATTGGAAGAGCTGGAAAAGCAGTTTCCAATGTTTGGAAACGCCAACTCCCCGACGCAGCGCGTCGGCGGTGCGCCGCTGGGAAGCTTCGAGAGTGTAAAACATTCGGTTCCGATGATGAGCCTTTCCAACACCTACTCCAAAGAGGAGCTGGTGGAATTTGATGTGCGCATCCGTAAGCTGATTCCGGAGGCCGTCTTCGACTACATTCTGGAACCGAAGATAGATGGCGTCGCGATTTCTTTGCGCTATGAAAACGGTGAACTGGTTCGGGCGGTCACCCGCGGCGACGGCACCACGGGCGATGATGTGACTTCCAATGTCCGGACGATTAAATCGATTCCTCTCCGCCTATCCGACATGATGCCGCCTGCCGTATTGGAAGTGCGCGGTGAAATCTATATGGACACGGCGGGATTTGCCAAACTCAACGCTGCCCGGCAAGAGGCCGGACTCGAACCGTTTGCCAATCCGCGGAATGCCTGCGCCGGGTCGCTCAAAATGCTCGACTCCCGCGAAGTGGCCTCTCGTCCGCTTGATGCCATCTTCTACGCCACCGGCCAACTCGACGGCATATCCTTTGATTCTCACGCTAAGATGCTCGAATCGTTGCGTTCTTACGGATTACGGATTACGCCGAACTATTGGTTGAGCCCAAACATTGAAGAGATTCTCGACCAGCTCGATGCCCTCGAAGCCATGCGCCACGAATTTCCGTTCGAGATGGATGGCGGCGTCATTAAGGTGAACGATCGCAGCCTCTACGAGGATCTCGGCTACACGGCAAAAAGCCCCCGTTGGGCGGTGGCCTATAAATACGAGCCGGAGCAGGCCGAAACCCTGCTGCATGCCATCTCCATTCAGGTTGGCCGTACCGGCGTACTGACGCCTGTGGCGGAACTCGAACCAGTGCAGCTGGCCGGCACCACCGTGAAGCGCGCCACCCTGCACAACGAAGATGAAATCCGGCGGAAAGATATTAAAATCGGCGATCGGGTGATCATTGAAAAAGCCGGCGAAATTATTCCGGCCGTCGTGAAAGTCGTAACGGAAAAACGGACTGGTTCGGAAATTGATTTTAACATGCCCACAAAATGCCCGGTCTGCGGCAGCGAGGTGGAAAAGCGCGAGGGCGAAGTGGCTCTGCGCTGCATCAATCTGCAATGCCCGGCTCAGGTGAAAAGCTGGCTGACCCATTTTGCATCGCGCGGCGCCATGGACATCAACGGCCTGGGCGAATCGCTGGTAGAACAACTGGTTGATGGCGGGCTGGTGAAAACGCCGGCCGAGCTCTATTCCCTGCAAAAGATCGAAGTGCTCGGGCTGGAACGCATGGGCGAAAAGTCGGCCGACAACCTGATCAAAGGCATTGAAGACAGCAAATCCCGCCCGTTCGAAAAGGTCCTGTTCGGCCTCGGCATTCGGCACGTTGGAAAAGGTGCAGCATCCATTCTGGCGAATGAGTTTAAAAACATCGACGCGCTGATGGCCGCGGACATCCAATCATTGGAAGAAATTCACGATATCGGCCCCATTGTCGGGAAGTCTGTGGTGGAATATTTCCAGGCTCCGGAAACCCGGGCGGTGATTGATCTGCTGCGGGCGGCCGGTGTTAATTTTGAGCAGGCCGTAACAGGCGGCAGTAACGAACTCGAAGGGCTGACGTTTGTGTTAACCGGCTCGATGGAAACGATGACCCGCGATGAAGCGGGCGACCGGATTAAACTCCGGGGCGGAAAAGTGAGCAGCAGCGTTTCAAAAAAGACCAGCTATCTGGTGGCGGGCGAAAGTGCCGGCTCAAAACTGACGAAAGCGGAAAAGCTCGGTGTAACGATTCTGAGCGAGGAGCAGCTGATTGCCCTGCTCGGATCCGATGAAACCATCGCCGACAAAAAGGCCGGCCAGATGGGCTTTGAATTTTAAGTAACCGGAGAGACGAAACATGATACTGGACACACTGGAAAATGCGGCAAAGTATGCAGGGCTTAAATCAGGGCTTTCGGAAGGATTTGGCTTTTTGGACCAGCCCGGCGTGGCCGAGTTGGAACCCGGTAAATATGAAATCTCGGGAGATCGTGTTTTTGCCATTGTTGAGAAGAACGAAGGCCGCAAGGTTGAAGATGGCAAGCTGGAAGCACACCGTAACTATTTTGATATTCAATACATCATCAGCGGCGATGAAAGCATGGGCTGGAGTCCGCTTTCGGACCTCACCTTATCTGACGGCTATGATGCCGAGCGCGATCTGGAGTTTTTTGATGGAGCCCCTCAGGCGCTGATAAAAGTGCCGCCCGGATCGTTTACCATCTTCCTGCCGACCGATGCCCATCTTCCAGGCATTGGAACCGGTCCAATTCACAAGATCGTGATTAAAGTGGCGATGGACTAAAGAACCGCAGAACAGAAGAATTCCGAATTGTGAATGAAATAAACCCTTCGAAATTGGACATTCGTAATTCTATATTCTTCGGCTCTAAAAGGTATGTCCGATCAGGAAGTTGAAGCGGCCGCTGCCGTCCATGTAGCGTTCGTCATACGTAATCGGCCAGGCGTAGTCGAGATTCAGCGGGAACCCGGGCAGATCCAGGCGCAATCCAATGCCCCAGTCATCCGCATAATCGGAAGGATCGAAATCCCAGGATTCCACATTCACAAACCCCCAGTCGTAGAACACGGCCCCGCGGATTTTATTCCAGATCGGATAGGTCAGCTCGGCACTCCAATAGGCCGAGCTGTTTCCGCCAACCGGATCATCGGTGGCTGGATCAATGGGGCCGACTTCGCGGTATTCAAAACCACGCAATGTGTAGGAGCCCCCGAGAAACAAGCGGTCGAAAATCGGCACGCCCTCCCCGTAGGTCGTTGCATTGGCTTTACTGCCCCCATAGGCTTCAACCGATTCGATTTGTCCGCGCAGGTTGAAGATCATTTCCCAGATCAGCGCCCAATATTTTGAGGAACGCACCCGCAGTCCGTAGAGATCCGTCTGACCTCCCAGCGGCCCGCCAGCTACATAGGGCGTTATGGTTGTTTTGGTTCCGCGCGACGGGTTGAAATAGCGGTCGCGGGAGTCGTAGGTCCAGTTATATTCCAAGTTACTGCTGATACGCCGCCCGGCTTCATCCTGAATGGCCTGCGAAGCGGTCGATGAAACGTCGAACACATTATACTGTTCCAAGGTGTAGCCCAAACTGCCACGCGTGAAACGGGACAGCGGTTTGCCAAGCGTTACTCGGAACCCATTGTTCTCCTGGTCATATACATCGGAAAAATAATTCGCTTCATGGTGGAACAGGTCGATGCCGAATGAAAGCTGACGACTCATGAACCAGGGTTCAACAAATGAAATATCCAAATCGTTTCGCTCTGTACCAAGCTGAGCGCGAATCTTAAATTTCTGGCCGGCGCCGATCGGCGGCCATGTTTTCCAGTTAAAATTACCCTGCGAAAGTTCAACATACCCAACCAGCGAATCAACACTTGAGAATCCGACACCGGCAGAAAACTGACCCGTGGCTTTTTCTTTCACCTGTACATTGAGGTCGTATTTATCCCCCACCCCGGTCGAATCGGGGTTAATGGTTACAATCTCAAAATAGTTCAGATTCTGCAGACGGTTTTCGGAGGTCTTGATGCGGCTGCGGTTGTATTTTTCGCCGGGATATATGACCAGCTCACGACGAATTACTTTATCGAGCGTCCGCTCGTTCCCGCCGATGTTTACCCCCTGAATATAACCGATAGTCCCTTCAGTGATGTCATAGGTAATGTCAACAATACCGGTTTCAGCATTTGCATCGTAGATCGGCCTGACCAAGGTGCGCACATAGCCGCGGTTGCCATAGTACGCACGAATGGCTTCGCTGCCGCCTTCCGCACTTTCCAACGCGGCAATATCGCCGGTACGCAGTCGAATTCCCCGGCGCAGCTCCTGCTCGGTATATTCTTCCATACCCGTAATTGAAATTTTTCCTACGCGATAACGCTGGCCTTCATCGATTTTGAAAATGAGGCGGGTTTTCTTCGGGTTGCTGTCATCCAGCAACGGCTCTGCGACCTGCACATCGAGAAACCCGTTGTTCATGTAGAATGTTTTCAGAACATATACATCCGAATCGACCACCTCTTCTTTGTATTTTCCCGAACCGGTAATGAAGGACCACCATCGCTTCCTTTTCTGGGAAATCAGCTTCTCAAGCTTTTTGTCATCGATGATATCATTACCTTCGAATTCGATATAGTTGATGCTCATTTTCGGGCCGCTATCAATCAGGAAGGTGACATCCACCGTGCCCAGTTCCTCGTTAGTCTCGGAGGTCCAGGTCACATCAACAAAAGGATAGCGATAATCCCGATAGGACTCTTTAATTTTGGCGGCCGCGATTTCGAAGGTGGAGTCATCGGCAAACTGTCCGATTTCGAGCTCACTTTTTTTCTTAATTTTACGACCGCTTTTTGCACCACCCACGATAGCGATGCTGCGTAGCCGTTTTTTTGAAACAACCGTATAGACGAGTACGACACCATTGCTTTCCACATCCATACGGGCATTCACATAGGAGTATCGCCCGGACTCGCGCATACGGTTCACATCGACCGCAATGGAAGAAAGGATGGTCTCACGATCCGGAACCTGTTCTCCAATTTTAAACGAGGTGAAGGCCGCCACCGAACTCATGTCGTAGGCCTCGCCGGACTGATTCACAATACGGATATCTTTGATCTGCTCCCCTAATGCGGCAGATGAAATGATCAGTGCGGATAAAATGGTTAATGCTTTTTTCATTAAAATTCCAAGGGTTGGAAATTATTCATCGGATGAAGCATAGTCATCTTCATATTCTGCTCGATCTTCAAAACGGGTATATTCGCGAATGAATGAAAGTTTCACATCGCCGGTGGCGCCGTGGCGGAATTTAGCAATATCGAGCACCGCGAGATTGTCGGTGTTGCGTGCGTCACCCTTTTCATAATAGCTGGGACGGTAAAGCAACCAGACCATATCGGCATCCTGCTCAATGGCCCCGGAATCGCGCAGGTGCGATAGTTTTGGAATATTGTCGCCGGTGCTTTCTGCCGCGCGGGATAGCTGCGAAAGGACGATGACCGGCACGTCGAGCTCTTTGGCCATGGCCTTGACGGCACCGGAGATGGCCATGGTTTCACGCTGGCGGCCGTCTTTGGCAAACTTGGAATAGTTCATCAACTGCAGATAATCGATGACGATAAGTTTGATATCGTAGCGACTCTTCAGGCGGCGCGCGCGTGAGCGCAACTCGACTGCTTCAAGTCCCGGGGTGTCGTCAATATAAATCTGTGCTTTGGACAGTTGATCCACGGCACGCGTCAATCGTCCATGTTCATCATTGGTCAGACCACGCCCATCTTTCAATTTATACGACGCAACTTTGGCGTTGGAGAACAGCATACGTTTCACCAACTGCTCACGTGACATTTCCAAACTGAATACCGCCACCGGAACCGGATCACCGTGACGGCCAATTGCCGCGTTCTCGGCGATGTTTAAAGCAAGTGATGTTTTTCCCATGGCGGGACGGGCCGCGAGCACAATCATGTCGGTCTTCTGTAAGCCGCCGAGATGCTTGTTCAGCTCCATAAACCCGGTCGTTACTCCGGTGACGAGCTGGTTCGGATCGGTGTTTTCGATTTCGGTAAAGGCATTCCGGACCGATTCTTTCCAGTCAGGAATCTGTTCAGCACCATGCTCACTTAATTTGAACAGATTGGCTTCCGCCTCGCTGACCAGTGTAGACGCTTCCTCTTCGCCCTTATACGCCAAATCGACCGTTTCCGAGGATTGCTCAATGAGCATCCGGTACAAACGTTTCTCCATCACGATATCGCAATAGAATTCAACGTGGGCAGGAACCAGCGTGCTGTCCTGAAGCTGGACGAGATAGTCGTAGCCACCGACTTTATCCAGCGCATTTTTATTCTTGAGCCATTCGCCGATAGTGATGGCATCCATCGGCACATTGGCCTGACTCATATCTATCAATTGCTCATAAAGCGCCTGATGACGCCGATCATAAAAGCCATCGGCACCAAGGCGCTTTGCTAGACACTTATCGAGCGAGCCTGAAGGGTCCAGCAGAATGGAACCTAAAACCCCCCGCTCGGCTTCTTCACTGTGCGGGGGGATTCGAAGTCCGGCTGGATCCCCGGGGATCATTTCTCTTCGACGATCCACACCTTGAGTGTGGCGGAAACTTCCGGATGCAGTTTGATGGTAACATCAAACACGCCAAGCTCATGCAGCGGTGCTGCCAATACAACTTTAGATTTGTCGATTTCCAGACCTTGCTCTGCCACTTTTTCGAGAATCTGCGGAATACCGACCGAACCGAACATTTTGCCCGTTTCACCGACTTTAGCGGAGATGGTGCATTCGATTCCTTCAATTTTCTTCAGCAGTTCTTCGGCAGCAGATTTTTCCTTCTCGAGCTGTACGAGACGTTCCGCCCGTTTTTTCTCGATCTGGCGCTTTTTGCCTTCGGTCACTTCTGTGGCGATGCCACGCGGAAAGAGGAAGTTGCGGGCATAGCCGTCTGCAACCTTCACCACGTCGCCTTCAATACCCAGGCCTTCAACCTGGTCCATCAATAAAACTTCAGTAGCCATTTGTGCGTACTCCTTTTTCTAGCGAACCAGACCCATCACGCGGGCACGGCGGATGGCTTTTTTAATCTGACGCTGCTGTTGGGCATTAGCACCCGTGATGCGGCCGGGCAGAATTTTGCCGCGGTCAGTCATGAACTTTTTGAGGAGTTCTGCATCCTTATAATCGACCGAGGTTACTCCACGCAGGAGCTCCGGGTCGCGCTTGTAATCATCTCTATCTCTACTGTTACTACGACGCATAATTATATCCTTTCTTAAAACGGCACATCATCGTCATCATCCGCTGGCGGTGCAGGCTGCTGCGGAGCAGCGTCCTGCGGAGCGGATGCGGCAGGTGCCGCCGAAAATTCCGTACCTTTACCGGGAGTCCCGAGGAATTGAACACGGTCTGCACGTACGCGCAGTTTGCTCCGTTTTTCACCCTGCTGGTTTTCCCATTGATCAAGCTGTAACCGGCCTTCAACAAATACCGGCGATCCTTTGTGGAGATATTCAGCCGAAGTTTCGGCCTGCCTTCCCCAGACAACCACATCCACAAAGCAGGTTTGTTCAACCATTTCACCTGCTTTATTTTTATAGTTGTCACTAACGGCCAGTCCCAGATCGGCAACTGCTGTACCTGACGGGGTATACCGGATTTCCGGATTGCGCGTCAGATTTCCCATTAATAGGACCCGGTTATAGCTGGCCATGGCTTACGCCTCCTGTGCGGCTTCCACTCCATTCGCTTCAACAAACTGGTGACGGAACACATTGGTGGTCAGCTTCAAGCGGGCTTTGAAGGCGTCGAGCTGAGTGCCTTCGAGCTTGAACATGATAACCACGTAAAGACCGGCCTTCTGCTTTTTCAGCGGACGGGCAAATGTCTTCTTTCCCATACGGGCGGTGCTTTCAATGGAGCCCCCCAGCTTTTCAAGTTCTTCCTTCACACGTCCGATTGCCTGGTCGAGTCCTTCTTCGTCCAGTGCTTCCGGAAAGATGAATAGTCCTTCATACGTATTCAATATCTTTCTCCTTAACTTATCCAATCTGCAACTGATTAAACGCGTTCATGGTTCGCTCAGTTCCAACGGAAAAGATGCTTTCTACCGCATCGGCGGCACGTTCGACAACCTTTTCCAACTTCAAATACTCGTGTTCGGCAAAGTCGCCCAGAACGAACTCAACCATGTCCGCCTCAGCCGGCTTGGGCCCGATTCCAACCCGCACGCGGGGAAATCCTTTCGTCTGTAACCACTCCAGCATCGACTTCATGCCGTTATGGCTTCCGCCCGAGCCTTTCGCCCGAACCCGGATGCCGCCGAATGCAACGTCGACATCGTCGTATACCACAACAGTTGATTCCGCCGGAACGCGCCATTTCTTCATTGCGCCCCAAGCCGCCTTACCGCTGCGGTTCATGAAGGTGGCCGGTTTAAGCAGCCTCACCTCGTGTTCCCCGATCCTGCATTTCGCCTGCAGGGCGGGAAACCAAAACATTTTTTTGAGCACAACGCCCTGACGCCGGGCCAGTTCGTCCACCACCATGAATCCAATATTGTGGCGGGTGCGTTCGTACTCTTTTCCGGGATTCCCCAGTCCAACGACCAGTTTCAAAATAATCCTCCCGGAAAAGTGATTGCTGATTACTCAGCAGGTTTTTCAGTAATGACTTCCGGCTCGCCGGAAGCAACTGCATCTTCTTCGTCTTCTTCCGCTTCCACTTTCGGTGCGGCAATGGCGCAGACAATGGCTTCTCCATCGACCAGAAGCTTAAACTTCGCGTCAAGATCAAGGTCAGAAACCTGCAGGTTATCGCCGATCTCCAGGTCGGAAATGTCAACCTCGATGGCTTCTACAAAATCTTTCGGAAGACATTCAACACCGATCGAGTGCATCACGTGATCCAGCGTACCGCCGGCCTTAACACCAGCCGCTTCGCCAACCAGCTCGAGCTGGATATCCATGGTCATTGCCTGACCTGCCACAACACGCTGCAGGTCAACATGAAGCAGATCGTCCGTCACAGGATGATGCTGCACCTCTTTAACCAGTACCGTCAGATCGCCTTCGCCTTCAAGTTCGATTTCGATGATCAGGCTTTCACTGGTGTGGTGATGAAGGATCAGCTCCAAATCATGAGCATTCAGTTCAAGGGAAACAGGCTCCTTCGCAGCACCGTACAGTACGCCCGGCAGAGCACCTGCTCTACGGATGCGACGTGAATTACCAGTACCTTCGAGGTCTCTTTTCTTTGCAATCAGTTTTGTGTCTTCCATAATTCTCTCCTAATTATCAACTCGGAACAGCGAGCTGACGGATTGGTCGTTGTGGATCCGACAAATGGCTTCTGCCAATGTATCGGCCACCGATAGTACAGTTACATTAAATTCTTCCCACTGCCGCTGAGGAACCGTATCCGAGGTCACCAGCTCAGTGATTGCAGAATCTTTCAAGCGATCAATACCCTTCTGCGTCAGCAACGAGTGGCTGACGGCAGCACGGATTGACTTCGCACCGGCTTTTTCCAACAGTTTCGCGGCCGCCGTGAGCGTCCCGGCCGTGGAAGTCATATCGTCCACCAGCAGGGTATTGCGCCCCTCTACGTCACCAACCAGGTGATTTGCCTCAACATGCTCGGCACTGGTGCGCTGCTTGCCAACGAGGGCAATACCGGCATCCAGCATTTTCGCATAGGCATCGGCCATTTTCAGCCCGCCGGCATCCGGCGAAACAACCACCAGATCATCCAATTCAAGCGAACGAAGATATTTAACAAAAACAGGTGAAGCATAAAGATGATCTACCGGGACATCGAAAAAGCCCTGAATCTGCTGGGCGTGCAGATCGACGCAGAGAATGCGGTCGGCACCGGCTGCCTGCAGCAGGCTGGCCACCAGTTTCGCAGTAATCGGAACACGGGGCTGATCTTTACGATCCTGACGCGCATAGCCGTAATATGGAAGAACGGCGGTAATACGGTCGGCCGATGCGCGCTTGGCGGCATCGATCATAATCAGCAGCTCCATCAGGTATTCATTGGGATTCACCGATACGGACTGAACGATATAAAGATCGTCACCACGTACGTTTTCCACAATCTTCACGAAGATTTCGCCATCGGGAAACCGCGTAATATCGACATCACACAGCTCCACACCCGCAGCAGTTGCGATGCGTTCGGCCAAATTTCGATGTCCTGTTCCTGAAATTATCTTCATAATCTTCTTTATACCATGGTTGCCCGACCAGGGTTCGAACCTGGACCCTATGAGTCAAAGTCACATGTGCTTCCATTACACTATCGGGCAACAAAAATTCCTGAAAAAGGAGCGAACAATCCCGCCTCTTTTCCTTTCTCGAGTTCAAAAGAGCGGAAGACCATAGAAAGCAGGAGGTTATAAGTCAAGCAGGCAAATGGCAGAAAAGGCACGTAAAAAGGTTCGTCGTTCCGCCTGCAGGCGGCCCTGCAAAAAAGCCGCTCCACAGAGCCCTCCGAATAACGAAACTACGTGGTCAATCGTAGTAAAAAATGCACCCCCAGCAGGCACCAGGCAATCGCAATCTCAATCAGAGCAATCTTTTGAATATTCCACTTCTCGACCATTTTCTGCCACTTTTCCTGATACAGCAACCCCAGCGATCCATCCACGAGGGCCATGATCCCGAGCCAGAATGTAAGATTTAGAAGTGTTTGCATATTTTTTAGGCGTGAGGCGTGAGGCGTGAGGCGTGAGGCGTGACAATTATTCAAGTACTGGAATTCACCAAGCCAAATCACGCCTCAAACGCCACTCATCACGCAATCGGATACTTGGTCCCCAACAGCTTCGACACGGCTTTATTAAACCCCTTCCGTTCTTCGCGGACAGTTTCTTTCACGGCGGCGATACGGTCCTTGAAGTAGTCCCAGTTCAGGCCTAACGGCGCGCCCATATGGGTTTTTAAGAGGATCGCCTCGGTTGGATCGATGGTTGATAACTCCTGGAGATTTTCCTTTATATAATGATACGCATCGCGGAACGGCATGCCCTCGCCCACCAATTCCAACGCACGGTCGGTAGCAAAGACGTCCGGTGTAAACCCATCGATCAGCGCCTTTTTATTCACCTTTGTGTCTTTAATCATCGGCGTCATGATCCGCAGGCTGCCCCGCGTGGTAGCAATACCCTCCATAAAGAGCTCTTTGGCATCCTGCAGGTCGCGATTATATCCGGTCGGCGAACCTTTGATCAGGTCATACACCCCCAGCTCAGCCGCTTTCACGCGCGAAGCTTTCGCGCGCATCAGCTCGCAGACGTCGGGGTTCTGCTTCTGCGGCATAATGGAACTACCCGTGCAAAACTCGGCCGGCAATTGGAAATAATCAAACTCCGGCATGGTGAAAATCATTAAATCCTGCGACAGGCGCGACAGCGTCAGCATTACCTGACACATGGCCGAGAGCACAATATTTTCCATCTTGCCGCGGCCGTTATTGGCATACAGCACGTTATGGGTCGGGCGGCTGAAGCCGAGCAGGTCGGAGGTCAGCTGGCGATCGATCGGCAGCGGCACGCCGTATGATGCCGCGGAACCGAGCGGACACTGATCGTTCAGCTCATAGGCATTCACCAGCGAAACGCAGTCGTCCAGCAGGCTTTCGGCGTGAGCAGTCGCCCACAGACCAACGCTCGACGGCATACCCGGCTGCATGTGAGTTCTTCCAACCATTGGAACTTTCTCGTATTTTTTTCCAAAGGCTGTAAGGGCGGCAGCCAGCGCGGCGGCTTCTTCCAAGGTCTGGAGCAGCTGCTCTTTGGCATAGAGGCGAAGGTCGGTGGCAATTTGGTCGTTCCGACTGCGGCAGGTGTGAATT
Source organism: Pontiellaceae bacterium B1224 (assembly GCA_029432815.1). Lineage (GTDB taxonomy): Bacteria > Verrucomicrobiota > Kiritimatiellia > Kiritimatiellales > Pontiellaceae > Pontiella. The sequence continues at coordinate 16,107 of JAROBA010000049.1, read as the reverse complement.
TTTTTACCGAGGTCGCCGAGTTTTTTGGTGAGCGTGCGCTCGACGGCCAGATGCACATCCTGATCCGCCAGCTGGATTTTAAATTTATTCTGCTGCGCCAGGCCGATGATTTCCACCAACCCTTCAATCACCTGTTTGCGCTCGTCTTCGGTGATCAACTTCGGCTTCACCGGCATTTTCGAGAGCATGGTCACATGCGCGGCAGTCCCGATGCAGTCGACCGTAATCAACGCATGATCAAGCTCCACATCGCGCCCGGCGGTGTAGGCCAGCGTTTCATTATTAATCGTCCCAACGGTCGTTTTCTGTTTTGCCATAGTTTCACCTCAAATTGTTAACCGCGAATTAACACGAATGCACACGAATGCTGAAGGAATATCAGCGTTTAATCTTTAACGCGCCCGGTGGATTCCAGCAGCAGCGTGACGGGTCCGTCGTTGAGCAGCTCTACTTTCATGTCAGCCCCGAATTTTCCAATGTTTGGAACAAAACCGAGTTTTTCCAATGCCTGGACATATTCATTAAACAGCGCCTCCCCCTGCTCCGGCCGGGCGGCGGAAATAAAACCGGGGCGATTACCCTTATTGCAGTCGCCATAAAGCGTGAACTGACTGACCGATAGAATTTCACCGCCAATTTCCTGCACGGAGAGATTCATCTTCCCGTCGGCATCCTCAAAGATCCGAAGGTTGGAAGTTTTTTTCGCAAGGAACCGGGCATCGAACACAGTGTCTTCGTGCCCCACACCGCACAGCACCAGCAACCCCTGCCCTATTTCGGAAATACGTTCCGCGTCCACCGTAACGGACGCCCGCTTTACACGCTGCACAACCAATTTCATAAAATACGTCCAAAGTCTAAAGGTCAATGGTCCAAAGTCGGCCACTCAAAAGAAAAGGCCGAAAGCCATGAGAGACCTTCGACCTTATGACTTTCGACTTTTGACAGTCGCTTCGCGGCTTATTCCGTTACATGTGAAACACGGAAGGCCGGCAGACGGTTGAGGGCCGCGGCAACTTCATAGCGGCGCGGGCGGGCCAGATCGCCGCGGATATCACGAATGAGGGCATTCAGGCCTTCATTGGAGAGATCGCGATCGACCAGGTCGAGAATCTCGCGCATCGGATACCCTTCATCCATGTAACGAAGCTTCGCATAGTAGAGCACAAAGCCGATTGCACGCGCCTGATCGGCATCCGCAATCTGACGTATGGCATCCAGATCCACCAACGAACGGCCGAACTGAAGATACTCGGCACTATCGGCATCGATCACTAAATCTTCACGCCCAATGCTCGGATCAATCGAACTCGGCATCACCCAGCGTGAGCGACTGAGCATAGATGAAAGATTCACACTGTCGTTCACTGGAGTGGACGGAACAATGTCGAGCGCTTTAGCTTCTTCGGTGATATCGGACACGCAGAAGTTTTCGACTTTCAGAATTTTATCCGCAATCGGAATAAACTCGGCAATCAGACTACTGCCAGCCACAACCATGGAAATACCCAGCTCGTCCACCATTTGGCGTGCGCGGGCGGCCAGCGTGTTACGCGAAGACTTTCCGAGCAGTGAACTGACGCGGGTATCTGAAGAAAGGAATGTGGATGAAGAGCTGTGTTCGTCATACAACAACACACGGGCACCTGCCTCCAGCGCTTCCACTGTGGAGGCAGCCTGCGATGTGAAGGAACCGGCGCCCTTAGTGGAATAGGACGAAGGATTTCCTCCATCCGTCAACTCGCTGGCAAACGCGGAGATATCGACCTGCTGAATGGAACGCCCCACTTCGGAACGAATACTGACTGCATCCGCCACTGTCACCACATGCTCGCGACCATCGCCGGGAATATGATTGTAAATACCCTGGGCAATGGCATCCATCAGATCCACCCGGCCGCTGTTGGACTCACCAAGAATCAAGGTAAGTCCATTTGGAATACCCATCCCTTTAACAGCACCGGTGTGCGGAACTTCAACTTCCTCAACAATCTCTTCATCAACCTCAACCGGAGAAAGGCGGGTATAATCCGGAATATCCAAACCAGCTTCGCGGCTCACAAGAGCACCGGAAGCAATAAAGGCAACCTGACCGCTGGCTCCCAGATGCTGACGAAGACGGTCGGCATCTTCCATGTTGTTTACATGCTCATCCGCTTCGGCAATATCAATATTACAGTAGAGCAGGCTGTTGCTGATGATTTCCGGAAGGTCTTCGTAGAAAATCTGCTGTGCCATAGCGCCGTCAATAGAAGCGATCGGCACACCATCAACAATCATCGTCTGCACCGGAAGGGTGAGCTCGATGCGCACTTCGATATATTCTTTAGTCAGCAACAGGGCGTTCCGCGGAAGAATCTTCTGGTTTGGAGTTGCAACCTTGATATGACGACGGGCAACACCGTTCTGGTCATAATTGGCAATACGGTCAATACAACTGGCCATACGACGAAGCAACAGGTCTTCCATGGCCGTGCGGCGCACAGGACTGTCGAACAAATATTCAGGAGTTTCAGCAATCGTCTGCGGAACGCGGATACTGAAAACCGGGCTCACCAGCTCATCAGACTCAAAATTGATACCGCCGCATTTAATCACATAGCGCGAGAAATCAAAGTCCCCGACCAACTGCTGATATTCGCTGTACGGCTGTCCATCCAGCTCAGCCAGCAGAGTATAGAATTCCTTCTTATCCTTCATAGTCCAACATTCCTTGTTTTACAGTTATACAAGCCTACCCAACCTGAAAATCACAATCGACCGCCTACTGTGCCTTTTTCGCATCCTTTTTGAAAGCGGACTTTTATCCTTTTTCCGGCACCCGCAGAACCGGGATTCTTTCACTACCAGTAATAAAAATGCTTCATATGTCAACAAATAGAACCATTGTCTCCGCGCATTTATTTCAGAGGCAAGCGTACAGCAGTCGGATAGCCGGTCAACTTTCTTGCAAGAGCCTGCTTCAGCATGGGTACCCCGCCTGCACTGAACCGCGCGCTGTATGCCCTCACTTCCTGTTGCATCACGGCCGCTTCCCCCACCTTGGCGGCTACCACGAGCATTTCAAGAGCGGTATAGAGTTCAGGGCGAACATTCGCTGTGGCCGCCACAAAGCCAGCCGCCCCCTCCTGCACCGGCGCATAGATGTTGGAGCTCGATCCCACGAAATAGCGGGGGGTCTGCGCCATCAGCTCCAGATTCTGCGCCGAATCCTTGATGGCATAATGCGGCACCGCCTTGAGAATTTCCGGCGTGATGGCATTCCCGGTATGCCTCGGAAAGTTATAGAGAATAAACGGCACTTCCGCCTCGGCTTCCACGGTTTGGAAATATTCAATAATGCCTTCCGCTGAAAGCTCGGCCGGATACATCGGTGGCAGGACCGCCACGGCATCGGCCCCGAACTCGTTGGCCCAATGCACCTCGATTATATTCTGCGCCAGACCAAGCCCGCCGGCATGCAGCACCAGCTGCCCGGCGAAGTGGCTGCGAGCCAGTTTCAACAGCATTAAGCGCTCTTCCGGCAGCAGAGAATAAAATTCGGCGGTGGTTCCATTCACCATAATACGGCGAACGCCCTGCTGTGCCAAAAATTCCAGATGCCGGATAAATGCCTGCTGGTCAATCGCCCCTTCATCATCGAACGGGGTCAGCAACGGAACGATCAAACCTTTTAATTCTTCATTCATGCGGTGAAATCTAGCGGTTTCCTCAGGATTGGAAAACCCTTCCGACCTTCTTTTACGCAGTTATCAGCTGTGCAGGAGAATTTTATCAACCCGGGCAATTTCGAAGGTACGACGGGGTTTGGGTGCGAGATGGGTAATGGACATGGAGACGCCCTTCCCCTGCGTTGTTTTTTTAAGAGAAATCAGGAAGCCAAGCCCGGAGCTGTCGATAAAGTCAAGTTGGGAGGCATCGACTTCGACCGTTTTCAGCCCCCCCTTCTCCTTCAGTTCTTCATGAATGAAGCTCATTTGCTGCTCAAAGGCAGGCAGGGTTGCGGCGGTCAGTTCGACAGGGAGCTCAAGCTTGAGCGCACCCATTTCATACGCCATCTCGCCTTCCACATGTTCTTCGATAAACTCGACGATACCCTGCACTTCATCGATCCGGGTGGCCACATTGAAGTAGTCGGTCAATCGACAGATTTCGAGCAGGCGCCGGACCTTCGATCGCGGCGCATAGAGAATGAGCCGCTTCCCCCACTGTCGGCAGAATTTATTTATTTCCAGCAATGCCCCCAGCTCCAGACTGTTGAGCCACGGCAGGGCATGCAGGTCGAGCAGCAGATTTCGCCCCTGAGCAACCCCATCGATACGGGTTACAAACTCAGCCGCAAGCGTTTCACTTTCCAATGGCTGGAAACGATCAGCTGCAATTCCCATTTTTTCCAGCGTTTGGAAATCGCTGTCTTCCAATGTCTGGAACGGACCGGGTTTATCCCGCATCTGATTAATCAGAAACATCTGCCTCGAGGCGGAAAACAGGAAGTGCAGGTTGGCAAGATAGCGGATAAACAGACGGCGTGGATTGCTGCAAATCCGCCAGAGCCATTCCAGACAGCATTTTTGAAAGAAGACCGGCGCGCGCCTCTGCGCTCCGGCAATGAAATCGAGCGAGGCGCCAATACCCATGGTCACCGGCACATTCCAGCCGCGAACATGCATGCTGATAAATTTTTCCTGCTTCGGCGATCCAAAGGCGACCAACAGGATATCGGGGCGGCTTTTTTCCAATCGCTGGAGAATTTTGCGATGATCCATATCCAGCAGCGGAGCAAAGGGCGGAGAATAGCTTCCGGCAATTTTCAGCTCCGGGTGCCGCTTTTTAAGAATTTCGAGCGCTTTTTCGGCCACGCCGGCCGCACCGCCCAGCCCAAACACACTCAACCCATCCTGCGCGGCCCGCGCAGCCAGCAGCGGCGTGAGGTCGGAGCCGGTCACCCGATCTTTTAGCTGCGGTCCGAAAAAAGGAGAGAGTTTCACCATTGGAAACCCATCGGCCAGTACAAGATCGGCATCAATCAGGATGCGCTGAAGTTCCGGATCATGCCAGGCCTTCGTCACGAAATCGAGATTGGCCGTGGCTATATTGGCCGGGCGGCCAGAGCGTACCCGGTCGACAATCCATTCCACGGCTTCGTTGAATGTGACGTTATGAAACGGCACACCGTAGATAACCAGCGGGATCGGGGTTGATTCGTACTTTTGCATAAAAAAATGATGATAGTTATCCGAGCGCACGGTTACAAGTTTTTCCAAAGCCGGAAATTCTTCCAAACACTGGAAAGGTGCCCACATCCTTATTCCCAATCACAGCTTGTGAGCGGCTGACAAATGCGCTACGTTTCCTGCTCTTTTTGCAAACACAGGAACTGACATGAATTGGATTTTAAAGAAGATACTCGGCTCAAAAAATGAGCGCGACCTCAAAAAACTGCGCCCATTGGTCGAAAAGATCAATGTACTGGACGAAGAATACAAGGCACTGACCGACGAACAACTACAGGCTAAAACTGCAGAATTCAAGACCCGCGTTCAAAACGGAGAAACGCTGGAAGACATCGAGCTGGAAGCTTTTGCAGTTGTAAAAAATGCGTCCCGCCGCCTTTGCGGAACGGAAGTGGATGTGATCGGACACCCGATCGCCTGGGAAATGGTGCACTTCGATGTGCAGCTGATTGGCGGGCTGGCCATTCATAAAGGCATGATTGCCGAAATGGCGACCGGCGAAGGTAAAACCCTGGTGGCAACGCTACCCGTATACCTGAATGCCCTTTCCGGAAAAGGCGTCCACGTGGTCACCACATCCGATTATCACTCCCAGCGCGACTCCGAATGGATGGGACATCTCTATAAATGGCTTGGCCTGACCGTCGGCTGTCTGAAAAATATGATGCCGCCGCCGCTGCGCCGCGAACAATATCTCTGCGACATCACCTATGGCACCAACTCCGAATTCGGCTTCGACTACCTGCGCGACAATATGGCCTACAGCCCGGAAGATATGGTGCAGCAGCAGGGCCATAACTTTGCCATCGTCGACGAAATCGACTCGATTTTAATCGATGAAGCCCGCACACCGCTGATTATTTCCGGTCCGGCCCCCTACTCTTCCACGCAATATCTAGAGCTGCAGCCGGCCGCCGCACGCCTTGTGCGCCGTCAGCGCGATCTCTGCACCCGTCTGCTGAAAGAAGCCAAAGACCTTCTGGAGAAGGGCGAGGAGTATGAAGCCGGCCTGAAAATGTATCAGGTGTTCGAGGGTATGCCGAAAAACAAGCAGCTGATGCATCTGATTGAGGATGTGAAATACCGCAAGCTGCTTGAAAAAACCCAGATGGACATGTTGAAGAAGGAAAACGAAGGTCAGGCCCGTGAACTTCGTCAGGAACTGTTGTTTTCGATCGACGAAAAAGGACACGATGCGAACCTGAGTGAAATCGGCTGTGCAGAAATGAACCCGAACGATCCGGATATGTATGTACTGCCGGACATGGTGAGCATGATGGCCGAGCTTGATGGCGCCACCGACCTCTCCCCGGAAGAGATCATGGAAAAACGCCGCTCCATTCAGGAAGACTACGCATTGCGCAACGAACGCGTACACGCGGTTGACCAGCTGATTCGCGCCTACAGTGTCTACGAAAAAGACGTCGACTATGTGGTGCAGGACGGTCAGGTTCATATCGTGGACGAGCACACCGGCCGCCTGATGGTTGGCCGCCGCTGGAGCGATGGCTTGCACCAAGCCGTTGAAGCGAAAGAAGGCGTACAGATCGAACGCGAAACGCAGACGCTGGCCACCATTACGATTCAGAACTATTTCCGTATGTATACCAAGCTTTCGGGCATGACCGGCACCGCCGAAACCGAAGCCGACGAATTCCACCAGATTTACGGTCTGGACGTGATGGTGATCCCGACCAACCGCCCGGTTCGTCGTGTGGACCTCAACGATCAGGTCTACAAAACACAGCGCGAAAAGTTCCGTGCGGTCATTGATGAAATCAAAGCGGCACACGCCCGAAAGCAGCCGGTGCTGGTTGGTACCGTTGCCGTTGAAACATCGGAAGTGCTCAGCCGCATGCTGCGCCGCGAAAACATTATTCATAATGTTCTCAACGCAAAGAACCATGCCCGCGAAGCCGAGATTGTTGCCAATGCCGGCCAGCCCGGCGCCGTCACGATTGCCACGAACATGGCTGGACGTGGTACGGATATTAAACTCGGAAAAGAAGTGGTTTATCTGAAACAGGAAGATCTGCTTTCCAAAGAGTTCTCCCTCGACAGCAAAGTGGAAGGGCAAACCCTGCGCAAACTGCTCGAAGAAAAACCGTGTGGACTTTATGTCATCGCTTCCGAGCGTCATGAGTCCCGCCGTATCGACCGCCAGCTGCGTGGACGCTCTGCCCGCCAGGGCGACCCGGGCGTTACCCGCTTCTACGTTTCGCTGGAAGACAACCTGATGCGCCTCTTCGGCTCCGACCGGATTTCGAGCATCATGGAAAAACTCGGAATCGAAGAAGGCGAAGTGCTCGAACATCCATGGCTGAATAAATCCATTGAAACCGCTCAGCGCCGGGTGGAACAGCAAAACTTCATGATGCGTAAACGCACGCTGGAATATGACGATGTCATGAATGCCCAGCGTGGTGAAATTTATGATTTCCGTTCGGAAGCCCTCACCTGCGAAGTGCCGCGGGAACTGATTTACCATACTGCCGAACAGGCGATTGCCTCCAAAGCAGCCGATGCCGTTGCCCTCGCAAAGAAAAAAGAGGACTGCCGCGAATTTGTGACCTGGGTCAACACAACCTTCCCGCTCGGTCTGCGTGAATCTCAGCTGCCGGATGAACTCACACAGGACAGTCTCACGGACTTTGTGATGGCTGCGGTGAAGGAAGCCTACGAGATGAAGGCCACGCACGAAGACGAAGAATCGCTGGTGCGGCTTGAGCGCCACATGATCATCCAGTCGATCGACGAGCATTGGCAGGAATATCTCCGCAATATGGACAGCCTGCGCGAATCGGTCGGCCTGCAGGCCTATGGCCAGCGCGATCCGCTGATTGAATATAAGCGCGAAGCCTACAACCTGTTCATGGATCTGATGGACCGCATCTACGAAGAAATTGCCACGGCCATGTTCCGCTCGGCCACTTCCGTGGAAGCAATCGAAGAATTCTTCCAATCGATGTCCAAGATGCGCGTTTCGCACAATCCGCAGGCATCGGCCCTCGCGGCCGCAACAGCTCAGGCCAAGGCCGCACAGGCCCAGGCGCCGCAAGGTGCGCCACAGCGGCGACCACAACCAATGGGCGCACCGCCTCCCGGAATGGATCTGCCGCCAGCCCCCAAGCCGCAGCCCATTCGTCAGGCCCCGAACGCCAATGTCGGCCGGAACGATCCCTGCCCCTGCGGCAGCGGTCGGAAATATAAAAAGTGCTGCGGAGCTGAATAATTTCCGCATTGATGCGTGAACATTGTTGAAACCATTCGCGATGCCATTGTCTGCCACAACCTGATTCCCGACGGGAAACGCGTTGTGATTGGTGTTTCGGGCGGGGCGGATTCGGTGGCGCTTCTGCGGGCGTTCCAGACCTTGGAAATTCCCTGCACCGTTGCACACATGAATCATCAGTTGCGCGGCGCGGAATCCGATGCCGACGAACAATTTGTCCGGAGGCTGGCCGACGAACTGGGTTTTCCAATGGTTGGAAAATCGGTCGATGTTCAGGCATTGGCCAAAACGACCGGACAGTCGGTTGAGATGGCCGCGCGCCAGGCACGGCATGACTTTTTTTCCGAATTCGACGATGCAGTGATTGCCCTGGCCCACCATGCCGACGATCAGGTCGAAACCTTCATCCTGAAGCTGGCGCGCGGCGCCGGAACCGAAGGTTTGTGCGGCATGCCGCTTTTCCAACGGCTGGAAAATCTACAGATCATCCGCCCGATGCTGGGACTTCCAAGGGCTGGAATTTTCCAATGGTTGGAAGAAAACGGATTTAAGTGGCGCGAGGATTCGAGTAATTCCGACGAACGTTTTCTACGTAATAAAGTCCGCCACACGATTCTTCCAATGCTTGGAAACGAGCTGAACCCGAAGATCCGCGAAACCATCCTGCGCACCATGGATATTCTGCGCGCGGAAAATGAATGGATGGAGAAACTGGAAACAGGAAACCTGATATTTGACCCCGGAACGCCCCTGGCCGCCAAAAGACGCACGATTCGGAAGTGGCTGTTTGAACAGGGCGTTGAAACGGCCGGATTTGAGGCCGTGGAACAGATTCTCAAGCTGATGGATTCCGCAGAGGGTTCGACCATTTTTGAGCTGAACGATCGCCAGCGTGTGGTAGTGGAATATGGCACACCGCGCTTTGAGGAGCAGCCGTTCCAACCATTGAAAACGCCCTGGAAGCTGACTGAAGAACCGGGAACCGGCTGGAAAAAGGATGAGAGCCGGCTGGGAGAGCTGCCGGCAACAGCCTCGGTGTCAGCCAAAATGGTGGGCGCCCGAAAACTCGCAGTCCGCGCCGTTCGGCCCGGCGACCGGTTTGCGCCGTTCGGAATGAAAGGAACCCGTAAACTGCAGGATATCCTGACCGATCATAAAATCCCGCGGGCCCGGCGAAACCAGGTTCCGGTGGTCCTGTGCGGCACGGAAATTATCTGGATTCCGGGCTATCGAATTGCACGGGGCTGGGAGCTGAAAAATGCCGCTGAAAAAGCAATCCATTTGAAACTTGAACAAAATCGCACCGATTAGCTCCAAGTTTGTGTGTGTACGCGTTGCATTCGCCGGATCACGGTGGTAGTTTTTGCGCGGTTTTTAACGAAAGAAGTAATCATTATGGCAGAAAATAAGCAATCGAAAGATCCGAAATCAGATAAGCCCGGGAAAAAGGGACCGCCGCCGATGCCCATGCGCGGATTGGCGATTACCTTTCTGACCGTAGCCATTTTTCTGGTCGCTTTCCAATTTTTATCCGATTCAAACGCTCCCTCGAATGAAATGAGTTATTCCAGCTTTCTCAAGTTGATTGAGCAGGACCGTATTTCGAAGGTCGTTCTGTCCTACGACAGTTCCGGCAACCAGTTTGCCACCGGCGAGTCGAAAGATCTCAACGAATCCGGAACCACAACGTTCAAGGTTTATATCCCCTTCCGCGAGGACACCCCGCTGCAAAACCTGCTGCAGGAGCATTCCGTGGAAATTGAAAGTAAACCGCTTAAAACAGCGATGACTTCCATCCTGCTCAATATCGTACCGTTCATCCTGATCTTCGGCATTATCTACTTTATCTTTATCCGCCAGATGAAAAATGCGGGTAAAGGGGCCATGAGCTTCGGCAAGAGCAAAGCCAAGCTGATGACACAGGATAAAAACAAGATCACCTTCAAGGATGTGGCCGGAGTTAACGAAGCCAAAGAAGAGCTGGAGGAAGTGGTTGAGTTCCTGAAGAACCCGAAACAGTTCCAGAATCTGGGCGGAAAAATGCCGAAAGGTGTGCTGCTTTCCGGCTCGCCGGGCACAGGCAAAACCCTGCTGGCAAAAGCTGTGGCCGGTGAAGCGGATGTTCCGTTTTTCACTATCAGTGGATCCGATTTTGTTGAAATGTTTGTGGGGATCGGCGCCTCCCGCGTTCGCGATATGTTCGAACAGGGCAAAAAGAATGCTCCCTGTATTATCTTCATCGATGAAATCGATGCGGTCGGCCGCAGCCGCTTCAGCGGAATCGGCGGTGGACACGACGAACGCGAACAAACACTGAATGCCCTGCTGGTTGAGATGGATGGGTTTGACACACAGGAAGGCATTATTATTGTCGCCGCCACCAACCGACCCGACGTGCTAGACCCCGCACTGCTGCGTCCCGGCCGCTTCGACCGCCAGGTGGTGGTGGACCTTCCGACCCTCGAAGGACGTGAACAGATTCTCAAGATCCATTCCCGCAACGTCAAACTTTCCGATCAGGTGGACCTGAAAAAATCCGCCCGCGGAACGCCCGGATTCTCCGGTGCAGATCTGGCGAATCTGGTGAATGAGGCCGCCCTGCTGGCATCCCGCCGGAATGCTGATTTTGTGGAACAGCAGGATATGGAAGAAGCGCGCGATAAAGTGATGTGGGGCCGCGAACGCCGCAGTCACGTGCTGGATCCGGAAGAAAAGAAACTGACGGCTTACCACGAAGCCGGCCATGCCATTGCGATGTATAAGACCCCGGAATGTGAACCGATTCACAAAGTCACCATCATTCCGCGCGGCCGTGCGCTGGGTGCCACCATGCAGTTGCCGGAAAAAGACCGCTATACCCAGTCACAGAAGCGAATTGAAGCCGACCTGATTTCGTTCATGGGCGGTCGTGCCGCGGAAGAATTAATCTTTGGCGATGTAACTACGGGCGCACATAACGATATTGAACGCTCCACTGCCATAGCCCGCGCAATGGTCTGCGAATACGGCATGAGCAAATTGCTCGGCCCGCAGAATCTCGGAAACCGAAGCCAACCGGTCTTCCTCGGACAAGGCATCAGCGGTTCCCACGAACACAGCGAAGAAACCGCCCTGAAGATTGACCAGGAAGTACAGCGTATTCTCAACGAAGCATACGATAAATGTATGCAGATTCTGGTGGATAACAAGGAGCAGCTGATTACGCTGTCGGAAATGCTGATCGAGCGTGAAGTACTGGATTTCAGCGAAGTTGATGCCATCATGAAAACCGGCAAACTGCCGGAAGAGCCCGAACAGACAGAAGCAGAAGTCATTACGGAAGAAACGCCGGAGCAGCCGGAAGAAAACCCGGCGGAAGAAGCTTCTGAAAGCACTGAATCCGATAAAGCATAATTATTTACATTCAGAAGAACAGAACCTATTCTTTCTAACATGAAAACTCTTAAAACTATATTGGCTACGGCCACAGCGGCCCTGCTTATTGCAGGTTGTGCCACCTCGTTCAAACCCTGGCAGTTGAGCGAGGTCAAGAACGGGATGAATAAAGAGCAGATTGTAAAGATCCTCGGCGAACCGGATTCCACCATGGAAAAAGACGGGGCTGAGTACCTTTATTATTCCTATGCGGAAGAGCTACCGCCATCTTCAAACGACCTCGAAACCTCAGATGAGGTTCAGCGCCGGGCTGATGAGCTGAGCCAGTCACTCAAAGAATCCAAATACGAAGTCATACTGGTGGACGGCAAGATGATCAACTACAAGGAACTGCAAAACTAACGCGTCGGTGTCTGTATCATTTCATTGATATAGGCATCATCCTGCGTGGGGTTCCATGTCTTGTTGCGATCTTTGAACTGTTGGTAGGAATCCTGCCGCTTGTATTCCTGCGTTGACTGCTGTTGCGAACCCCACTGCTGCGAACGCTGTTCGCGTTGCAGCACATACGGGCTTTTATACGGCTGATACCCTTGTGTAGTCGAACTCTGTTCCTCTTCTGAGGAGGAATCCAGTTGGGGATAGGTGGAACTCAGCAATCCTTCTGAGGGGTCGGAACCATAGGAACGGGTTCCGTTGCCCTGCAGGTTATAACCGGAGGTTGGACGCGACTGCCCGAATATACCCGTCCGGCCGGAATAGCTGGAGCCAAAGCCGGAATTCTGCTGTTGCCCGTTCGCGGAATAAATCTGCTGAGACCGACCATCTGTCATCCCGCGATTTCCATCCGTTTGGGCATATGGATTATAGCCCCGATCCTGACGGGTCGGGGACGCCTGCGTCTCAGATGCAGTATCCCATGTTGACCATAAATCTTCGCCGGAATCGATTGAAGAGGAAGCATACGGGTCGGTATAGAGATCCGCATACGGATCTGAAGCATCGGCCGTTTCATCCATACTTCCCAGTAACCAGTTACTATCGGCACGGGGCACAGGGCGGGGGCGTTGCGGAGGAGGCATCATGGGCGAAGCGGATGTGTCTTCCCTTTGAAGACTCACTTTTGCATCCTGATATTTTTCCGAATCGATGATCCGCTCATCTTCAACAACACCAGAGGGAATCATCATATCGCTTTGGGTGATATCCACACTCTGCCGCATATATTTTCGGACAATACGCTGCTTACGCTCTTCAAGCGTCTCTTCGCGTGCATTTCCAATCATTGGAAACAGAGCAATAAGTAATAGAATCTGGACGGACTTGTTCATGGGTCTTAAACTATGTCCTATAAATCGACTGCGTCAACCCTGCTGACCGGCAAATTTCCAATCGTTGGAAACGTTGTCCGCTGTGCTCCGGGTCGGCAAAGGGAGAATTGCGGAGAAAATAAATGAATCTGATCGAAATTTTAAGACGAGAATGTGTTGAGGCGCAGGCCGACTGCCGGAACCGGGATGAGGTCCTCACAACCATTGCCCGCTTGGCAAAAAAATCTTCGGTGCTGAATGGCATAACAGAATCCGCCATTCTGGAGGGTCTGCGGGACCGCGAGGAGTTGAGCACCACCGGTTTCGGCAACGGGATTGCTATTCCTCACTGCCGCCTCGATGGAGTTGATGATTTTGTGGTGGGCATTCTTTCCGTTCCCAACGGCACTGATTTCGCCGCGATGGATGGCGAGCCGGTAAAGCTGTTTGTTTTCATCATTGCTCCGGCCAGCCAATCCAACGTGCATATCAAAGTGCTCTCCGCCATTTCACAGGTGCTGAATGTTCCGGAACATGTGGCGGAAATGATCAACGCACCGACGAATGAAATCCTCGCCGAAAATTTCCTGCGCCATGTGCGCGATGAAGCCGACCCGAAGCAACATGATAATAAAAACCTGTTCCGGGTGCAGATTCAAAACGAAGATCTGTTTCACGATGTCGTCAAGATTTTTGCAGGGTTCACCTCCACCACCGTGATGGTTTCCGAAGCGGAACCTGCCGCAAACTACATCAACAAAATGCCCCTTTTCGCTGGCTTCTGGAGCGATAAAAATGACGATTTCTGCAAAGTGATTCTTGCCACGGTGGACAAAAAGGATACCAACGAAACCATCCGCCGCATCGAGCAGAAGGTTGGGTCGCTCGATGAAAGGGACGACATGCTGTTGACCGTTCAGGAACTGTTCTACTGCGCCGGCAGTCTCAATATTTGATTTCACAATCCAGGAAGATTTAATTCATGTCTACCCCCGCCATTGAACACGCCGCCGAAGCATCCGCAGGACTCCCCGAACTTTTCACACTGGTCGGAGCCATGCTCATCGTCTGCTTCTACGTCGGCAAGCTGGTCAAAAAAACCTCCCTGCCCTCCCTGATCGGCTACATGCTGGTGGGCGCGCTCTTCGGCCCCTCCTTTAAACACTTCGGCCTGGAGCTTTTCACCGAACCGGTAAGGCACAGCCTTTCATTCGTCACACAGATGGCCCTCGGTTTCGTGGCCTTCAGCATCGGCACCGAGCTGAGCATGAAAAGCCTGAAGCGACTGGGGAACGGCATTGTCTGGATCATCTTTTCCGAATCCTTTGCGGCCTTCTTTGTGGTGACGGGGATTATTTATCTCATCACGCGCGACCTGCCGATGGCCCTGATTTTCGGCTCGATGGCTCCGGCCAGTGCCCCGGCCGGGACGGTGGCAATTATTCAGGAATACAAAGCCAGCGGCAGCCTGACCCAGGCACTCTACGCCGTGGTGGGCTTCGACGACGGCCTCGCCATCATCATCTTCGGCTTCGCCGCCGCCATCGCCAAAAGCCTCCTGCTGGCCGAGACGCCCGGCCACGTTTCCGAAGGATTCTTTCAGATGCTCAAAGCACCCACCATTGAGATTATTCTCTCCATTGTGGTGGGGACGGTGCTCGGATTTGTTCTTTCTCAACTGGTTCGCTTCGTAAAAAACACACGCGACATGCTGATCATTGTTTTTGGATTAATCACACTGGGAACCGGCCTTTCGATGATGTGGCACCTCTCCCTGATTCTCACCAATATGGTAGTGGGCTTCGTGCTGATCAATACACGCCGCGAAGCGCTGGTTCATAAGGTATCGGCTCCGCTACTTGAAATTATGCCGCTCATCTTCGTACTGTTTTTCTGTCTGGCCGGTGCGCATCTGCAGATCGATGCGCTTCCAAGCCTTGGAATCATCGGCATTGCCTACATTCTCGGGAGGGCGGGCGGCCTCATCGGCGGCGCGCGGCTCGGTGCTATTCTCGGGCATGTGGAAGATAAGATTAAAAAGTATGTCGGCCTCGGTATTCTGTCTCAGGCCGGGGTGGCGATTGGCCTGGCGCTGATTGTCGGAACGGAATTCGCCGGACTCGGTACGGTGAACGAAAACGGGATTGCACACGGCGATCAGATCGGAACCAAAGTCATCACCACCATCACCGCCACCTGCATCGTCTTCGAAATCATCGGCCCGATCCTTGCCAAATATGCACTCGGCAAGGCCGGCGAGCTCAACAAAGCAACGAGATAATTATATGGCCATCACATCAGGCGTCGATCACGTTGGACTCGCAGTCCGGGACCTGCCGGAAACCCGCAAATTTTTCACCGACATTCTGGGCTTTGAAGAAGTCGGCGGGGTGCCGGACTATCCGGCCTCCTTTGTTTCCGACGGAACCATCATGATTACCCTATGGCAGACCGAGGACGATCCCTTCGCCTTCGATCGCATGGCCCAGATCGGCCTCCATCACCTGGCCCTGCGCGTGGAAAGTCTGGATAAACTACAGCAGCTTTTCCAAACCCTGGAAAACACCCCGGACGTTTTAATCGAATGCCCGCCCGTCGCACTGGAATCGGGCAACGGCACTCACTTCATGAGCCTTGAACCCGGCGGCATCCGCATCGAATTCATCACCCGCGAAACAAAAATCATTCCCCTCGAAATGCCCGGGAAGAAACCCTGACCGCCCCCTTACCGGCGACTGAAATAGAGTTCGCCAGCTTCTTCCCCGATTTTTTTTTACCGACCCGCAGTATCAATATCATAGAGGTAACGTTTAATTTTCTGGGGAGAAGGGGTCAGGAGAAGGGGTCGAGAAGGGGTCAGTCCCGAATGGCACTTCCTTAAGCTGCGTCTGCACGATATTTACTCCGATGCTTTATCTCGACCATTTCATGGCGTGGCTTCGTTAAAAGCTGGTAC
>JAROBA010000048.1 GCA_029432815.1 Pontiellaceae bacterium B1224 | reverse complement strand
TATATCGGGATCAGCGTTTTAACGGTCGATGGACTGGG
Source organism: Pontiellaceae bacterium B1224 (assembly GCA_029432815.1). Classification (GTDB taxonomy): domain Bacteria; phylum Verrucomicrobiota; class Kiritimatiellia; order Kiritimatiellales; family Pontiellaceae; genus Pontiella. The sequence goes on along the minus strand of JAROBA010000048.1, from coordinate 35,750 downwards.
GCGCGAAAGGTATGGTGTTTACAGCCTGCTGATAAATATTTCCCAGTATATGCTCATGCTGTGCGGGTTGGGGCTGGGGGTTGCGCTGATGCGCTATATTCCCGAGTTGGCCGCACGACGGAATCGATTCGGACTGGTGCATCTTCTGTGGAAATCTGCCGCCCTGCAATTTTTGACCGTAGTCGTTGTATCCGCGCTATTGCTGTTTTATTCGGAACCCTTGCAGCGCCTCTTCAAGGCAGAGGGGGTTGATCATTTTCGCTTCTACCTCTTTCTCGCCTGCTCCCTGACCACGTTAATGATGATGAAAGATTTTGTGGGGACCGTCTTTACGTCGCTCTACAAAACGCGGGTCGTGGCGCTGCTTTCCATAACGCAAGGCGTGGTGTGGATTACGGTACTGTTCATCTGGCTGATGATTAAGCCGGAGGTGGAGACCGCGCTTTCGGCTCAGATTTTAGCTTTGGCCGGTGTTTATGTGATGGGTTCAATATTCCTCGTGAAATATGTCAGAAACCTTTCGTGGGAGGTGAAGGAGTTCGGGATCGGGAAGAAGCGGGCGCTGGCTTTTTCCGGAACCGTCATGCTCAGCTCTATTCTGCGAATCGTCATGTTTAAATATTCCGAGATCTTTTTCCTCGCGGCGGTGGCCGGAACCACCGTGGCCGGGATATATGATCTGGGCTACACGCTGCCTTACACCGCGATCACCTTTCTGCCGCTCGCCTTTCTGCCGATCTTCACGGCGGCTTTTGCCGAGGCCTATGTCCGGGACAACTCCTGCCTGGGGCGGTTGGTGAAATCCTACTACAAACTGCTGATGCTGGTGTCGCTGCCGGTGGCCATTCTCGGGGCCTATTTCTCGCCGGTGGCATATCATCTGATCTACCGCGGAGAAATGGATGAGGCCGGGCAGATTGCATCCGCTCTGTGCATGGTGCTGCTGCTGCCGCTGGTTTCCATGCCGCTTTCCGCGGCCATCAAAGCCAAAGAAAAGGTGCTCAACATGGTGCCGATGCTGGTGTTGCAACTGGTGATCAACCTGTTTCTGGACTGGCTGTTGATTGTGCACTATTCCCTCGGTTTATACGGAGGAATCCTGGCAGTGGTCGGAACCTTCATTTTTACCATTCCTTTTCGTCTCTGGGTGGTGAGCCGAATCATCGGCGGCGTCTATTTTCCCGCACTCTTCTGTCTGCGTATAACCGCAGTACTTGCTGCGTTGGCCGGCGGATTTTATTGGGTTTCGCAGCAGATCAATCTTTTTACGCTGGTCGACAGCCGATTGCTTAACCTGCTGCTCCTGGCAGGAATCGGAGTGCTCTATCTTGCGGTCTTTCTGCTGGCCGTGCGCTACCTGCGGCTGATTCGGAAAGAGGATGTCCGGGAATTCCAGGCATTGGAAATCGCGAAGCTGAATGTGGTCCTGAACTATCTGGTTAGAGGTTCGTAGTTCCGCCTTCAGGCGGCTTTTCGTCGGGAGCCGCCTACGAGCTCTTTTTTAACCGAACTTCTGAATCAGGTCGTCCCGCATCCGTTCTTCGTAGGATTTTGTTTCCGGCTTAAGCGCGCGCACGGTCGGCATTAGCACCAGCCCATCGTCGCCCATCCAGTCGATGATATTCAGCACCGTCAACGAAGCGTAGGAATCCTGCTGTAGCAAGTTTTCCAGACATTGGAAACCGGGCTCTTTGCTGCCGGTATTGATCAGTGTCCAGGCGGCCATGGCGCGGATTTCATCAGATGGATCTTTCAATCCCTGGAAGCCCTGCGTTTGATCGTTCAGCAGAAAGCCGCCCACCATGCCCCAGTAGCGTATGCCGGCATCGGGGTTTTCAAGCATGTTTCCAAGGGATGGAAGGTTTGTTTTGTTTTTCTCCAGCGCGAGGTCGGCGGCATTAAGCAGAGCCGGTACATTGTAGAGCTTCGGATCGCGAACCATGTCGTAAATGGTGAGGTTGTTTTCGGCGGCCCGTTTAACCATTTCGGATTCGGGGATTAGGCCGGAATCATAGAACTTAATCTGCTGTTGTCTCAGCCCTTTTCGCAGTTCCTCGGAGACTTGCGCATATTCCGGATTTTCTATGAGGTTTTCCACGTTGTCCGGGTCGTTCTGCATATCGTACAGCTCTTCGGTCCAACCTTTGGGTTTAAAGAAGCGCGCCTGCACTTCGGAGGCCTTTCCGGATTTTACGTGCTCATCCCACGCCTGAGTGGCTTTCATTTTCCAAAGGAATTGCAGGTGCTGCACCCAAGGCACATAGGGCATGTAGTTGCGGATATAGAGAAAGCGTTTCGAGCAGACGGCCCGTGCATTTTCGATCCGTTCATCCATTCGCCCGCGGAAGGAAAAATTAAATTCCTGTTCCGGTTCGGTTTTCGGACCTAGGAAAATCGTTCCCTGCATATAGCCGGGTACTTCAGACCCGGTCAGGCTGAGCCATGTTTTCGGCATATCCACAAAGCTGACCATACGATCGATTTTCGTGCCCGGTTGCGGAGCAGGCCAGAGGCTTTTAAACCGCTCCGGCATGCGGATAATCAGTGGACAGTGGAGCCCGCTTTGAAAAAGGTAGCGTTTGCTGCGCGGCAGTACGCCACCGTGATCGGAGTTGTGAATAACGATCGTGTTTTCAGACAGGCCCATGGCTTCGAGCTTTGCCAGCGAGTCGCCGATTTCGCCATCCATCCGTTTCATGGCATCGTGATACTTTGCGTAGTTTTTCCGGACATTGGGGAGGTCGGGATGATATTTCCGCAGGCGAATGTCGGCGGGGTCGTGCAGCGTATTTTCCACATTACCCTGTGCCCGGCTTTCGTGCGAGGTGTTGGAGTTGATGATCTGGAAGAAGGGCTGGTTTTGTTTCAGATCCGCCCAGTTCACTTGGCCCGGATTGTCCCAGCAATCAGAATCCTCCCTCCCTCCGATGTTGTAATCCGTTTTGGTGGCATTTCCAGCATAGTATCCGTTCGCCCGGAGAAAATCGGGATAATATTTAATGCGGTCGTGGGGAATGTCGTATCGGCTTCGCATGGGGAACGTGCCGTCGGAAATGGCCAGTATGCCGGTGATCCACGTGCTGCGGCTCGGCGCGCAGACGGGGGCATTCGCATAGGCGTGCATGTACTGAAATCCCTCTTTCGCCAACTGGTCGATATTCGGTGTGTCAGCGTGGGGGTTTCCGTAGCAACCAACCCAATCAACGCTGTTATCTTCGCAGGTCAGCCAGAGAATATTCGGCCGGCCGAAGGATGCTTTGGCATGGGCGCCAATCGCGGTGATTGTTGCCAAACCTGTGCTGGATTGCAGAAAGTGACGACGGTGCATCATCCTATTTCGTTCCGTCGAGGTTGATGCTTCCGATTTGCGTCGCGAAGTTAAGAATATCCTGTTTCATCTGGGCATATTCCGTGTCGTTGATGATGCCTTTTTCGTGAGCGGCCTGCAGGTCGATCAGTTCCTGCCCGATCGTAATATTCCGGTTGGCCGTAACGGATACTTTATTAAACGCCGCACCGGCACAACCGGACAGCAGCGCGACGGCGGTCAGGGCCATCACAACATGCAGTGCTTTTTTCATGATCTGTTCCTTGGTTGGTTTAGACTTGATAATTAAGCATAAAACTCAGTGATGAATTTCCAGGCGTCTTCGGCTTTATCGCAGAAGGTCATCAAATCCAGGTCTTTGGGGCTGATCAGGCCGCATTCGGCGAGGTAATCCCAGTTGACCAGTTTTTTCCAATGTTCGGAATCGAACAGGATCACCGGCATGGGATCGATCTTTTTGGTTTGGATCAGGGTCAGCGACTCGAACAGTTCATCGAACGTGCCGAAGCCGCCGGGGAAAATGACCACGGCTTTGGCGCGTTGCAGGAAGTGCATCTTGCGCATGTGGAAATAGTGGAATTCAAAATTAAGGCCCGGTGTGACATACGGATTGGCTTCCTGCTCGAACGGCAGTTCAATATTGAGTGAAATGGATTTGCAACCCGCTTCGCTGGCCCCGCGATTTCCGGCTTCCATAATACCGCCGCCCCCGCCGGTTACGATCACATATTCGCATTCATGGTTGGTCTGACAGGTGGTGCTGACAATGGCGGCCAGCTTGCGCGCTTCCTCGTAATAGGGAACCAGCGATGCCAGCTTTTCGTTTTTACATTTTTCAACGCCTTCCGGCGAAGGAATGCGCGCGCTGCCGAAAAGGACGATCGTCGACTTCACGCCTTCTTCTTTCATGGTCACTTCGGGGTGCAGATATTCGAGTTGCAACCGAATGGGACGGCAGTAGGCGCTATTGAGAAAGGACATGTTTTCGTAGGCGAGAGGGGGGGCAATCATACATTACTCCGGTTAAATTAATTCAGGTTTCAATTGTTAAGTTTCACTTCGGGGTTTTCCCGCATGGCGGGATCAACGTTGAAAAAATCGTGCGGTTTAAAGCCGAAGCCATTAGCGATGAGATTGCTGGGAAAGGCTTCCGTTTTATTGCGGTAGTCGCGGATGTTGCCGTTGTAAAATCGGCGCGCGGCCTGAATCCGGTTTTCAGTGTTCACCAGTTCTTTCTGTAGCTGCATAAAGTGTTGATCGGCCTTCAAATCAGGATACGCTTCGGCGATGGCCATTAATTTCTGCATCCCTGCCACCAGCTTTTTTTCGGTACCTTCCTGATGATGAATGCTGCCGCGGTCGGCTTGGCATTCATTTCGCAGAGTAATGATGTGCTCCAGGGTTTCCTGCTCATGTTTGGCATAGCCTTTTACCGTGGTAACCAGATTGGGGATCAGTTCATAGCGCCGCTGCAGTTCGGTATCCACATCGCTCCACGATTCAGAAATATGATTCCGCAACGCCACCAAGGTGTTGTATGTCACGATCACATAGATGATCGGCAGCAGTAAAATAACGGCAATAATAATCAGTTCCATTCAGCATTCCTTTTAAGTACGCCTGCCTTGAATCATTTCGCTCGTAATTATTCTGAAAACAGATAGTCCGGCATAAGCTCTCTGATTTCAACGAGGCGGTTGAGGTGGGGTATGATTTGCTCCACCTTCAGGCAATGATTGTAGCCGACCGCCAATTGATTCTGATCTACCTCGATACTGATGTCGGGATGCCCCAGTAGATATTCGATCATCCTTGCGTTGCAGAAGTCGTAGGCAAATTTTTTGTTTTTGGAACGGACTACAAACTTTTTGGAAAACTCGTGGCTTTCAAAATCGATGTCGTCGTAGCCGACGGCCTGCGCAATCTTGGAAAAGAAACTCTCTTTGGCAATCGTCAGTTCATCAAAATGTTTGGGGAGGGTAAGTACAAAAAATGAAAAATGATGGTGGTGCGTTTCCCGCTTTCCATCTTTGTCGCGGGAGTAGGTTTCGTAGTGGAAATCAAAGGCCGCGAGCTGATGCTCCTGATAGGTGCCGCTTATAATATTATAGGCATACTGATTGGAGCCCTGCCGCAGCTTATCCAGAAAGGAATAGCGATCGGCCAGATGGTAATCCCGCTCGTGGTTAAAGCTGAGCCCGAGCCGCTCTGCCAGCAACGTCATTTCATCTCGCCGCTTCTTGCCGGCCATGATGCCCCAGATGATGGCTCCGATAATACAGATGAAAACTACAATAACGCCGCCCATACAATACTCCTTATGAATGAGGAACATTAAACCGATTCGGAACGAATAATTCGATTATAAATTCCAGAGTTTGCGGTGGTCAGGGAATGGCCTGTGCCGGCGGGGAGGTTTCCTCCATCCAATGCGAGGAAAAAGGATCGGCCAGCCAGATGGCCATGAAAAGAAGGCTCAGGATGGCGATGATGCTGATAAACAGAATTTTCCGGCCTGAAGAAAGCGACGGGTGGTTGGGCGGTGCGATGAGGGGGGGCGATCCGTAGGATTCCGGCGGATCCATTTTCGCAATGACGGCTTCCAGCGCTTCGAGGTTCGGTTTTTCTTCGCTGCGGGCTTCCAGCGATTTGTGAATATGAGTTTCCAATGCCTGGAGAAGTTTCCGCTGTTCAGCCGTCGGCAGTTCGGTCTGTTGCTGAACGGCATTGATGTGCTCATCAACGCGTTTTCTTAATTCAACAGGTAGGTTCATACGGGCGCTCTCCGTCACGTAGTGCTTCATTGCAATTCGCAGAGCAGTATGCCGGATTGTCGGGTAAGGCAAAGCGAAAACACCCGATCCGGAAGCTGCGGATTTTTCGGTTCTTCGCAATACGTTGATGTGCAGCGGGGGAATGAAAAAACACCGCAGATTTGACTCCTGCGATGACGTAGAGTGGAGTCTGAGCCGTTGCCAGCGGTTTGCTCCCGATTCAGACAAGATGCTCCAAAAAGAGCGATATAAAAACGAATCGATTTCGCGGAAGATAAGCAACATACGCCCCGTGCAGAAAAGAATTCGGGTTTGTGAGATTTTTGATTACTTGATGTTTTTTGTGCAGCATCAGAAATGAAACGTTAATTTGTGAATTTAATAAGAAAGCCAAATCTCGACAGTGTTTGAAAAATGCTTAATATGGTTCCGTGTTTTGATGCGGGCAAAAAGAAACCCCGCCAGAAGCGGGGTAATAGGCCGAAGCCTTCGGCATATAGCCTTATTGTGAAAAGACAGTTCTTAATGTTTTTTCTGAACACTGTTTAGGTGTTTGAAGCATGTGAGTCAATACGAAGCTTAAAGGAAATGAAAATGAGCAAACGGATTCTTGGACTGGATTTGGGGACAAACAGCATCGGCTGGGCTGTTGTGGATGATTTGGGGAATGGACAGTTTGAACGGATTAAGGAAGGTGTTCATATTTTCCAGGAAGGGGTGAAGATCGAAAAGGGCAACGAGTCTTCAAAAGCCTCGGAACGTACGGGCTATCGGTCGGCTCGCCGAATTAAGTTCCGTCGTAAGCTCCGTAAGATAGAAACGTTGAAGGCTCTTTCTGTGGCGGGATTCTGTCCAGCGTTGTCTACTCAGGAATTAAAGGATTGGCAGTCGAAAAAGATATATCCTGAAAATCAGGAATTTCGTGATTGGTGTAAAACCTCAGAGGAGGATTCCAAGAACCCGTACTATTATCGCTGGCAGGCTGTGACCATTACCCTGAATCTTGATGATGAGGCGGATCGTTTTAAGCTGGGGCGGGCGTTCTTCCATATGGCGCAGCGGCGAGGGTTCAAAAGCAACAGACTGGATGCGGGGAGCGACGATGCGATCGGGGCTTTGCGTGACCGGGCGTTGGCCGTCCTTGCCGGAGGCTATAGAGAAAAGGAAGAGTTGCATGACGCCGTTTCGGCTCTGTTTTCGGACGACGAGCAGGATGCAAAGGTGCGGCGATTCCAGAGAGCTGTATTGAAAGGAATTTCAGCGGCGGATTCCCTGGATAGCGCGATGGTCTTCCTGACAGGCTTCCTGAACAAGCGGGAAAACCTCGGTAAGGTTAAAGGGGAGATTGTTGATCTGTCGTCCAAAATGGATGGACGTACGTTGGGGCAGTATTTCTGGGAGGAATGCTATCAGCAGGGAAAGCGTATTCGTAATGTCCATACTGCCCGGGACGAGCATTATCTTGCCGAGTTCAATTTGATCTGTGAAAAGCAGGAACTGCCCGAAACCCTCCGGGAGGAGTTGCGTGATGCAATCTTCTATCAGCGCCCTTTGCGGTCGCAGAAGGGATTGGTGGCGAACTGTCCGTTCGAGCCGAAGAAAAAGCGCTGTCCCATTTCGCATCCGTTATTCGAGGAGTTCCGAATGTGGCAGACGCTGAACAATGTCAAAATCAAAACGCTGGATGATGAGGATCTACGTCCATTGTCGGAGGATGAGAAGAAGCGGATCATTCCTCTCTTCTTCCGGGTGAGCAAGGCGCATTTTGATTTCAGGGATATTGCGAAGAAACTGACTCCGCGCGGGCAGGAGTTTGGATATGCCAAGGGGCGCGATACGCAGGCGCATGTGCTGTTTAACTACCGCGCCAATGAATCACTCTCTGGCTGTCCGTTTACGGCAAAGCTGAGAAATTTGTTCGGGGAGGACCTCTTGCAGGGGGTGCTTAAGGCTTACAAGGGAAAACGCTTGTCCAAAGACGGGATTGCCCGGACGGGCGGCGATTTACTGAATGAGGTTTGGCATGTGCTGTTTTCCTTTGATGACGAGGCGAAGGTGAAAGCGTATGCCGTGAATAAGCTGGGGCTGGATGATACGGCAGCGGAACGGTTCGCCAAGATTAATGCGGGGCAGGGGTATGGTGCATTAAGCCTAAAGGCCATCCGAAAGATTTTGCCATTCATGAAACAGGGCTTTCTCTATTCGCATGCAGTCTTCTTCGCAAATCTGGATGGCGTTCTTGGCGAGGGTGCCGAAAAGGACGTCGCGTTGAGGGACGATGTTTCGCGGCTCATTGACGAGCATAACCAGTACGTGGCCGAAGTTCGGTGTGTGAACGAATTTGTCCGGCAGCACAAGGATAATCCTAAGGAGTTCGGGGAGCAGTATGATTTGCGTAACGTACAGGCGTTTGCTGAGAAACTTCCGTCTTCTCTACAGGATCGGGCGGATAGCATTTGCAGGGAAGTCCGTGTTCAGATTGCGGTCAACAACGGTAATGGCGAATATTTGGTTGCGAAGCGGTTGCACGACCGGATTGGTGATTACCTGGTTGACAGGCATGGAGCCGACGATGAGGCCGTTAAAATGCTTTACCACCCGTCGGCCATTGAAACCTACAAACCTGCGGAAAAGCATTCCGATGGGAAATACTATCTTGGTGATCCGCGCATCTCATCAATCCGCAACCCGGTGTTCATGCGGGCAATGCATCGGGTGAAGGCGGTAGTGAATGAACTGCTGAAGCGGGGAATTGTTACCGATCAGACGGCTATTCACCTTGAAATGGCGCGCGAGTTGAACGATGCCAATAAACGGGTGGCAGTTAAGATCTGGCAAAGGAAGAATGAGCAGAAGCGCACTGAATATGCCGACATTATCGAAAAGCGACTCGGTCGTAATGCGGGTGATGATGAAATCCTGAAATACCAGCTTTGGACGGAACAGAGTGAGTTCTGCCCATATTGTAATGAAAAAATAAATGTCTCCACGTTACTGAGCGAGCAGAGTGAAATTGAGCACACCATCCCGCGCAGCCTGTGTTGCGATAATTCACAGGAGAATAAGACTGTGGCTCACAAGCAGTGCAATCGGGAGAAGAACAACCGCATTCCATTTGAATGCTCCAACTATGACCAGATTCTCCTGCGTGTTGATCATTGGCGGCAGGCCGTTGAGGATTTAAATGGCCAAATAGAGAAAAAGAAAATTGCGAGCCAGCGGGCAACAACCAAGGAACTGAAGGATCGGGCAATCCAGGCTCGACTTGTATTACAGTTTGAACGTGACTATTTGCGGAATAAATACCGTCGGTTCACCATGGAGGAGGTGCCGGAGGGGTTTAAGAACAGCCAATTGGTCGATACACGTATAATCACAAAATATGCTCGGATGTATTTGAAAACCGTCTTCACAAAGGTTCACACGGTCAACGGAAAGACGACCGATGATTTCCGGCGGTGCTGGGGGATTGAAAAAAGCCGCGATAACCACGTGCACCACACCATCGACGCCATTGTTGTTGCATGCGTAACGCGCGAGCGGTACGACAATCTGGCGCAATTCTACCACCAATATGAAAGTTACGAATCCAATGATCCGACGGTACCTGAAAAGCCGCATTTCTCCAAACCTTGGAAATCCTTCACCAAGGACATGAAGGAGTTGCGGAACGAAATCCTTGTGTCGCACTACGCTCCGAACCATTTGCTCAAACAGACGAAGAAACGGGCGAAGGTGCGTGGAAAAATAGTTGTGCAGCAAGGACAGACTGCCCGTGGGTCATTGCACAAGGATACATTCTATGGGGCGATCAAGCGGCTTGAAGAGAATAAGAAAGGGGAAATTAAAGAAGTTGTGAAATATGTCGCCCGAAAAAAGCTGACCGACCTCAAGGATTCCGACGTGAAAAATATCGTTGATGACCGGGTGCGGGAGATTGTCACACATGGGCGGGCGGAGGAAGCCCGTTTGAAAAAGGAGATTGATACGCTCAAGAAGAAGAGGGCAACGACCGATGAGGTGGGTGAATCTGCCATTCGGCAGCAAGTGGCGGAATTAGAGAGGAAGATGGGTGGGTTATATGTGTTGCCGAATAAGAATGGTGATCCGATCCCGATTAGGAAGGTGCGTCTATATTCTCCCGTTGCAAATCCTATCAGCTTAAAGTTTCACAGGGATAGAGCGGTTAATAGCCCCCATAAGCATCATTTATTTGTCAAACCAGATGATAGCTATGCTTTTGTTATTTGGGAGGGCGAAACGGGAAAAGGCCGTGTTAGGCGAGTTGCGAATGTGTACAACACATACGAAGCAACACAGGGTTTGGTTTCATTGCCGCGGTATGGGGACTCTAAGGAGATCGGGAGTGGTCTCCTTCATTTTAAGCAGAGCTATCTGGTTGGGGATATGGTTCTGCTGCGGGAAGGCCTTGAAAGGGATGATGGATTGTTAAACAGACGTCTTTATATTGTCTTCGGTATTGAATCCGATGGAAGGATCAAGCTTCGGTATCACGCTGAAGGACGCAAGGATGAGGAGCAAGGACGGGAAGTCTCAGTTTTTGATCCAGTCAATCCTCCGCCAAAGCTGCGGATTAGTGCATCGAAGTTCGATGTATTGAAAGACGGGGTTGATTTCCGATTGGGTGTACTTGGAGATGTTGAATTTATTGAAGGATAATCATGCTAAAGCGAACGGTCTATTTCGAGTCGGCGGCACATCTTTCGTTTAAGAATGGGCAATTGGTGTATGCACCGAAGCCGGAGGGGGAAGTGCGGACGGTGCCTGTAGAGGATATCGGTTTTGTGGTGCTGGATAATCATAGCATTACGCTGTCGCTTCGGTTGATCGAAGAGCTGACGGCGAACAACGCGGCGATTGTTTTTTGCGATAAGCTGCATCATCCAACGGCGATGAGTGTTCCGTTCGATGGAAATCATACGCATGCCGAAACGTTGGCGGCGCAATTGGAAATGTCGGAGCCGTTGAAAAAACAGCTGTGGAGGCAGACCGTTGAGGTTAAAATTAAAAATCAGGCGGCCATGTTGCAACGGACGGAGTCGGGAGGGGTTGAAGCTTTACTGCATCATGCAGGAAATGTGAAGAGCGGTGATACGGATAATCGCGAAGGAGCCGCCGCCCGGGTCTATTGGCAAAACCTGTTCGGCGAGGATTTTCGGCGCGAACGTTTTGGTGGTGCTCCCAATCACCTGCTGAACTATGCGTATGCGATCCTGCGTGCGGCAGTGGCCCGATCACTGGTGGGTTCCGGTCTTTATCCAGCCATTGGAATCCATCACCACAATAAATACAATGCGTTTGCGCTGGCAGATGATGTAATGGAACCCTATCGCCCCTATGCAGATGAAGTGGTTTATGAAATTTGGAAGGAAGCTGATGAACCTATTGAAGAACTTTCCAGAGAACACAAACAACAGTTGCTTAAACTGCTCGCCGCAGATGTTCATCTAACGAACACCCTACGGCCCTTAATGGTTGGCTTGTCGTATACCACGGCTTCATTGGCGCGTTGCATCGCTGGCGAACAAAAGAAGGTGGATTATCCGGTAATGAAGGCGGTGGAAGATGTCGGAGGTACGGCTTAACGCCTATAAAATCATGTGGCTGTTTGTATTCTTCGATCTGCCGACAAACACGAAAAAGGAGCGTCACGACGCTTCCGTGTTCCGCAAGCGGTTGTTGGGTGACGGTTTTACCATGATGCAATATTCGGTTTACACGCGGCACTGCGGAAGTACGGAAAGTGCCGATGTACATACAAAAAGAATTAACAAACTGGTTCCTTCCAAAGGGCAGGTCAGCATTATGAGGATCACAGACAAGCAATATGGAAATATCATCAATGTTTGGGGGAAGGCGACAACGCCGCTTTCTCCCAAACCCAGCCAGCTGGAGTTTTTCTGACTGGTAGATCAATTGAAGAAAGGTAGAATGCAAAAAATGAACTGGAAATGTACTTCATGGTTAGAATCATGCCGGTTTTCTTTGGGGCGAGCTGAGGCTAGTTCCTTAGTAAATAGGGGCTTATGGCGGCTATGTTGTGGATTGACAGTTCTTTGAAATCAGAAGCAACCATGTTTAAATAAAAAGCGCGTGATGGGTTGTTGTGGATTGACAGTTCTTTGAAATCAGAAGCAACGTAATGCCTATCTGTGATGAACATAACCGTGTTGTGGATTGACAGTTCTTTGAAATCAGAAGCAACTAGCCGCCGGTTTTCCCTTCGATTGATTTAGTTGTGGATTGACAGTTCTTTGAAATCAGAAGCAACGATATAATTATGTTAGCGTGTCTGGGTTTGGTTGTGGATTGACAGTTCTTTGAAATCAGAAGCAACCCTCTTGGTTATTTGTTATAGACCTGTGTAGTTGTGGATTGACAGTTCTTTGAAATCAGAAGCAACATTACGTTGCCCTCAGCTCATCAACAACCGTTGTGGATTGACAGTTCTTTGAAATCAGAAGCAACCAAGGTTGGGGAAGATATTAACTTCACGTGGTTGTGGATTGACAGTTCTTTGAAATCAGAAGCAACTTGAGCGTCTTAAGGGCGATCAGATGCTGAGTTGTGGATTGACAGTTCTTTGAAATCAGAAGCAACGATTTCAGCTGCCTGATCAAACTCAGTTCCGTTGTGGATTGACAGTTCTTTGAAATCAGAAGCAACCCAGACCGGGCTTGTCGCCGATTTTGCGCAGTTGTGGATTGACAGTTCTTTGAAATCAGAAGCAACGTGGCGAGGATTGCGGTGACCTATGAGGACGTTGTGGATTGACAGTTCTTTGAAATCAGAAGCAACATGTAGTTGTTACGCAAAGTCTTGCGGTCCGTTGTGGATTGACAGTTCTTTGAAATCAGAAGCAACGGCCGCTATCAAATGGTATGCCGTCGTCACGTTGTGGATTGACAGTTCTTTGAAATCAGAAGCAACACCGGATCGCCCACGCTCACCGACACCGGAGTTGTGGATTGACAGTTCTTTGAAATCAGAAGCAACTAATCATACGGAGCGCACGCCCCCACATAAGTTGTGGATTGACAGTTCTTTGAAATCAGAAGCAACCGTAGTCGATCAGTTCGGCGGACATGCCGAGTTGTGGATTGACAGTTCTTTGAAATCAGAAGCAACTGCGCGCTTCTGCAGCTGTTCATCGCAATCGTTGTGGATTGACAGTTCTTTGAAATCAGAAGCAACTGCTCCCAGTCGAGGCGCGGCATGTCGCGGGTTGTGGATTGACAGTTCTTTGAAATCAGAAGCAACGACGCGAAGCAAAAGCGGCCAAGCAGCGAGTTGTGGATTGACAGTTCTTTGAAATCAGAAGCAACATCACCGGGGCGGAGGGCGTACAGGCCACCGTTGTGGATTGACAGTTCTTTGAAATCAGAAGCAACCAAGGATCTGAACGCAACGCGGGCGCAGTAGTTGTGGATTGACAGTTCTTTGAAATCAGAAGCAACAGACTGTCCGAATAGCCCGCCTGCTTGCAGGTTGTGGATTGACAGTTCTTTGAAATCAGAAGCAACTCATACCCGTCATGCTGCCGGACCACGCATGTTGTGGATTGACAGTTCTTTGAAATCAGAAGCAACACGGCGATGCCGTATCCTTATATAAGGGCAGTTGTGGATTGACAGTTCTTTGAAATCAGAAGCAACGAACTCTTCAGCGTGGCCCTGACCGCTTAAGTTGTGGATTGACAGTTCTTTGAAATCAGAAGCAACTCGGAGTTACCTCTCAACCTGAACACGGCGTTGTGGATTGACAGTTCTTTGAAATCAGAAGCAACGCCGCCCGCATCGCCGACATCATCGACACCGTTGTGGATTGACAGTTCTTTGAAATCAGAAGCAACTTAAACTGCTTCGGGAAAGAAACCTTCGTAGTTGTGGATTGACAGTTCTTTGAAATCAGAAGCAACCCGGCCTGAAGCATCACCCGCACATCATCCGTTGTGGATTGACAGTTTTTTGAAATCAGAAGCAAGGCCACATTGCTTTTTGTGGCTGCGTTCTATCTGTTTCTTTTTTTATCCTGAGCGGCTCCGCTTTTCATTTTTGAAACCGAGAGCGGTCAGCGGCAGGACGGGTTTATGTTTCGAGCTGTTTCATCCAGCCGATCAGGTTGGTGAGGTGCCAGCCTTGTCGGCGATAGAAGCCGAGAGCGGGGTGGTTATCGCGGTCGGCCTGCAGCTGGAGCCGGGTCAGTCCGCGTTCGGAAGCCCATTCTTCCAGTTTGCGGAGCAGCGTCGAGCCAATGCCTTTGCCGCGGTGGTCTACATCGATGATCACATCTTCCACGATGCCCACCTCGTTGCCTTTCGCCGTTGAAACATGAATCTGGACCGTGCACATCCCGATCAGCTGATCTCCGGTATCCGCCACAAAAATGACGGCGTGTTCCCGCTTGAGCAAAAGTTCCAACCCCCGGACCTGTGTTGGATAGTGCGGGCTGAAATCAACTTCGACCGCAAACAGTTCGTGGAGCAGTTCGGCCATCGCCGGAATATCATCGCTTGTCGCAGTCCGTATTTTCATAGTCTTTTCAAAACGTTGGTTTGGGCGGCAGTTGAATTCATTTAGCTCCCCAGTCAGTTTTTATTATTTTTTGGATTCGGGCTCTTCTTTCTTCGGCGTTTTTTGAACAGGGTTTCATAGTCGATATCAAGTTTCTGAATTTTATAGCGCACCATGCGTTCCGTTATGCCCAGCTCGCGGGCGGCGGCGCTGATGGTTCCTTTGTGCCGCTTCAGCGAATCGACAATCAGATCCCGCTCCAGCATTGCCACGCGGGCTTTAAGCGTATGTTGATTGCTGCCGGTTGCCGCAATGGCAATCGGGGTTTGCAGGGTGGGGGGGAGGTCGTGCCCGTGAATGACCTGATCTTCCTTGCCCATCAAAACCGCATACTCAATGGTATTTTCCAGTTCACGCACATTGCCCGGCCAGTGGTAGGCCATCAGCATATTAATGGCCGGTGTGCTGATGCGCCGGATTTCGACCTGCATTTTCGAGGAATACTTTTTTACAAAAAAGTTCGTCAGCAGCAGGATGTCGTCGCGCCGGGATCGCAGCGGTGGGAGATAAACCGGAAAGACGTTGATGCGGTAGAACAGATCCTGCCGGAAGCTGTTTTCCAGAATCGCTTTTTCTAGGTCGGCATTGGTGGCCGCCACGATGCGTACATCGGCCTTTCGCAGGTCATTGCTCCCCACCCGTTCATAGGTTCGTTCCTGCAGCACGCGCAGCAGTTTGACCTGGGTGGTCGGCGAAAAGTCGCCGATCTCGTCGAGGAACAGGGTGCCGCCTTCCGCCTCCTGAACCCGGCCGATCCGTGCCTGAAGCGCTCCGGTGAAGGCTCCTTTTTCGTGGCCGAACAATTCGCTCTCCAGCAGGTTTTCGTTCAGAGCAGCGCAGTTGACCTTCACGAACGGTTTGCGTGCCCGCGGACTGCTGTAGTGAATGGCAGAGGCCACCAGCTCTTTACCGGTGCCCGACTCCCCGCGAATCAGCACCGTGGTGTCTGAGGCGGCTACCTGATGAATGCGGGTATAGACCTCATGCATCAGGTGTGAGTTACCAATCATATTTTCGGGCTGAAATTTTTCCATCATCTCGCCGCGCAACCGGGTGTTTTCCGACTCAAGCGCTTCGCGTTCCATCAAGGAAATGCGGCGGGCGCTCACATCGGTGGCAATCATGGTGGCCACAATGGAGAGGAAGCGCTGCAGTTCCTCGAGGGCTGGCATACCCTGCGCATGGCAATCGACCGAGAGGGTGCCGACCGGAGTATTATCAACCGCGATCGGAACACAGATGAAGCTCAAGGGCTGTTCGTTCTTCCGGTTATGCAGCCGCCCCTTGAAGCGCGGCTCGTCGGCAACCAGCGGCACAATACGCGGCTTGCCCGATTCCAGCACTAGACCGGTGATGCCTTCGCCTCGACGATAGGCCGCGCCCGAGGCGTGCTGCACCTTCTGATCTTTTACCGCTTCGACGCGCAGTTCCCGGCCGTCAGCCGCCAGGAGCATAATCGTGCCGCGCTGCACACTTCTGCTTTGCTCCAGCAGATCGATTACTTCGAGGAGAATCGCTTCCTGCTGCGACTTGGAAGACAGGGTGCGGGCGATTTCCGCCAGCGATTCGAGTTCCCTGATGTGTCGGGCATCACAGATTTTTGGATTATCAAACTTACAATTTGGCATTTACTATACGTCATTTTAAGGGTCGAAAATACATTTATGTTCCAAATGCGGGTTTGGAGTACATGTTCGAACCTATGTATGCATCAGCTGTGCCAAGCAGTTTTGCGCAAGGTCCCGAGCCTTGCAGATTTGATGAAAAAAATTGAGCTAGAAGCAAGAGTGAAGAGTGAAGAGTGACGATTGAAACGTGATTTCCATTGCCAGCTTTCCAGGGATTGAAAAATTTCACGCCTCACGCCTCACGCCTCACGCCTCACGCCTCACGCCTCACGCCTCACGCCTCATGTTATTCATAATAGAGGTTGCGCAGTTGGCGCTGGGTAACGGGTTGTTTGGTGGCAAGGGCATGTTGCTTCACGCGGTTAAGAAGCCAGCCCAGCGGTTCACTGCCTGGGTCGATGTTTATGTTTCGGAGCGTATGCCGCAAGGCCGCTTCGCCGGAATGGATTCCTAATACCACATGGGTGGCGTCGGAGCGGCCGATGTCGGCCGCAGCAAACGGTTCATATGCTGCCCGGTTTTTCAATACGGCATGCACATGGATACCCGATTCGTGGCTGAAAATATTTTTTCCAATGATTGGAAAACAGCGGGGCGCTTTCTGGCCCGCTGCTTCCAGTACGAGATTGCAGAGCGGGGTCAGCAGATTTTTTGTAATTTCAAGCGTTGGAACTGCCATGGCAACCTGTTCGAATGCCGCATTTCCGGCGCGTTCGCCAATACCCGTTACGGTAACGTCTGCCGCCATTGCGCCACCTTCAAAGGCGCCCAGTGTGTTGGCGGTGGCCATACCCAGGTCGTTATGCGCATGAAAGGCCAGTTCCAATTCGGGAACGGCGGCGTGCAGTTTTTCAAAAAGGGCCCGCGTCTGAAATGGGTTCAGAACGCCCACGGTATCGGCAATCCGCAGGCGGTCTGCTCCAAGCTCGTAAACGCGGCGGGCAAAAGAGGTGAGTAGGTTCAGGTCGGCCCGCGCAGAATCCTGCGCGCCCACCGAAACAAAGGCAAAGCGGCGCAGCGCTTCGGGCAGGATTGTTTCCAGCGTCTGGAAAACCCAGCTTTCATCTTTTCCCAATGCCTGGAAGTGTAGGCCGGAAATCGGAAAAGAAAGGTGTACGCATTCCAGGCCCGCCGCCTCGGCCGCGGCGAGGTCCGCCAGCGCCGCTCGGCACCAGCCCGTAATCCGGCAGGGCAGATCGAGCGCAAGAATGGCTGCAATATCCGCCTGCTCCGTCGGACCCATCACCGGAATGCCTGCTTCGATTTCACCCACGCCGGTTTCAGCCAGCGCAATCGCAATCTTCAGCTTTTCCTCGCGAGTGAAGACCGCACCGGGCATCTGCTCGCCATCGCGAAGGGTCGTATCAATTAAATAGGGCGTTTTCATGACGTCCTTATTCGCATCAGGTGTGCCACCGGAGCGCGTGCCGCGCTTTAACAGTTTTAAGTGCTTATGTTATAAGTGTTAAGAGCAGTGATGCTGAAAATTGCCGATTTTCCAATCCTTGGAAAAAAATGTCGACCCCGGTTTCCAACTCGAGGAAGCCGCGTTGCAACCTCAGTACATACAAGCCGTTCAGTAAACTTCGACATTTTTTTCCAGAGTCATTGCTGTAACTACGAAATTGAGCGGGTGACTCCATATTGTAAAAGTTTAAAATGTGACGTATCGGGTTGGAAATTTCCGATTTCCAAACGTTGGAAATATAGGGGTTTCGTGTATAGTCCGGCCCATATTTTTCAGGAGAGCTTTATGACAGAAAAGAAAATTCCGATTAGCAAAGACCGTTTGGAGGAACTGACTCAGCAGTTTCCGACCCCGTTTCATATATACGACGAAAAAGGCATCCGCGAAAACGCGCGGCGTTTAAAAGCGGCTTTTGCCTGGAATCCAGGCTTTAAAGAATATTTTGCGGTTAAGGCCGCTCCGAACCCGTATCTGATGGCTGTTTTAAAGTCGGAAGGTTTTGGGTCTGACTGCTCGTCTTATGGCGAACTGATCCTGTCGGAGAAGGTCGGGATTGTGGGAGAGGATATTATTTTTACATCCAACGACACGCCGGCTTATGAATATCAGAAAGCCAAAGATCTCGGCGCAATCATCAATCTCGATGATATTTCGCACATCCAATATCTGGAAGATCATGTCGGTCTGCCGGATCTGGTCTGCTGCCGCTATAACCCGGGACCTCTGAAAGCCGGAAATGCGATCATCGGCCATCCGGAGGAAGCGAAATATGGCTTTACCCGCGAACAGCTGTTCGAGGGCTATCGGATCCTGCGCGACAAAGGCATAAAGCGTTTTGGCCTGCACACGATGGTGGCCTCGAACGAACTGGAAGTCAGTTACTTCATCGAAACCGCTCATATGCTTTTCGAGCTGGTGGGTGAACTGTCGGCTGAGCTGGGTATTGAATTTGAATTCGTCAACCTCGGCGGCGGTATTGGCATTCCCTACAAACCGGAAGAGGGTGCGGTGGATCTTGCGGTGCTGGGAGAAGGCGTTAAGAAACTGTATGACGAGCTGATCATTGGCAAAGGACTGAACGAACTGGATGTCCGTTTGGAGTGCGGTCGTATGATCACGGGGCCCTATGGATATCTGGTCGGCCGTGTGTTGCATAAAAAGAACACCTACAAACAGTATGTGGGGCTGGATGCCTGCATGGCGAATCTGATGCGCCCGGGAATGTATGGCGCGTATCATCACGTGAATGTCGCGGGGAAAGAAGGTCAACCGGCCGACTTCGTTTGTGATGTGACCGGTTCGCTTTGCGAGAACAACGACAAGTTTGCGATCGATCGTGCCATCCAGCCGGTCGATGTTGGTGACTTAGTGGTTATTCACGACGCAGGTGCGCACGGGCATTCGATGGGCTTCAACTATAATGCCAAATTGCGATCAGCGGAACTGCTGCTGCGTGAAGACGGCAGCGTCATCCAAATCCGCCGCGCAGAAACTCTGGAAGATCATTTTGCCACACTCGATCTGGATGGATTAACCTCATTTGAGGCGTAAGGAGAAGAACATGTATTTTACAGGTGTATATACCGCTCTGGTGACGCCATTCACCGCAACGGGCGAAGTCGATTGGCAGAAACTGGTCGAACTGGTTGAATTCCAGATTGCCGGCGGCGTGGCGGGCATTGTTCCGGTCGGAACAACCGGCGAGTCGCCGACCCTGCGTACGGATGAACATTTGCGGGTGATTAAAACCGTCACGGATGTGGCCGCTGGGCGCGTTAAAATTATGGCGGGAACCGGCGCGAACTCGACCGCCGAAGCCATCGAGCTGACCGCCGCCGCGAAGGAATTCGGTGTGGACGGTACGTTGCAGGTGACGCCGTATTACAACAAGCCGAATAACGCCGGACTGATTCAGCATTTCTCTGCGGTAGCCGATATCGGCGTGCCGGTGGTGCTTTATAATGTGCCCGGGCGATCGGCCTGCGAGATTCCATTGGATGTTGTCGCGGAGCTCGCAAAGCACGAACACATTGTTTCTATCAAGGAAGCAGCGGGTTCGGTTCAGCGTGTGACGGATATTAAAAACCTGTGTGATATTGAAGTGATGTCGGGCGACGACTCGTTGGCGCTTCCGATGATTAAGGCCGGCGGATGCGGTGTTATTTCCGTCGCATCGAACCTTATTCCAGTCGAGGTGGTTGCGTTGGTTTCCGCCGCCCTGAACGGGGCTTTTGATGAAGCGCAGTTACTACACGATAAATATGCGCAACTGTTCGAGGATATCTTTATTGATACTAACCCGATTCCAATCAAGGCCGCCATGGCCATGAAAGGCATGATTCTGGAGACGTACCGTTTGCCGATGTGTTCGACGACCGACGAAAAGAAAGCGGTGCTACGCGCGTCGCTTGAAGCTGCAGGAGTTTTATAATGGCTGCAAAAGTGGTAATCCAGGGCGCTTGCGGACGTATGGGAAAAGCATTGATCCGTTGTGTTCTGGAAGAAAAAGTACAGGGTTTGGAACTGCACGGTGCAGTGGATGTCCCGGGAGTTCCAGGTATTGGAACCGATGCCGGCGTGATGGCCGGTTGTAAGGCTGCCGGCATCAGCGTTGTTTCCGATCTGGCTGAAGTCGGCCCCGACGCAGACGTCATTATTGAGTTTTCAGCACCTTCCGCTACGGCGGCCAACGCATCGCGTATTGCAGAGTGGGGCACGGCCTGGGTGATCGGTACCACCGGGTTAAACGAGGCTGAGATTGCGGTGGTTGAAACCGCCGCCGAAAAGACGGCGGTGGTGCTTTCAGGCAACATGAGTCTGGGTATTAACCTGCTCTGCCATTTGGTGGAGATCGGGGCTCGGTCGCTCAAGGGCAAGGGCTATGATATTGAAGTGCTGGAAAGCCACCATAATCTGAAAAAGGATTCGCCGAGCGGAACGGCGCTGATGCTCGGGCAGGCAGCGGCCGATGGCTATGGCTGGAATCTAAAAGATGTTCAGGTGGACGGGCGTACCGGACTGCCGGGCGAACGCCCGGAAAAAGAAATCGGTTTCCATGCGATCCGTGGCGGCGATATTGTGGGCGATCACACGGTCATGATGGCCGGCGTCGGCGAACTGCTGGAGCTGTCGCACCGTGCAACCAGCCGCGACGTTTTTGCAATCGGCGCTCTACAGGCCGCAGTCTGGGTGGCGGAGAAAGAACCCAGACTCTATACAATGAAAGATGCCATGAAGCAGGTTTTAGGGTTGTAGCAAACGGTTAAGGTTGTATTCGGATATGGGACGTTTCCAATCATTGGAAACGTCCCTTTTTTGGCTCTTCATAGAAAGATGATCAGCAGGAGAAAGGTTCATCTTTTTCAGCAACATGCCAGATATGGTATGTTAAATCCAGATGCACGATCGTAAATCTGGATTTAATATTCTTCTGTTTTGAAGCGGGATGTATCTGGAACGCGGGACTGTTTTTTTAAGCAGTGAGTGCCGGTGACGAAGAGGTCGGATTGTGATCATTCGCTGCTCCGTCCTTGGAAAGGATTGCGGTGTGATGTTATGGAATCTTTGTTTGGATGCGCTTGTGTGAGGTATCACTTCTTTTGGGTTGGTTCTGCGGATGCTTTGCGATACGAATCGGGTGGGCGGGGATGAGTGCCCGTGGCATAGTGCCGGGATGAGTGATTATGAGCGCATCGCTAAAGTGATTCGGTATATCAATGAACACCGCGAACAGCAACCGAACCTCGACTGTTTGGCTGCAGTTGCGGGCTTAAGTGCCTCTCATTTTCATCGGCTTTTTTCGCGATGGGCCGGGATTACACCGAAGGATTTCCTGAAGTGCCTGACATTGTCGGATGCAAAACAGCGACTGCGGGAAGGTAACAGTGTGCTGGATTCGGCCATCGAATCCGGATTATCGGGCCCCGGTCGTTTGCACGATCTTTGTATTCGTATGGAGGCGGCAACGCCGGGCGAAATTAAAACCGGAGGCGCCGGTTGGATCATTAAGGGGGGCGTCGCAGAAACTCCCTTCGGCGATTGTCTGGTTGCTGTGAATTCGCGGGGGATCTGCCATCTCTCATTTTTCCAGGCATTGGAATTTTCCACCCATTGGAAAAATCTTGAGCAGCGCTGGCCGCATGCCAGTTTGGAAAGAGATGATCGGGTGGCTGGGGAATTGTGCGGTAGAATTTTTGGCAAAGAACTTCATGCTAAGGAACCGCTGAAGGCGTATGTGAAAGGTACCGACTTTCAGGTGAAGGTCTGGCAGGCACTACTGCAGGTACCGGAAGGGCAGTTGGTCAGTTATGGACATCTGGCCAGGTTTGTTGAGAGTCCGGGCGCATCGCGTGCAGTCGGGACGGCTGTTGGGACAAATCCCATTGGATTTCTGATTCCCTGTCATCGTGTGATTCGGGAAACGGGGGCGCAGGGTGGATACCGCTGGGGGACCGAACGGAAGCGGGCGATTCAGGTGTGGGAAAGTCAGAGAAGCGACTAGTCGTTTCTTGTTGAGATTATTGTCGATATTCGAATCAGTCGCGGTCATAGTTGTCGTCAAATGCACATTAAAAAACCTCAGATTATTCAGGGCGGGATGGGTTTTGGTATATCGGATTGGCGCTTGGCCAGTACGGTATCCAAACTCGGCCAGCTAGGCGTCGTTTCCGGAACGGCACTTGATGCGGTTGTGGCCAGAAGGCTTCAATATGGTGATCCGGGTGGCCATGTCCAGCGCGCATTGGAGCATTTTCCTTTTCCTGATATGGCCCGTCGGGTTATTGATCTTTTTTATATGCCGAAGGGCTTGCCGGAGCATAAGCCCTATCGCCATATACCAATGCATACGCTCGAGGGACTTCGTGCGCCGCAGGAGCTGTGTATTGTGGGAAATTTCGTAGAGGTGTTTTTGTCGAAAGAGGGGCATGACAAACCAGTTGGCATAAACTATCTCGAAAAGATTCAGCTTCCGCATTTGCCTTCCATCTACGGGGCTATGCTTGCCGGCGTGTCGGTTGTGATTATGGGGGCGGGCATTCCTCTGACCATTCCGGGTATTCTGGATTCGTTGTCAAATCACGAGCCGGTTGAGTATCCGATTGTTGTGGCCGGAAAGAATGGCGATACAGAAATCGTTAATACGTCTTTTGACCCGAAAGGCTTGATGGATGGTGTTCCAGTGCCTGGAACATTAAAACGCCCGGATTTTTTCCCCATTGTAACCACGGAATCGCTGGCCAATATATTGTTGAAAAAAGCCAATGGAAGTATTGAAGGATTTATTGTCGAGGCCAATATGGCTGGCGGTCATAATGCCCCTCCGCGCGGTTGCGGCGATTTAAGCGAGAGCGGCGAACCGGTTTACGGGCCGCGCGACGATGCTAAATTGGCTAAGTTTCGTGAATTCGGACTGCCGTTCTGGTTGGCCGGCTCCTATGGATCGCCAGAGGGCATGGCCGCCGCGCTGGCAGCCGGTGCTGCAGGCGTGCAGGTGGGAACGGCCTTTGGTCTTTGCGAGGAGTCGGGGTTAATTGCGGAAACGCGGCATGAGCTGGTGCGCCGGGCACTCGCGGGTGAAGCGCGTGTGTTTACGGATCCGGTGGCATCACCGACGGGGTTTCCTTTTAAAGTGGCAGACCTGGCTGGGAGCCTTTCCGATGTATCGGTCTATGAAAAGCGCCGCCGCATTTGTGATATTGGATTTCTTCGTACGCCATACAGGCGTGATGACGGAAAGATTGGTTATCGTTGTGCCGCTGAGCCGGTTTCGGCTTATGTTGGCAAGGGCGGACGAGAAGAGGATACGGTTGGGCGTAAGTGCCTGTGTAATGCCTTGGCGGCGGATATCGGTTATCCGCAGCGTCTGCCGGATGGAACGGAAGAGAAAACACTGGTTACGATGGGCGATGATCTCCTGAATATCGGCCGATTCTGTTCTGATGGCACTGCCGAATTTTCTGCGGCGGATGTGATTCGGGTTATTCTCGGTACATAACGCCCGATAAACTTAGATGCCGGCAGGTTGCTGGCTTTTTTTTTGGGGGGGCATATCCAGCCTTAATAAATGTAGGCGCGACGCCAAGTCGTCGGAATCTGGACAGGCGCGCGATACAAAAAAAAGGCGTCCACTGGACGCCTTATCAAAACCTATAAAAGCTTAGATCTTACATAGGTGTTACGTTGGTCGCACATGGGCCTTTCTGACCCTGACCCACTTCGTAGGAGACCTTCTGGCCTTCATCGAGGGTGGCGTAACCGGAAACCTGAATTTCCGAGTGGTGTACGAACATATCGGTTCCACCTTCATCGGGAGTGATAAAACCGAAGCCCTTTTCGGAGCTGAACCATTTAACTGTACCTGTATTCATCTGTATTTCCTTAATTGAATGAGATGCATGTCTAACTCTTTTTTTGAGTGTTGGCGAAATAAATATTTAATTATTTTGAATAATGTTGTTTTTGGTGGGGGTTTTCTAAAAACGCGGTTGCTGTAGAGAGAGTTCATTCCAGATGGAAAATGGGGTGCGGGCTGCTCTGCCGCAGCTGGATAAGACGCAAGCGGGGAGAATGTGCAATGATTACGTTATTTCGGGACCGGCACCTTCCCTGGTTTATTTTTCCAATCATTGGACACGCATTTTTCGATGGGGCTTTCAGCTGAATCAGTGAATGTTTATTCGCCGATCGGCAGCAGGGCCTTCCCGTGAGCTTCGTTGATGACTTCAGCCATGGCGAGGTAGATGGCGCTTGCGCCGCAGAGGATGCCTTCAAACCCGGCGATTTTTCCAATGAGGTGGGCCGCATGCTCCGGCACCCAGTGTTCGACCGCGAGCAGGATGAAGAGAATTGTCAGGGAACCGAAGATAAACTGCAGAGCTTTGTTTTTTTTCAGGGTCCCGATAAACATCAGGCCGGTAAAAATGCCCCACATGAGTAAATAGCAACCCACAAATTCGCGAGGAGGAGCTGTTGCAACTCCAAGCTTAGGAAGAATCCAAAGTGCCACCAGTGTCAGCCAGAACGAACCGTAGGAAACAAAAGCCGTCATGCCGAAAGTATTGCCTTTTTTATATTCAAGGATACCGGCGATGATTTGCGCGATGCCCCCGAAAAAGATACCCATGCCCATGATCATGCTTCCAGCGTCTGGAAAAAAACCGGCGTTGTGAATGTTCAACAGTACAGTGGTCATACCGAATCCCATCAACCCCAATGGAGCCGGATTCGCCAGCATTTCCTGATTTTTCATTTTCTGTTCCTTATTGTGTTTTGCTCAAAAAGGAGGCGTGAATACCAGAATGCCGAGTCAGCACAATCAATATCGTCTATAACGGAAAATTGATACGGAATATGGATAAAGACCATTTGGTCATTTTCACGCAGCGAATATCTAGGAACGGTGCAGTATTGGGGTGCACTTTACGCCAATCCGATTTTACTGCGTTAACAGCTTGAGGTGCGCGGCCCGAAAGAGTTGATTGGTGCAGTGTTATTCAGCTGACAGACAGGAGTGAATTAAATGAAGTTTATGCGCGGTTT
This sequence comes from Pontiellaceae bacterium B1224, assembly GCA_029432815.1. Classification (GTDB taxonomy): domain Bacteria; phylum Verrucomicrobiota; class Kiritimatiellia; order Kiritimatiellales; family Pontiellaceae; genus Pontiella. Next base: position 10,419 of record JAROBA010000048.1, on the reverse strand, counting down.
TTTTATTTTTTTGGGTGTGTTGGCCCTGACGGTTGCCATTGCAGTCGGAATCTCTTTTCTGGCGAAGCCGAGTGAGGTGCCGATCTCGGAAGGTTCCGGAGCCATCAGTCCGGAGATGGTTGAGCAGGCGCGGATGCTTACGCAGCGGGTTGGACAGCGAATGGCCTGGATGATGGTGCTGATTTCGGCGGTGCTCCAGATTTTTGCCTGGGTGGCCGCACTCACTAAAACGAAGTCCGTTAAAAATGCGGGCTATGACGCCGCGAAAACCCTCGAACTGCTCGATGCCATCGACATTTACTATGACCTCCCGCTCTACTTCGGACTGTTGGGCTCCGTTGGAAGTTTTATTGTGATCACATTCTATCCCGATGCAGGGCTCATGTTTGCCTATGCCTCGACTGCGATGGGCATCATTGTTTCCGTGATTCTACGTCTGGGCTATCACACGCCGCTTCGGCAGGAACTGCTGACGAGCCAGGTCGAAACCAACTAGAGGCCGAACGATGCGACGATCCATCCTAATCGTGATGCTCGACGTCATGGTTCTCTCAGTACTCGCACTCACGTCGCGCAACCTGAGAGACGGGCAATCGAATATTCCCGTTCCCGCCAGCGGGCTCTCGCACGTCCTTGAAGAGGGGCTGCGCAACGAGGCGGGCTACCGTAGCGAAATCGCCCGTCTTGAAGCGCAGCTGAAAGAATCATCCGATATTGCCCGAAAAGCGCTGGAGCAAGCGGCATTGGCGGAAGCCAAGGCCGATCGAGAACGAGCGGATGGTGCGGAGGCCCTGGCCCGATTGCGCGAAGCCGAGCTTGCTGCAGAGCGGGCGAAATCGCGAGCGGCACTTGCGGCGCGGGAAGCCGAACTGGTCAATCAGCAGGCCGAACTTGCCAAAGCTCGGACGCTGGAGCTGGAGCAACGCGAGTTGGATGCCAAAACGCGGGCCGATGAAGCGTATGCCCGGGTGAAGCTGGCGGAACAAAAAGCCGAGGAGGCCGAACGTCTTGCCCGTGATGCCGAGCGCTCGGCCGGCGACCGCGCTTCCGAAATCTTTGCATTGAAAGCAGAGGCCATGCGGGCCCGTGCAGAGACGCGGTTGGCCGAGAGGCAGGCGAAAGAGCTCTCCGCCGCATTGGCCAGTCGTGAGGCGGATCTGCTCTCGGCAAAGTCAGCGGAAGCGGAAGCCGTTGCAAAAGCTGAGGTGGCATTGACCGAGCGTAAATTGCTCGAGGTTAAAACCGAACAGGTATCCGAAGAGCTGGTTGAAGCGCGTGTCTCGGTAGCCACCCTTAAAGAACGGGAAATAGCCGATGCTGAAAAGCTGGCGAAGCTTGAGCAGGAGCGCCAAGCCGCCGCCGAAGCGCGCAGCCAATCGGTCTGGGTACGGCGCGACGAAGCGATGCGCCGCGTCATGATCAGCTATACCGAGTACGCATCCAATGGGAAATCGTACCGCACCGATAAGCAGCTTGCGATGCCGTTGGTGAACATCGGCGGTTTCAAACTTGTACCGGCCGAATTTACGGCGCTCGGTTTAAAAAAATCATTTTTCGGGGGCTTGTCCGACCGCATCACTGAAGTCCGCGGCGTTGCTGCGCCGATGGTGGGCGAGGCGAAAGCCGGCTCGCTGCGGGCTCTCATTGTTCCGGCAACTGAACCGCAGGTCAGCCTGGCCCATGTAACCGGGGCTGCCGAAGGAGCGCTGGAACCCATCACGATGCAGGGGCTGAAGGATCGACGTCTCCGCACGGCGATGCTTTTCAGCCCCTCCGATGTGAATGCATACGGTCTGGTTGAGGTGGTTCCAATGCTTGGAAAAGATTATCTCAACGTTCGTACGCTCAGCGGTACCCGACCGAAAGTCGGCGACTATCTGTTAACCGACCGCGGCGAGTTTGTCGGTGTTATGGTCAAGGCCGATATCTGCTATGTGCTGCCCGGGCAACTGAGTTCAACGCCCAAGCCGGTCATCATTCCACTCCGGTCGTACGGCAAGCGGGATGTGTATTTGGACGACTTCGTTAAAAACCTGAATCTCGCTCGCGACCTGTTTAAGCAAAGTCAGGACTCCCGCGGATTCTAGGGAAACACAGCGGAATTTTTTTTACCACGGAGTCACAGAGAACTGAAACGATGTTGAACTCCGTGCCTCCGAGTCTCTAGCGAAGCGGGTGGTTAGATTACTTTTTCCAATCGGATGTCGAAAATGAGGGTGGCGTAGGGACCGATCTTATCGCCGGCACCGCGCTTGCCCCAGGCCAGATCCGGCGGGACGACGAAGCGGAACTTTCCGCCTTCTTTCATCAGCGGAAGGCCTTCCTTCAGGCCATCAATCGCCTCGGCCATCGTGAAGGTGTCGGTTTCGGTGCCGTGGTAGGTGTCTTTAATAATTCTTCCGCCCGCCAGCATGATGCGCTGGTTGACTTCCACCGTGCTCCATTCATCCGGACTTTTACCAGTGCCTGGATCTTTAATGGTGTATTGCAGACCGCTGGCAGTTTCAATGACGTCCGGCTTCGAGCGATTCTTTTTGAGAAAGGCTTCGGTTTCGGCACGGTTCTGGCCGGCGCTTCCGCGCCCGCCCTGTTTTCGGATATTCTTTTTTCGGCCCATGCAAGGGAGTTAATCATGAAGAAGGGATCGGCAAAAAGCAGAAAGTTTTGGCGAACCAAAAAGAGTGAGTGTGAAACAGGACTATGGATAACAGGACGATTTTTTATAACGTTGGTAAATAGTCCTGTTGTCCATGGTCCTGTAAAAATCTTCTTTCGCGCCTTGCGGGTTGAACTTCCAACCCCTGGAACTAATTTCAGACAGAATGACAGGATTATTCCATTTCTCAGAAAAATGATTTTGTCATTCAATGGTCCTGTCCTGCTCCTCTGTTCCTAATGCGGGTTGCACTTCCAACGGTTGGAACTTAACGCTATATTTGCGCGCTTATGGACCCGAAAAAATTACCCATTTATGAGCTGCGCTCCGATCTGTCGGCCGCGCTGAAAACGAGCAATCGCATTATCATTGAAGCGCCGACGGGGTCGGGTAAATCGACCCAGGTGCCGCAGATCGTGCTCGACTGCGGAAACGCGGGTGCGGGCGAAGTGGTGGTGCTGCAGCCCCGGCGTCTGGCGGCGCGATTGCTGGCGAAGCGTGTGGCGTTTGAGCGCAACGAACCGCTCGGCGGGGAAGTGGGCTATCAGGTCCGCATGGAAAGTGCGATTTCGGCAAAGACGCAGGTTCGCTATGTGACGGAAGGGATTCTGCTCCGTCAGTTTTTATCGGACCCCGAGCTGCGCGGTATTTCAACGATTGTCTTCGACGAGTTTCACGAGCGGCACATTTATGGCGATATCACGTTGGCCCGCGCGTTGCATCTGCAGCAGGTTCGGCCCGATCTGAAACTTATAGTCATGTCCGCGACGCTCGATGCCGGGCCGCTGCGGGAATACCTGTCGCCCTGCACGGAGCTGAAAAGTGAAGGCCGCATGTTTCCGGTCGATATTTCCTACGCAAAGAAGCGCATCGATTTTCGGCAGCATCCGGTCTGGGATGCCGCCGCCGATGCATTTGAGCAGGCGATTGAATCGGGCGCGGAAGGCGATGTGCTGGTGTTTATGCCGGGCGGCTATGAAATTTCACGAACCGTTGAAGCCATTCGATCGAAAAAATGCGCGCGGGGTTTTGCGGTGATGCCTCTGCATGGCGAGCTGTCGCCGCAGGATCAGGATGCGGCGGTGGGTGAATGCGATCGGCGCAAGGTGGTGGTTTCCACCAACGTGGCGGAAACCTCCATCACGATTGACGGCGTCCGCATCGTCATCGATTCCGGGCTCGCGCGTATTGCGCGCTACGATCCGAACCGGGGCATCGACACGCTGTTGATTGAACGGATCAGTCGCGCCTCGGCCGATCAACGGACCGGGCGGGCCGGGCGCACCGCCCCGGGAACGTGTCATCGGCTTTGGACGGAACAGGAGCACGTGGCGCGACCGATGCAGGAGTTGCCCGAAATCCTGCGGCACGATTTGGCGGAAGTGGTGCTGACGCTTAAGGCGGGCGGAATTGACGATGTGGAAAACTTCCAATGGTTGGAAAAGCCGGACCCGAAATCGCTGGCTCGCACGCTTACGCTACTAACGGACCTTGGAGCGTTGGATCACGCCGGTAAACTTACCGGCATTGGAAAAAAGATGATTTCGTTTCCGATGCACCCGCGTTATGCACGGATGCTCTTGGCGGGCGATGAATATGAGTGCGTTCGCGAGGCGTGCCTGATTGCGGCACTGACGCAGGGGCGCTCGATTCTTCAGCGGAACAAAGGAAGCGAAACGCGCGGTCAGCGCGATGATGTGCTGGGCGAGGATAATGTGTCCGATTTTAAGCGGCTGATGAGTGCCTGGTTTTTTGCGGACCGCAATAACTATCGGGTCGACGAATGCCGAAAACTCGGAGTGCACGCGGGTGCCGCGCGTCAGGTGAAGCCGCTTTTTAACCGCTTCATGAAGACCGCCGAACGGGAAGGGCTGAAGGTCAACCGTCATGAACCGAACGACGTGGATCTGCAGAAGTGCATTCTATTGGCTTTCTCGGATCAGGTGGCGAAACGCCGGGATAAAGGAAGCTTACACTGCCAGGTGGTGCACGGCCGCACCGGCGATCTGGATCGGGATTCGGTGGTGCGCGACAGCGCGCTGATTGTGGCGGCGGAAATTGCGGAGATTGAAGGGCGTAACCTGAACGTTAAACTGAATCTCTGCACGGCGGTTTCCGAAGAGTGGCTGGACGAACTTTTCCCGGACGACATGGAGAACAAAGTCGAAGCGGTTTTTGATCCGATGCTGAAGCGCGTGGTTTCCAAACATTGGAAGGCGTTCCGAGGATTGGAACTGCACGCGAGCATGAAGCAGGAGGTGGATTCGCAGCTGGCGGCGGAGCTGATGGCGGAGGAAGTGCTGGCCGGGCGGTTGAAACTCCATAAATGGGATGATCAGGTGGAGCGTTGGATCGCGCGGGTCAACTGTCTGGCCGCCGGTTGTCCGGATTACGGCATTCCGGAAATCGATGAAGACGCGCGCCGGGCGATGATTCAGGAAATTTGTTTGGGGGCGGTTTGTAAGCGCGATCTGAAAGACCGCGCGGTTTGGAAAACCGTAAAATCGTGGCTGTCGCCGATGCAGTTGGAGATGATCGATAAGCAGGCCCCGGAGCGGATTAAACTCCCGAGCGGGTTTGGCGCAAAGGTGCGCTATGAAGCGGGACAACCGCCGGTTATTTCGGCCACCATTCAAAAGCTCTACGATTTGAACGAAGTTCCAACCATTGGATTCGGCCTGATTCCGGTGGTGGTGGAAGCGCTCGCCCCGAACCAACGCCCGCAGCAGAAAACGCAGGATATGAAATCGTTCTGGAAAAACAGCTATCCGTTAATTCGGAAAGAGCTGAAAGGGCGATATCCGAAACACGAGTGGCGTTGACGGGTTATTGGGCAGAAATATTTAACGGCAGAAGAATCTAAACCAATGGGGAAAAGGGTGTTCATATTTCTGCCGAATAATTTTTCTGCCTCAAATCTCAGAGGACAGGCATCAGTCGATGTAAATAATTGTCCGTTTATCCTGTGGCGCTAACGTTCTTTAAACGGTTTATTTATATACGTCTGAATTAGGAGTTTGATGCTATGAAACAACCTTCCCGTAGAAAAGTACTGGCCGCCGGTACAGCGGTTACTGCCTTTACCATTGTTCCTTCCAGTGTGCTGGCGCAGGCCGCGAAGAAAAAGGATAAGCCGGCTTATCCCGATGTTGAACAGCTCCCGCCGAGTGAGCGGTTGAATATCGGCTTCATTGGAGCAGGGGGGCGCGCAAAATCGAATATCAAGGGCTGCATGCAGCATAATGTGTATGCGCTTTGTGATGTGGATTCGGTTCGAGCGGCTGAGGCGTTCAGTCATTTCACCAAGGCAAAGCAATATGATGACTGGCGGGTGATGCTCGATAAAGAAGCCAAGAATCTGGATGCGGTAGTGATCACCACGCCGGATCATTCGCATGCGGTCGCCACCATGGCCGCGATGAAACTCGGGTTGCCGGTTTATACCGAAAAACCGCTGACCCGGACGATTTCGGAATCTCGCGCGTTGGCCCAATATGCCACCGAAAACAAGATCGTGACGCAGATGGGAAATCAAGGGCATTCGAACAATCAGACGCGCATGGCGGTGGAATGGATTCAGGCCGGGGTGCTTGGTGATGTGAGAGAAGTGCATTGCTGGACGAACCGGCCTGTTTGGCCGCAGGGTATTGTGCGTCCGGCAGCTGAGCGGATTCCTTCTACCATGAACTGGGACGTATGGCTGGGCCCGGCGCCGGAAGCTGCATTCAGTTCAAAAATTGCCCCGTTTAATTGGCGAGGTTTCTGGGACTACGGCGCTGGCGCATTGGGTGATATGGCAGCCCATATTATTGATCATCCGGTCTGGGCACTCGATCTGGGACAGCCCGAACGTGTGGCGGTGGAATTCACCCGCTCAGATCCGGCCAGCGCAGAAGCTAGCTTCCCCGTTTCAAGCGTGGTGACCTATCAGTTTGCGGCACGCGGCAATAAACCACCGGTTACGTTAAAGTGGTACGATGGCGAAAATCTGCCCCCCTGGCCGGAAGGGTTGGAGGAATCCCGCAAATTAACGGATAGCGGAATTATTTATTACGGGGATAAATACAACATGATTCAGGACTGCTACGGTAATTCTCCGCGCATCTTCCCTGAAACCGATATGAAGGAAGTGGTCCCCCAATTGAAAATGATTCCGAAATCTCTTCCCCGCGTTTCAAGCCATTACGACGAGTGGATTCAGGCCATTAAAGCGAATGACCCCGCACTGGCACAATCCGGATTTGGGGTTGCCGGTCCGCTGACGGAAATGATGCTGCTCGGTTGTGTGGCGATGCGGGTCGGTCCGGGCACCAAACTGACTTGGAATCCGGAAACGATGAAAACCAATAATGAGCTGGCTAATCGCTATGTGCAGCACGAATACCGCAAGGGTTGGAGTTTGTAATATTGAATTTTTGAAATGGAAGCATGCTTGTGCATCCGATAATCCTTTAATCCAACATTCCATGTCTCATGGGATGTCGATATAGTCCCACAAACATAGAAAGGAAATATTATGCCGAAAAAGACTGTTACTGTTGAATCGACACTGAATGAACAATTTGTGATCGAAAGCGACGTTCGCGGACATAAAGTGATCATCGATCAGCCGGCCAATGCCGGAGGAACGGATACCGGCCCGACTCCACTGGAAATGCTTTTTGCTTCGCTGGCCGGCTGCATCGGAACCATCGGGCGTATCGTAGCCATGCAGAAACGCATCGATCTGAAAGGCATGTCGATTAAAGTGGAAGGCGATCTCGATATAGATGGTTTGCTGGGCAAACCGATCGATGGCCGCGTTGGTTTCGAAGGTATTACGCTTTCGGTGGATGTGGATGCGGATATGACCGATGAAGAGAAGCTGGCTTTCCTGCACGAAGTGGATGCCCGTTGTCCGGTTTCAGAAAACCTGCTGAACAGCACTCCGATCAGCGTAAAACTGGCGTAAGCGGAAAGCTGACTGGGGTTTGTTTGACAGAATAATTTAGGACAAAATGATTTTCTGCTCCGGAGGAATAGAATTATTTTGTCGGACTTCCAGCCACTAGGTTTATCAAATTTTTTGAGCCGTCCATTTTTGGGCGGCTTTTCGTATTTTCCAAGGTTTGGAAATGTGACAAAATCCGTCCGTTTTTACGGAGAGAAATTTCATGACGATTAAGGATTATCTGAATCAGGCCGCGAACGAGAGCCCGAATGTGGTGGCGTTGAAATATAAGCGGGACGGTGATTGGAGAACCACTACGTATCAGGAACTGAGAGAACGGGCGTGGCGGGTTTCGGAAATGCTGGTTGAACTCGGCGTTAGAGAGGGCGACCGGGTGTCCATCTACCGCGAGAATTCGCCGGAGTGGTTTGAAATCTATCACGGTATTGTGGGAATCGGGGCCATTGCGGTTCCGGTGGACGCAAAGCTGCGCGAGCGCGAGGTGCGGCATATTTTCCGCGATTGCGGGGTTTCGGTGGTTTTTGCTTCCTGTCGTTTGGCGGAAACACTCGAAGGCATGCATGAAAAGCTGCCTGAGCTGCGAACGCTGGTAATGCTCGACTGCGTGGGAAAGAACCAGTCTCTATGTAATAAAATTAAGCACGAAACCTATGAAGCCCTTTGGCAGCGGGTGGATGCTGCCGCCGCTTCGGAAGGTCGGGCATTTGACAGGATGGGGCCGATTGACTCTTCGCCCGCTTCCTTCATCTATACCTCCGGAACAACAGGCCGGCAGAAAGGGGCGGTGCTGACGCATCATAACTTTATGTCGAATGTCGACAGCATTGACCGGTCCATCCATTTTGCTAAGGATGACAACCTCGTGCTGATCCTGCCGCTGCATCATTCCTTTGCCTTTACCACATCGGTGCTGCTGCCGATTTATAAACATTGCCAGGTGACCATTGTGGAGAGCCTGAAAACCATTAAAGCCAATATGGCTGAAACGTCGCCGACCGTGATGCTGGCGGTGCCGTTGCTGCTCGAAAAAATGCTGTCGCGCGTCATGGATGGAATCAACTCCAAAGCGGCGGCCCGCTCCATGTATAAATTCGGGCTGGCCAAAGTGATCGGCAAAAAGGTGAATGAAGGGCTCGGCGGAAAGCTGCGGCTGGTGGTTTCCGGTGGAGCGCCGATCAGTCCGACCACGTTGCGAGGCTGGAACAAGCTGGGCTTCTGCATTGTGGAAGGCTACGGCATCACAGAAACTGCGCCGGTTCTTTCCGTGAATCCGCCGGAAGCTCCAAGGGTTGGAACCGTTGGCCTGCCGCTGCATGGCGTCGAGGTGAAAATTGATCAGCCGAACCCGGAAGGTATCGGCGAAATTATTGCTAAAGGCGATAACGTGATGCAGGGCTATTGGAACAACCCGGAAGAAACCGGCAAAGTGTTGGTCGACGGCTGGTACCATACGGGCGATCTCGGCTATTTCGATGAAAAGGGCTATCTGGTGATCAGCGGTCGTAAGAAAAGCCTGATCGTGAACCGCGAAGGAAAAAATATTTATCCGGAAGAAGTGGAACGTCAGGTGCTGAAGAGTCGGTATGTCCTCGAGTGTCTGGTACTCGGTTATCAGGAAGGCGAGGAGGCCGGCGAGCGGGTCGGCCTGATTGTGGTGCCCAACCAGGAGGTGTTCGATTCCATGAAAGCCGCCGACGGCTCCAGCCTGTCAGATGAACGCATGGAAGAAATAGTCCGGGAGGATGTCCGTGCCGTGCTGAAGGATCTTTCCGATTATAAACGACCGCGAAAAATTGACGTGCGGTTTGAGGAGTTCGAGAAAACCACCACCCAGAAAATAAAACGCTATCTCTACGACATTAATACGGCTGGACAGTAAAATCCAACCCGGCAGAGCCGCACCGAATAACTCGGATTACTAGATGACGGGACCGACCCTTTTGACTTTTGACGACGACCCTTTTGAAAGATTTAGTGATTGTGGGAGGCCGTGAATGATGAGGAAACCAATAATTGTATTGACCTTAGCTGTATTGCTGTTGGTTCAGTTTTCGTGTTCGAATATAGGTTCTGATCATGTTGATCCGAGATTGCAGGAGAATATTTACAACTCGTCAAGATGGGTGTTGCTGGAATTTTTTAGAATTTCAGATGGGGGATCAAGACTGTATTATTTCGAGAATAAAGACGGAGTTGATTTTTGCATATGGGAGGATAATGGGCTCCAGAAAGCTGACGATTCGAAACAATGCTATTATATAGTATTATATCAAGGAGAAGAAACTAAGTTTGATATACCCGCCGGATCGGAAGTTGAAAGACGAATAGTCAAGTTAATACAAGATTGCGAATGCTCAGGAGCAACTAGGGGTTATGACTGCGAGCGTTTGAAAAAGAGTTTGGTAACCGGGTTGAAAGATAGAAAAAGGAGGCAGCGGGTAATGTTATTGCTGAGAGAGTCTCCGAAGGTAAAGATGACGGAAAAGGAGAAGGAAGAGTTGGCGCGGGAAATCTATTGGTATGACTAAGTACATAGAAAGCAGAAAGCAGAAAGCAGAAAGCAGAAAGCAGAAAGCAGAAAGCAGAAAGGGTCAGTCCCGTAATCTAGTAATCAAGTCGAAAATACTAAAATACGGGACTGACCCGAATGGCGCTAGTTTAAAGTAATTGCAAGGGCACTGCCGGAGCTTACGCGGGCATATTTAAGTACGAATATCATGCTGCAAGATATGCGTGAAGATGATAAGTATAAGCATGCTTAATTCAACTCCCTTCTTTGCCGGTTTAAATATTCGTTCCCTGCGCCGTCCGG
>JAROBA010000047.1 GCA_029432815.1 Pontiellaceae bacterium B1224 | reverse complement strand
ATCAACCTATTTACACCATATTGGAGCAGATTCGCGCCTTTTTCGTTTCACAAACCGGTTGCCGCCGGATAATTGGCAGGCCCGCAGAAAATTGGACCTGTGTCTGGGTGCTAACTCCGACAGACTGCTAGACTGCCAGACACTATAGGCTTATTGAGCCGGCCTGACTCAGGTCGGCTTTTTTCAGGAACATCCGCAAGCCCAATGCGGCCTGATATCACTGGATTCAGGATTTTTTAGCGCGCACAAAACCGGCCTCACCTTCCACCGGTGTCGTTTTCCAACGGCGATGCATCCAGATCCACTGCTTAGGATCTTCCCGGACAGCACTCTCAATCACCTTCGTATACAACTGCGTCGCCGCCTGGATCACCTCCGGGCTGCGGTCGACCGGCGGGTCGATCGGTTTTTGAACTTTCAGCAGAAATCGTCCGTCACTCTTTTTGTGAATGAACACCGGCAGCACCGGGGCTTTCGACTGAGCCGACATATAGGCGAGCCCCGGGGAGGTACAGGCCGGCCGGCCAAAGAAATCGACAAATATTCCCGATTCCCGAATCATGTTCTGATCAATAATCATCCCGACAAATTCATTTCTCCGAAGCGCCTTAAGGCAGTCCCGATACGCATTATCCCGATCCAGAAATGTCAGCCCTTCATGGTCCCTGAGTTTGGTCATGGCTTCATTGACTGCGGGGGTTTTAATCGGCTTCACAATCACAGTCATTTTATAACCCAAAGCACCGGTCGCCATGGTCAACAGCTCAAAATTACCAAAGTGCGCAGTCAACGCCAAAACGCCTTTACCCCGGGAAAGAGCCTCTGTGATGTAGTGTTCGTTCTCCACTTCAACCGCATCAAAAAGCCGGCTACGATCCTTTGTTGAATACCAGATCAATTCCATGAAGTTGACACCCTGAAGATGATACATCGTATTGATGGTGCGCTTGCATTCCCGCGGCGTAAGCTCCGGAATGGAACGCTCCAGCGCCAGTAAGGCATCCGTTCGGTGATGCCGGATCACATTACCGAAAACAAAACCGACCACATATCCCAACCCGCGAACCATGGGCAGCGGCATGATGGAAATCAGTTTAATGAACGTATTCAAAATCAATTTAAGCATGCTTCAAATGTGCCTTAATCCGCATTTACGGGCAATGATGTTTGCGTAAAATGATGGTCACCCAATGCCGAACCGATTAATCTCATCCCATGATAAAAATACGAACCTTTGAAACCACTGAAAAACTGATCCTCCAAACTCTGGAACTTTTGCGCACCACCCTTCCAACGCCTGGAAACCTGATGCTGAGCGGAGGGTCCACGCCCTATGTTATTTACAACCGTCTGGCCGCAGCCCCCTGCCTGGTGCATCCACAGCGCAACCTGTTTCTGAGCGACGAACGGATGCAGCCCTTCAGCTCGCCGAAAAATAATGCTCACAACCTATTGCCTCTGCTTCAGGGACTCAACTGCCATGGTCAATTTCTTCAGGTTGACACCACACTCTCCGCCCAGGCGGCGGCAGAACACTTCGCTGAAGGTCTCGAACGAATGCAAAGTGTGGACCTCGGTTTTCTCGGTATGGGCGATGACGGGCATACCGCCGGTTTTTTCACCCCGGAACAGGCACGGATTCAGGACCGGCTCACCCTGCATACCGACCGCCCCGACGGCATGCAAGGCGTCAGTGTGACCCCCGCCCTTTTCCAACGAGTGGAAAAAATTATCCTGCTCGTCACTGGCGAATCCAAGCGGGACATCATCAATACCCTGGTCACCGATCCTCAATCCATCCCCGCAGGAATCGCCCTAGCCGACCACCCGAATGCTGAGCTCTGGACCGACATTCAACTTCCTGAATAATTTCGTATTGGATTCGCTTAAAAAGTACGAATCCGGTACATATTTCAGATTCATTTTACGGAGCCCTGTATGAACAATTTTGAACTGGTACGCACAGAAGAAGTGCGAGAACTGAACACCCTTGCAAAGATCTACCGTCACATCCCGACCGGTGCGGAAATTATGTCGATGGAGAACGACGATGAAAACAAGTGCTTCGGCATTGCGTTCCGCACGCCGCCCTCCGACTCGACCGGCATTGCACACATTTTAGAACATACGGTGTTGTGCGGATCGGAAAAGTATCCGGTGAAAGATCCTTTTGTTCAGCTGCTGAAAGGGTCACTGCAAACCTTTCTGAATGCGTTCACTTATCCGGACAAAACCTGTTATCCGGTGGCCAGCCAGAATCTGAAGGATTTTCATAATCTGGTTGGCGTCTATCTGGACGCCGTTTTTCAGCCTCGCATCACGCCCGATTTCTTTAAACAGGAAGGCTGGCATTATCACCTGGAATCAATCGATAACGACCTGGAATATAAAGGCGTGGTCTACAACGAGATGAAAGGAGTTTATTCCTCGCCGGATTCCCTGCTCATGGAAGTTTCCCAGCAGTCGCTCTACCCGGACATCACCTACGGAAAAGACTCCGGCGGGAATCCTGAAAATATTCCGGACCTGACCTACGAGCAGTTCAAGGCCTTTCACGAAGCGTTCTATCATCCGTCGAACGCGCGCATCTTTTTCTATGGAGACGACCCGGCCGAAGCGCGTTTTGAGTTGCTGGAGGAATATCTGAGCACCTTCCAGAAGATTGACCCGCAATCAGACATCGCCTTGCAACCTCCGCTGCCGGCACCGGTCCGAGTTGAAAAACCGTTTGCCGTCTCGGCCGACGATGAAGATCCGAAACCGATGTTCACCGTCAACTGGTCGCTGCCTTCGCCGACGAATGCCGAAACCGTGTTCGCCTTTAACCTGCTCGACCATATTCTGCTCGGCACCCCGGCCTCGCCCCTGCGTAAAGCACTGATCGAATCCGGACTGGGTGAGGACATTACCGGGGGCGGCATCGAGACGCATATGATTCAGATGATGTATTCCATTGGGCTGAAAGGGATCGAAACACCCAACCTTGGAAAGGCCGAAGCGCTGGTTTTCCAAACCCTGGAAGATCTGGTTCAAGATGGCATTTCAAAGGACGATATCGATGCCGCACTGAATACCTTTGAATTCGAATTGCGGGAAAATAACTCCGGCGGATTCCCGCGCGGCCTTTCGCTTTGGCTGAAGTCGCTCAATGCATGGATTTATGATGCCGACCCCCTCGAGCTGATTGCCTTTGAACAACCGTTGCAAACACTGAAAAAACAGACGCGCGAACCGAACTATTTTGAAAATATGATCCGCGAAGCCTTTCTTGAAAACGAGCATCGCTCCACAGTCATCCTCACACCGGACAAAGCACTTTCCGCCCGTACCGAAGCAAAAGAAAAAGATCGTCTGGCCACCATCAAGGCCGGCATGAGCGAACAGCAGCTGAAACAGATTGTGGCCGATACCGAACGACTGCTGAAATTGCAGGCCACACCGGATTCAGAAGAAGCCCTCGCCACCATTCCGCTGCTACAGCGGGATGATCTGGATAAAAATGTTCGTATCATTGAACACAGCACGGAAGACATCCAGGGAACCACTCTGATCAAGCACGACCTGTTCACCAATGGTATTCTTTATCTGGATATTGGACTCGATCTGCATGGGTTGGAGCAGGAGGATCTCCCGTATGCTTCGCTGCTGGGCAGTATTCTGCTGGAAATGGGTACGCAGAAAGAAGACTACGTTGCGCTATCCCAACGCATTTCAAAAGAAACCGGCGGTATTCATGGAGCCCCCTTCCTTTCGGCCCAGAAAGATGATGCCACCGGAATTACCCGCTTTTTCCTGAGAGGGAAATGTATGGCCGGCCAGACCGCAGAGCTGTTGAGTATTATGCACGACGTGCTCCTGGAGTCCGACTTCAACGATAAAGAGCGTTTCCGTCAGATTGTTCTCGAACATAAATCCGAGCTCGAAACCAGCGTTGTTCCACGCGGTCATTCCGCTGTCATGACGCGGCTGAAAGCACATTATCACGAGGCGCACTGGGTGAATGAAAAGATGGGCGGTGTGGATGCCCTGTTCTTTATCCGTAAACTGGCTGATGAAATCGAGATCGACTGGGACGGCGTCTTCCAACGTCTGGAAAAAATCCGGCACACGCTGATCGACCGAAATAACATCGTCATCAATGTAACGGTGGATCCCTCGCTGATGCCCGCCGCACTCGAAGACCTGACTGCTTTCATCGATAAACTTCCAACCACTGGAAACTGGAGTTCCAAGGATTGGAAACGGGATCAGCTGCCGGAATCGGAAGCCTTGACCGCACCGACAATGGTGAACTATGTCGGATGCTCGGCGAATCTATACGATAGCGGTTATACGATGCACGGGTCAGCGATGGTGATTACACGTTATCTGCAGACGGCCTGGCTCTGGGAAAAAATCCGGGTTCAAGGCGGGGCCTACGGTGGCATGTGTGCTTTTGACCAACGCTCAGGTGCCTTTACCTTTGCCTCCTACCGGGACCCGAATCTGGAGAACTCGCTGGATATTTACAAACAGACCGGCGACTACCTGAAAAACCTGACGCTGAGTGAGGATGAACTGACTCGCGCGCTTATTGGGACCATCGGCACCCTCGACGCCTATCAGTTGCCGGATGCAAAAGGCTATTCCAGCTGCATGCGCTATCTGCTCAACTATACTGATGCCGAGCGACAGCAGCTGAGAGACGAAGTGCTGGCCACCACGCAGGCGCATTTCAATGCCTTCGGCGAAACGCTGAATAAAGCATTCGAGGATTCAAACGTGTCTGTTTTATGCTCTCCCGAATCGGCAGACCGGGCCGGATTGAAAACTAAAACCCGGGTCCTATAACGATGCGATGGAGCCCGACAGGACGCAGGCTCTCTACGGAAAATAAAAAATGCCCGGCATTACCGGGCATTTGCTCTATTTATTTCCGTATTCAACCTGATATTTACGATACAGAGCCTGTTCAGATTCATTCATATATTTCTTAATATCATCTATCACTGATCCATCTGCTCTGAACGAAGAAATGATCGGTCCGAACTGATCCCGCAGAACCTTGTTGGCAGCGGTTGAATCTTTCCCCGCTTTGGCCAGTACAACAACGTTGATGGTCGGCCATTTCCGCTTGTCCGAGCCGTAGACATCCAGGCACATTTGCTGTAACGACTGCGCCATTTTTCTGGGTTGAAAAGACCTTTCATTCGAACCAACTGTACCCCAGCCATCGATATAGTTTGTGGTCAGCACAAAAATGGTATCCGGCTTTTGCTCAAGAATGGCCCATGCCACCCCTCTTCCCCAATGCTTGATACCCTCGGGAGCATCCGGTGCATATTTCTTTTCAAGCTCAGAAGGCACCTGATATGGATAGGCCCATTTCGTGGCATAAAAGGGCAGCTTTTCAACTTTCCTGGGATAATTGTTGCGCGCACTACTGATGGTTTTCGGTTTTTTATCAAAACAGTGGGCATATTTACCGATAAGCGGATTCACTGGTTCCATCCAGTCTTTCACCTTCTGCTTATTTGCTGCAGTGGCCAGTTGCATGGTGGGTTCCATTGCCCAGGCATCGACGGACCAATAGGCAATCACATTAAAGAGGGTATACTCGGGCAGGCTATCAACCAGATCTTCCAAACGATTCCGAATCGTTAAACCGGTCATCCGGGAAAACGGGGTCCCATTGCCCCCATCTCCACCGCCACTGATTGGCGCCGGACCAAAGTGAACCACAAATACCACCTTATCGCCTTTGGCCTTGGCTCCCAGAAAATTCATTTCAGGCATGGAAAAACCAATGCTTTCCATTCCGCTACCTTCGCCTCCGATGTTTCCCATCCCGCCTTTGACGCCGGTAATTTCCGGCATTTTAAAATCGGGGGTTTTTCGCCGGACATCTTTTACGACAACGCGCTTCCGCAGTTTTGGTTTGGGTTTGTCTTTTTTTACTTTAACCGGGACCTGCAATTTTCTCAGCTTTACTGAAGGTCTGGAAACCGTCTTCGCCACAAATTGTTTATCTTCTTTTTGAATTACGGTAACCGCAACAAAGGAAACCGCCGCCACAATCAGGATGGCATGAATTCCCAGACTGATCATTGCAGCGCTGGATTTGGCGTGATTCGAGAAGAAACCTTTTTTCTTTTTTTCACTCATTATTTCACCCTTATCTGAGGATACTTTCCTGATCTGACAAACCGATGTAAGTTAATACGCCTGTGGTCCCACCTTTATTTTAAGGTTTTTGAAAAAAAATGCCCGGTAAAAGTACCGGGCATTGAAAGGAGAGCAGCAAAAAACTTCGCCACCTCACATTGGTTGCTACATCGACATGCTGAATGACATGTTCTTCACATTGGCTGCGGCACATGCATCCATGACGCGTATAATTCGGCCGTGTATGGCTTTGTCGGCCGGCATGATATTCACAATCAGCTCACTTCCCGATGAATCTGCCGCTTCTTTCAGTGTAAGAAGCTGGCCGATCAGATCATCCAGATTGGTTTCGCCACTCCCAAAAACCATGCCATTGATGACAATATCACCGAGTTCTGATACTTCGATCAGCACTTCAATCGGCAGGTCCAGGGAATCCGGAACATCCACTTTTGCAGGAAGCATGAAGGAGAGATCGGCTTCCTTTTTGACCAGCGATGCCGTAACCATGAAGTAGATGAGCAGCAGGAAAACGACGTCAATCAGCGGAGCAATTTCCAGCTTCGCACTCTTATTCATCATTTCTTCAATAAGTTTCATCGTTATTCCTCAAAGGTTGCGTAGATAAGGTCGGTTGCACCGACCGCACCACAGGCAATCATAATATCTTTGCACGTTTTGTACTCTACACGCTTATCCGCACGAATCAAAATGCGCAGATCGGGCCTGATGTTCAGCTCCTCATCGACTTGAACCTTCAGTTCTTCAATCGATACGGGCGTCGTTCCGACATACACCTGATTGTTGGCATCAATAGACAGCATCATTCGGTTTTTCATGTCTTCAGGAACTTTGGCATGGGAAGATTCCGGAATCTCAACCGGAACCTTTTTCAGTTCCGTCACGACCGATGCCACCATAAAGAAGATGAGCAACAGGAAAACCAAGTCGATCATGGGTCCCATGTCGATGGCTACGTCGTCCCTGGCTGGTGTTTTAATTTTCATTTAATACCCCGCTTTGGAGGGATTGATAATCACAGGTATCAAAAGACCCCGACTTACTCACCTGCATTTTCGAATCCGAGCGGAAGTTCGCCGGTTTCAAGTGTATCAAGCAGTCCGCCGATGTTACGGCCGAGGGTCGCAGTAGATTTGATAAAGCTATTACGGAAAAAGTAATATGCCAGCATCGAAGGAATCGCGATCAAGAGACCGGTCGCGGTTGTCACCAGTGCCTCACCAATGTTACCGGCGAGTTCTTCCGGTTTACCCATACCTTTTGAACCAATGGTCTGGAAGGCTTTGATCATACCGGAAACGGTACCGAGCAGTCCGAGCATCGGGGCGGTTGCACCGATAATGGAAAGATAATCGATCGGTTTCATGTAGGATGTAATTTCTTCCGTGGAAGCTTCTTCGATGGCTTCTTTCACTTTGCTGAAGTTGATTTCACGAGTAGTCGAACAACGTTCGAGACCCGCCTGAAAAACATAGGTGAACAAGGTTTCATTTTCTTTGCACAGGCTGTGGGCTTCCAAGATTTTTTTGTCTTTCATCAGGGTAATGAATTCCGGAATCATATCCGGGCGCAGCAGCACCTTTTCACGCAAACCAAGGCCGTTCTGTACGATGAAATATACCATGCCCATGGACATTAGTCCCAACGGCCACATCGCCCAGCCCCCCTGCTTGATCATCTGCCAAAGGGTTGTCTTCTGAACATTTTCAACGGTAACTTCTTCTACTTCCACGACTTCCTGGGCAAAAGCAACCGGGCCGATAACCAGACTCAGGCAGAAAGCCAGTTTGATAATTTTTTTTGTCATTTTTTTACTCCTTCTCCTATCAGTTAAACTTCTTCAGACTCTGTAGATTCAATTAATTCCTTCTCCGCCCGCAGTTCTTCAATACGAATTTTCAGCTGCTGTGCGAGATCGTCTTCATTTGTATTTTTGTACAACAGTGAAATCTCACGAATGACCTCTTCAGCAGAATCGTACATTCCGAGTTCCGTATAAACTTCTGCACAAAGCAATTCCGCCGGCTGCATCCACTCGGGATCCTGACTGTTAAAAGCAACAACTTTTGCCACCAGTTCCATAGCATCAGCATACCGCTCCTTCAAGACCATCAACTTTGCGGCAATATATAATTTTTGCGGAGAGGAATCGTCACTGAGATCCTGATCCCATCCGAATTCAGCGAGCAGTTCTTCCGCTGCCTCGGAACGACCGGCATCAATCAGCGACAAGGCCTGATAGACGCGACTCTGATCCTGAAGTTCAGGATCACGCTCATCCATGGCAATCTTTTGAGCAATCTCCAGTGCCTTATCATAATTCTTCGTTTTGTAGTGGAGTTCCATGAGGATCGAATTGTATTTGACCAGATTTGAAGGAATGTCGCTGTATTCAGCATACGGTTCCAGCGCACTGTCCAACGCCGCTATAATGCGTTCGTATTCACGATTTCGATTCATTTCATTGATCTTTTCCTGATCAATGTTCACCTCAAACACCAACTCTTCAATCGTGTCGGCCCCCACCCGAATCGGCTTGGTGGCACCGGTGGAGAATTCAACCCAGTCGCCATCCCGGCTAACGACCAGTCCTTTCCAGGAGCGACCGCCCGGCATGATCAACTCGGCCTGCAGCGATGCGGCTTCTGATGCAACACCCAGTATAAAAACACCGGCAAGTGCAAAACTAAAAACTGATTTCTTCATTATTGGCCCCCGTATTTCTTAAGCTGAATACGAACCTGTTCAGCAAGTGGGTTTGTGTTCGTGTATTCATCTTCCAACATGGCTTTAAGGGTATTGATCGCGCCTTCATCGTCACCCATTTTAATCAACACATCTGCGGCAGCAAGATACCCTTTGGCAGCCCAATCGCCATCTGCATAGCTTTTAAAGAGCAGATAAACTCGCTGATAGAAAGAGTGGGCCGCTTCCAGATCACCGACAGCCAGACGGCAATTGCCCATTCCGAACATCGCCTCCGCAAACAACGGTCCGCGCCACTCCGCCACACCCATGACCATATTGTAAGAGTCTTCAGCTTCCGTGAAATTATTCATCTTATATTCGGTGTCGGCTTTGAAAATCTGTGCCCAGCCCATAAAGGGTTCTGCACCGAACAGGCCCTGTGCTTCATCAATACTTGCCAGCACACCATCGTAGTTTTTCTCCGCAAGGTGGAAGTAGGTTATTGCGCGGTATGCATGCCAGAGAAGGTCTGAGTCTTCATAATTTTCGATGAAGTAATTATACAAACGCTGCATTTCCTCCTGATTACCGATATCCACCGCAGCATCACACATCAGGGACAGTGAAGCGGGAGTGGTTAATTTCAGATCTGTATCTGCTTCAAGCAGCTCTGCCCCGAAAGCCGCGGCAATATCATCGCCCTGCAACATTGCCTCAGCAACCTGCAAGCGCAACCGCAACACCTCATAGCGTAAATCAATATTCGTGAGCTTCAGTTTCAGCTTAATTACCAAACCTTCGCGATCTTCGGTGGAAAGGTGAGTATTGGCGACTTTAACGAGCTCCAGAATAATTTTATCAACACCCTGCTGGAACGGGTCATTCCCGAAACGCTCAATCGCATTGAGGTATGCAGTCACTGCATCGCCAACCTGGCCGAGCTCAATCTGCGCCTGGCCGATCCAGAAGACCGCTTCAGCCACATTGGCTTCTTCTTCCCATCGATCCATATAGTAGTTCATCAGATCGATTATTTCCTGCCACTTGAATTCGAGCTTATACACTTTAGCAGCCTGGAAAGCCGCATAGGCCGATTGGAGCGGGGAGGTTGCCTTGTCGATACCTTTCCGGTAGTCGGCCAGCGCACGATCGAGCGTATACGGGTCTTCGGTTGTTGCTTCCTTGGAAGCTTCGATATCGCCTCGCATACTGTAGGCCTCGGAAGTCAACGCATCGTCCGGATATTTTTCAATAAAGGATGTAAAAGCAGCTTGAGCTGCATCAATATCTTCAAGTCCATACTGACATACCCCTTCCCGGAACAGGGATGCTGCAATATGCTCACCAAATTCGTTCTCTGCCTGATATTTCAGGAAATCTTCTAAGGCATCAGCGTATTTGGCCTGCAGCATGAAGGACATACCGCGATAATAAACGGCATCCGCCAGATGCGAGCTGGTTTTAAAGTTATTAATCAGCACACCGAATTGTTCTCCGGCCGATTTGTAATCTTTGCTCTGCAGGTAACCAAAAGCCAGCATGAAATGGAGGTCAGCCTGTAGAGAAAGTTCATCCTCGTCCTGAGTGGCCGGAAGCATCTCTACATGGGGACGGAGCTCAACAACGCTGCTGAAATTCTGCCGCACGAGATTGTCACGCATCATCATAGAGAGCAGAGTACGCGCATACTGACCATCCGGTTTTTCAGCGAGATAAAGCAGAATACGTTCTTCCGCCCGGTCTATCTGCTCAATATCGTAGAGAACCAACACGGATTGCAACATGGATGCTTCGCCGATTTCGCTGTTGCGGTCCGTCTGATATAACTTGTCAAAAAGAACATACCCTTCCCAGTAACGCTTAACTTCTGCATAAATCTGGCCGATACGAAAGGTGACTTCGTCTTCGTAAGGAGGAAGTTCCTCCAGCGTTGTTTTGGATGCCTCAATATCTGTAATTTCGCTCCGTCGTTCTTCAATCTCTGCTTCAGCGATTCCCCGTTTTAAATCAGCATCCAGTTTAACATTCAGATCATTAAGACGCTCGTCAGCAAATGCCAGCAACTCTTCCCGGGGAAGTACCATACGATACAACAGGAGTGCATTGAGAAATTCATCGGCTTCAAACTGGGCCTTACCCGCTTTCATTAGAGTCAGGTTGAGCGAGATATCATACTTGGAATCCGTGCGATAAATCTGCGGAATCCAGCCGAACAGTTCACGCCAGCTTTCCGCTTCCACCAGAGCCCGCACAATCATTATCTGGCAAAGCCCTTCAACCCGCGGGTCTTTCGTGTTTCTTGCAGCATAACCGAGCGGTTCGACCGCTTCGGCCCACTTTTCCAAACGGAAACAGGCCTGACCGAGCAATAGATTGGCATTATATATATCTTCTCTACTCAGGTCGGGAAAGGTGAGCAATCTCGTTGAGATTTCTTCAATTTTCTCCCACTCCTGTGTATCAAAGAAACCCTGCGCCATCATGCGCAATGCCATGCGTTCTTTCTTACGCGGCTCGTTTGCAAGATAGTCGTCAAGGATCTCTACACCAGCGGCGGTGTTGCCTATCTGATAATACGCCCGCGCAAGTTGGAAACGGCAGGTCTGTGCCGTATCCCTTCCCTGTGGGTCGGTTAATGAACCTGTTCGATTAATAATTTCGACCAGTGCCGGAATAGCTCCGTCAAAGTCGCGACGCTGCAACATGCGGTCAGCCGAGCTGACCAGATCCGTTATGCCCAAAGAAGAATAATCCTGAGCGACAGCAATGCCCGTAGAAAACGCGACCGCCAGCAGCGTTGCCTTGAAAGCGTGTCCGTAAGAACGGCAGAGAAACTTCATATACTTACCCCTCGTTACATAGTAACAAAAAAAACAGGACGGCCTTCCTACCATCCCAGTATCGCCCGATATATGCTTCCACATTGACGCGGCCCATAATAATTGCGATTCGTAACAAGCTATTATGCTTAGGAAATAATTCAAGCCAATAACCGCAAAAAATCCCATGAAAGACGGGGTGTTCGACAAAAACCGGAACGCCAAGTTTAAACTTCACAACCCCGTTTCCTAAACTCTTTCCCTTACATTTTTGGAGTTTTTAAAGCCGTGATATCACATCTATTTGTAGACCAACATGATCGAAACAGGACTGGAACATTCCGATTTGCTAACTCTATTAACAAAAAACAAACACAACTCGACGTAAAAAATTATCAAGCTCAGATAGAGCGGCAGAAAAAAAAGAAGGAATTTACACCGGAATTTAGCCCCCAATAACCATGCTCCGACTTCTAGCGACTCTCTAAAGCCGCATCTGCAGCCGCATACGTGCCATCCGTTTCCGGCTGAAGCGTGCGCTCACCCACCAGTTTAATCGCCACAGCTCCAAGCGGAGCAGTAAAGACAATACTCGTCACGGCCACCGCCAGAATAACCTCACCCGGAGCGGTATCCATCCCCATCGACACCATGGCCCCCAACGGAACCGCTCCCATGGCCGCCTGCACGGTGGCTTTCGGCCAATAGGATACCACAGTAAACAGACGCTCCTGCAGATTCAGGGCACTGCCGGTAAGAGATAGAAAAACGCCGGCACTGCGTGCCACAAGTCCGCACACAATCAATCCAAGCCCCGCCAGCCCGGTATGCCAGGCCAGAGAAACGTTCACTTTAGCACCCACCAGCGTAAACAGCATGATCGACGCAAAAACCCAGAGTTTCCCAAGTTTGGAAGAAATCTCATGCGCCATGTGTTCACGTTTTTGAAGGATGATGTAGCCCGTGGCCATCACAGCCAACAGAGCAGCAAAAGGAATCCCCCACCCTTCCAGCAGAACCTGAAATCGGACCAGCAGTATGGAAACACCAATCACAATCATCGTCCGTTTGGTTGCCCGCGGATTAAAACGCTCAAAGAGTTTAACCAGCAAAAGTCCGATCAGCAATCCAACAACGATACCGGCCACAATTGAAACCGGAATACCAGCTACTTTCAGCAGAATATTTTCGGCAGATCCGGTATAAAATCCAAGAAAAACCGTAAAGATGACAATGGCAACCACATCATCCAACGATGCCGCGGCCAGAATCAGGGTCGGAATACCCTTCTTCGCTCCCATCTTCCGCTCAATAAAGCTGATCATCATGGGCACTACCACTGCAGGAGAAACAGCCGCAATAATAAAACCGAGCATGGCCGACTCCAGATGAGTCAGCGGCAGAAATTTCGGGCCGAGCAGCGCAATCGTCCCGCCCTCAAGCACCCCTGGAATAAAAGACATCAACAATGCCTGTACGCCGACGCGCTTGAGCACATCCCGACTCAGTTCAAACCCGGCCCGGAGAAGGATAATAATCAGCGCAATCATCCGAAGATCGGAAGAGGCCGCCAGAAAGCCGGGATCCATCAAATTCCAAACATAGGGGCCGAACAGAACGCCGAGCAGAAGCATGCCCAGCAATCCGGGCATCCGCAGTTTGCGAAATATCCAATCTGCCAGCAAACCCAGCAGGATCATCTCGGCAATACTGACCGCCATTATTCGGTCATCAGATAATTCTGAACATAATCGGCCACGCCATCTTCGAGGGCTGTGAACTCGGCATCATAGCCCACCGAACGCAGCTTCGTGAGATCAGCCTGTGTGTGATACTGATACTTGCCCTGCAGATGCTCCGGCATATCAATGAACGTAATGTTCGGCTCGCGACCCATCGCTTTAAATACAGACGAGACCAGATCCACCCAGGTGCGCGGCGTGCCGGTTCCGCAGTTGAAGACCCCACCGACCTGGCGGTTTTCACCAAACCAAAGCGTTTCTTTCACCGCATCTTTCACGTAGACGAAATCACGAACCTGCTCGCCGTCTTTGTAATCCGGGCGATGCGATTTAAAGAGCTTCACTTCGCCGGTTTCCAATATTTGGAAATAGGATTTATGAATCACCGAGCGCATATCGTCTTTGTGTCCCTCGCCGGGACCATAGACATTAAAATATTTCATGCCGGCAATCAGATCCGCAACACCCGCTTTCAGCGCCCAAAGATCAAACATGTGCTTGGAATAGCCGTACATATTCAGCGGCTTGAATTTCGGGGTTTCTTCATCGGCATCCGAATAGCCTAAATTTCCATCGCCATAGGTGGCAGCACTGGAGGCATAAACAAACCGGACCTCATGCGCCAGACACTCTTCGCACAGCGCACGGGTGTAGCCGTAATTATTTTCGGCCAGATAGTCGGCATCCTTTTCCGTAGTCGCGCTGCAGGCGCCCAGATGATAAACTGCCTCCACATCAGCCAGAATTCCATCAGCCAACACGGTAAACAGATCGTTTTTATCCAGGTAATCTTCATAACGCAAACCGACGAGGTTTTTCCACTTTTCGCCCATGCCCAGCGAATCGACGATCAGAATATCATCCTCGCCTCGCGCATTGAGTTCTTTCACAATGTTGCTGCCGATAAACCCGGCCCCGCCGGTTACGATATATTTGATAGACATTCTATTTCTCCGTCTTTCCGTACACTTCTAAAATTCGTCCGATGACATTGGTGGTCGAACGGCCTTCGACCATTTTGGCGAGCACCACTTTGCCGCCGGCGGCTTCCACTTCTTCGCGACCCGAAACATAGTGCGCCCAGTCCTCGCCTTTCACCAACACATCGGGAAGAATCTCGGCAATCAGCTCACGCGGCTCGTCTTCGTCGAAGAGTACCACATAATCAATGCACTCCAGTGCAGCAATCACTTTGGCGCGATCCTCTTCGCAAACGATCGGCCGGTCATCGCCCTTATTCCGCCTCACCGATGCATCGGAATTCATCCCCAGCACCAACACATCGCCCTGCTCGCGGGCGAACTGCAGATAGGTCACATGGCCGGGATGCAGAATATCGAAACATCCATTGGTAAACGAAACGACCGCCCCCCGCTCTTTTAATCGCGCCCGCTCAGCAATCATCTGCTCACGGGTCATAATTTTGTCTTCAAAGTTTCTCATGATATCTTCCAATCATTGGAAAGCACTGTTTCCAAGGTCTGGAAAACATGGCGTTTTCTTCCAATCATTGGAAGCCGTAAAAAACAAAAGGCGTTCCGCCGAGCGGAACGCCTTGTTCACTTCCAATGGTTGGAAAATCTAGATTTTCTTAAAACAGAGTGTGGCGTTGTGCCCGCCGAAACCGAGCGAGTTGCTCAGCGCCGCATTAATTTCCATTTCGCGCGCCACATTCGGCACATAGTCCAGATCGCATTCGGGATCCGGCGTGGTGTAGTTGATCGTCGGAGGAGCAATGCTGTCGCGAATTGCCAACGCACAAATGGCAGCTTCAATTCCACCGGCTGCTCCCAGCATGTGCCCAGTCATCGATTTAGTCGAGCTGACAGCTGTTTTATAGGCCTTTTCTTCGCCAAGCGCTTTCTTGATGGCAATGGTTTCACCCTTGTCGTTAAAATAAGTCGAAGTGCCGTGGGCATTGATGTAATCAATATCGTCCGGCGTCAGCCCCGCATCCTTGATTGCCAACTTCATTCCACGCGCCGCCTGATCAGCCTCTTCCGCCGGAGCGGTAACGTGATACGCATCGCCGGTACGGCCATAACCTGCAGCTTCACAATAAATCGTGGCCCCACGGGCCAGAGCATGCTCTTCGGATTCCAGCACCACAATACCGGCTCCTTCCGACATGACAAATCCATCGCGCTCCTTATCGAACGGACGGGATGCGCCTTCAGGATCGTCGTTCCGGCGACTGGTGGCACGGAGCGCAGCAAAGCCGGCCACACCGAGCATCGCGACCGAAGCTTCGGATCCACCGGCAATCATGACATCCGCATCGCCGTACTGAATAATGCGCATGGCTTCGCCGATGGAGTGTGTTCCCGACGCACAGGCGCTGGTGACACAGAAATTGGGGCCTTTAAAGCCGTATTTGATTGAAACATATCCGGAGAGAATATTGGTGATCATCTGGGGAATGAGCTGCGGGGAAACACGACGCGGACCTTTTTCATAGGCCTTGAGGCATTCATTCTGCATCACCTGCATACCGCCTATACCGGAACTGGCAATGACACCGACGCGTTCGAGATCGACCATCGAAAGGTCCATTCCCGAATTTTCAATCGCCAATACAGCTGCCGCAACGCCGTAGATGGAAAACGGGTCCATTTTCCGAGCATCTTTTTTATCTACAAACCTTTCAATATCGAGATCTCGGACTTCGCCGCCAATTTGAACAGGATAATTTTCGATATCATCCATCTGCTTGACCAGACCGATACCGGACTTCCCGTTTTTGATACCTTCCCAGAAAGCGTTAAGCTCGCTGGCCACAGGCGAAACGACACCCAGACCGGTGACCACTACTTTACGTCCACTCATACCCCGTACCTCGATATTAATTTAATGCTAAATGGCCGGCCCCACCCATTTTTCGAGCAGTTCCGGCCATTGGAAAATCACCGAGCTGTTTACTCGAAACCTTTTTCCGACAGGTAGCTGATCACGCCGCCAACCGAAGTCAGTTTTTCAGCGTCTTCATCCGGAATTTCCGCACCGAATTCTTCTTCGAAAGCCATAACCAACTCAACCGTATCGAGGGAGTCAGCGCCAAGATCTTCGATGAAGGAAGCTTCGGTCGTAACCTGGTCTGCATTTACACCAAGCTGTTCAACAATGATATCTTTTACTTTATCTGCCAATGCCATATCTAATTCTCCTTATTCCTAGGTTTACACTTACAAACGTTACATTACCATGCCGCCGCATGTCGAGAGGACTTGTCCAGTAACATACGCGGAGGCATCACTTGCCAAAAACAGTACTACATTCGCCACATCTTCCGGTTCGCCGAAGCGGCTCAGCGGAATCAGTTCTTTCATTTTATTCTGGATCTCTTCATCCAGCTTATCAGTCATTGCGGACTTGATGAAGCCCGGCGCAACTGCGTTACAACGGACATTACGGGAAGCCAGTTCCTTCGCAACCGTTTTGCTGAAGGAAATTACGCCGCCTTTGGAGGCCGCATAGTTAGCCTGGCCGGCATTGCCCATCAGACCAATCACCGAAGCAATGTTCACGATGGTGCCGGAACGCTGCTTCATCATGCCGCGCATCGCGGCTTTGGTGCAGAGGAAAACACCTTTAAGATTCACATTCAAAACCGCATCCCAATCGTCTTCGCTCATTCGCATAAGCAATCCGTCTTTGGTTATGCCGGCATTATTGACAAGCACGTCAATCTTTCCAAAATCTTTCGTAATGGCTTTCACGCCTGCCGTCACGCTTTCACCGTCGGCCACATTTACGCCGTAACATTCAACCTTGCGACCCAATGCCTTAACTTTCCCGGCAGTATCTTCGAGCCACTCTGCATTCAGATCGCACAGGGCGATGTCGGCACCGGCCTCTGCGAGTTTCACCGCAATAGCCTGTCCGAGACCGCGAGCGGCTCCGGTAACCATGGCGACTTTATCGTTCAATTCAAACATGTTGTTCCCCCTATTCGTTTTCTAAATCAGAAAGTTGGCCGATGTTACGGACTGCAACATTCTTGTCAATACGCTTTATAAGGCCAGCCAGCACCTTGCCAGGACCACACTCGATAACTTCCTCAACTCCATCAACGGCCAGCTTCTGAACCGAAGCCACCCACTGAACCGAAGACGTGATCTGTTTAACCATATTGTCCTGAATAGATCCGTCAACATGGACATCTGCCGTCACATTGGAGAGAACCGGTTTATTCGGAGTCCCCAGTTCAACACCGGACAGGAAATCATCCATTTTATTCGCAGCAGGCTGCATCAGCGGCGAATGAAACGCCCCGGCCACCGGCAGACGAATAGCACGCTTGGCCCCGGCTCCTTTGCAAAGCGCTTCCGCTTTATCAATCGAATCTGCAGTTCCGGAAAGAACCGTCTGAGCCAGTGAATTAAAGTTGGCGACATAGCAATCGGCTTCCGCTGCGATCTCAACCAGCTTATCGCCATCCAGATTCATCACTGCCAGCATGGCGCCCGGATTTTCTTCGCAGGCGGCCTGCATGAATTCACCACGGGCTTTCAGTACTTTAATCGTGTCTTCAAAACTGACGACGCCGGCCACATAAAGCGCGGTCCATTCACCGAGGCTGTGCCCGGCCAGCAGATCAAACTCCAGGTCGGGCTGTTTCAGTTCCAATGCCTGGAACGCGGCGGCACTGGCTACAAAAATACCGAGCTGGGCGTGGTTCGATTTATTCAGCTCTTCCTGCGGCCCGTTAAAACAGATCGAAGCCAGATCATAGCCGAGGATTTCGTTGGCTTTATCAAACAGGGCTTTGCATTCCGGAATCGCATCCGCAAAATCTTTGCCCATTCCAACCACTTGCGATCCCTGTCCGGGAAATACGATTGCTCTTTTCATCACTTACCCCACTCTAAAACATTGGCACCCCAGGTAAAGCCGCCACCAAATACAGTCAGCACAACCAGATCGCCCTTCTTCACAGCACCACTTTTCACGGCCTCGTCCAGCGCAATTGCAAGAGCCGCCGAGGACGTATTGGCATATTTCTCAACATTAGAAAACATGCGATCGGCCACGCCGAGCCGCTTGGAAATCGCATCGATGATGCGGATATTAGCCTGATGCGGAATGAAACAATTCACATCATCCGCCGAGAGACCGTTCCTTTCCAATGTCTGGACCACGGATTCTGTCATACGCGTCACGGCATGCTTAAACACATCGCGCCCCTCCATTTTCAGAAAGTGCTGCTTTTGATCAATTATCTCGTGCGAGATCGGGTTTCGACTGCCGCCCCCCGGAGTTGAAAGCAGATGCGCCAACGATCCATCAGAACCCATCACCGACTGCATCACGCCGCGGCCTTCGCCACCGGCCTGCAAAACAGCGGCCCCGGCTCCATCGCCGAAAAGAATGCAGGTGCTGCGGTCTTCCCAATCGAGAAACGTGC
This sequence comes from Pontiellaceae bacterium B1224, assembly GCA_029432815.1. GTDB lineage: Bacteria > Verrucomicrobiota > Kiritimatiellia > Kiritimatiellales > Pontiellaceae > Pontiella. The sequence goes on along the minus strand of JAROBA010000047.1, from coordinate 17,778 downwards.
TCATTTTTTCGCTTCCAATCACCAAAACTGTTTTAACCGCACCACAGGCAATCTGCGCCCGCGCGGTATCCATGGCATAAAGGAATCCAGAGCATGCCGCTCCTAAATCATAACAATAGGCATTTTTTGCGCCGATTTTCTCCTGCACAAAGCAGGCGGTGCTGGGGAAAAACATATCCGGTGAAAGAGTGGCTACAATAATAAGATCCAGCTCCTCTGCCGAAATCCCGGCATCGGCGATGGCCTTTTTGGCTGCTTCCGTACCTAAATCCGAAGCCGCCTGATCCTCGGCGGCAATATGGCGTTCACGCATGCCGGTACGTGAATAAATCCATTCGTCGGTTGTATCGACAATGCTTTCAAGATCTTTATTAGTCAGCACCTTTTCAGGCACATAAGATCCTGTTCCAATGATTGAAACTGTCCGTATCGGTTCCATGCAAGCGTTCCGTGAAAATACTATGTTTCGGGATTTATACGCTGAAGTTCAGCTTCAATCAAATGGTTTAAGTCATGATCAATCGCTTCAGAAGCCACACGGATTCCGTTAAACGTTGCAAAAGCGTTTGAGGAACCATGACCGATAATCACAATACCGTTTGCTCCGAGCAACGGTGCACCGCCTGTACTGGCCGGATCGGCATGCGACCGCATCTCATTAAAAACACCGCGCGATAATAAGTAACCAAGGATGCGCACCACATTCTGTTTGAACATCGTTTTCAGCCATCCTGAAATCATGCTGGCAACCGCTTCACTGGTTTTGAGCACGACATTTCCGACAAATCCATCACAGACCGCCACGCTGACTTTGCCGCCGTAAAGGTCGCGACTTTCAACGTTCCCGATAAAATTCACCGGCGTCTTTTCCAGCAACCCGAATGTTTTCTTCGTGGTTTCGTTCCCCTTGGCCGCCTCTTCTCCAATACTGAGAAGCCCGACCTTGGGATTCTTCTCCCCGAGAATTTCACGGGAATAAATGCTGCCCATCACGGCATACTGCTGAATCATTTCGGGTGTACTGTCCGGATTGGCCCCGGCATCGAGCAACAGAAACTTCTTTTTAGGCGTTGGAAGAAGCGTGGCAATGGCCGGACGGGCCACCCCTTTAAGAGTACGCAGCTTGAGCGTTGCCGCCGCCACCGCCGCTCCGGTATTCCCCGCGGAGAAAACCGCATCAGCCAACCCTTCTTTGACCAGCATTATTGAACGGACAATCGACGAGTCTTTCTTACGACGTATGGCCGTCGCAGGCGATTCACCCATGCCAACCACTTCCGTGCAATGAACAATTTCAATGCACGAAGGGACCGCCCCCTTGTGCTTGGCAAGTTCGGCCTTGATCGCGGTTTCATCGCCGACCAGAAAAAGTTTTTCCAGACCCTGAAGTTTTTCAGCGGCCTGGAGTGTTCCGGCAACGATTTCCTGAGGCGCATAATCGCCCCCCATCGCATCTATTGAGATCCGCATGGTTCTCTAGTCTTCAGCAACGACCGTGAGCACCTGGCGTCCGTTATAGTATCCACAGCTCGCGCACGCATGGTGCGACTGAACCGGAGCTCCACACTGGGAGCATGAAGAAGAAGCGCGGGCAATCGGCTTCTTGGTGTTCTGAGCCTTACGGCTTGCGCTTTTACTCTTCGAAGTTTTTCTCTTTGGAACTGCCATGGCAATCCTCCTTACTATGCTATAAATCTAATCCGTCCAACGCCGACCAGGCGCTTGGACCATCCTCGGCCTTGCACTCGCAAGAGCCCTTATTCAAGTCGACTCCGCACTGGGAACAAACCCCTTTGCAGTCTTCTCCACAAATTGGAAATCCCGGCACATGCAGCAGAATTTCCTCCCGAAAATCCTCCGTAATATCCACCGAGTCGGTGCCATCTGGGGCGGGATAAGCGCGTAGAAAATCGGAAACGCTTACGGTTGTCGAGAAAAATTCAGAACATCTTGCACACTGCAGATCCACATCAACGTCTAACGTTCCGCGCACAATCAGCTCATCCGAAACCCGCTGGGCATATAACTCATAGTGCACATCCTTCGGATTCTTAATAAACTGCTCCTGCTCCACCTCTATAATAGAGCCGGGATCATCTCCCTCATAATTCGACCCCTCTTCAGGAATCCGTGCCACCAGTATCTTCATTGCTCCACTCTCCGGGAATTGTTCAAAGGAAGGATTGTGGGTCCGAATGGATTCAAGTTTCAAGTTTCAAGTTTCAAGTTTCCGCGCTACCTTCCCCGCATGCAATTTTCCGACCTCATTCAAAACAACAAGATTCTGCGCGCCATAAGCGACTGCGGCTTTGAAAAACCGACCCCGATTCAGGCCGAGGCCATTCCTGCCATTGGAACCGGCCGAGATATCATCGGCTGCGCCCGCACCGGCACCGGAAAAACCGCGGCCTTTGCTCTGCCGCTGATCCAGCGCCTGCTCAACACCTGGACCGCCGCGCGCGAAATCCGCGCCCGTTCCCTGATTCTCTCGCCCACCCGCGAACTGGCCATCCAGCTGCAGAAAAACATCCGGCAGTTCGCCGCGCACACCGAGCTCACCACCCTGCTCGTTCATGGCGGCACCGAATACGAAAACCAGATCCTCACCTTAAGAGAAGGGGTGGATATCCTGATCGCCACGCCCGGCCGCATGCTCGACCTGATTGAACGCAAAGCCCTCAAGCTGGATCAGGTGGAAGTGTTCGTGGTCGACGAGGCCGACCGCATGCTCGACATGGGCTTTGCTCCCGACATCCGCAAAATCGCCCCGATGCTGCCGCAGACCCGGCAGGCGCTCTTTTTCTCGGCCACCATGCCAAAAGACGCCCTGTCGCTCGCCACCGGTATTCTGCACAAACCGATGCATATTTCGTCCGATCCGGTTTCCGCCGCCGCCGAAAACATCACCAAACAGCTCTACTACGTGGAAAAGAACAATAAGAACGTTCTGCTCAGCTGGCTCCTCCAACGGTTGGAATACGAACGCGTCCTGATCTTCTGCCGTACCCGCCGCGGGGCCGACCGCCTGGCCGCCAGCATGAAAAAGCAGGATCTGCCGATCGATGTCCTGCACGGCGAAAAAGAACAGCACCATCGGCAGGAGCTGCTCGAAGCCTTCACGTCCGGTGAGACCCCCATTCTGATCGCCACCGATCTCGCCGCCCGCGGTATCGATATCGAAAACATTTCACACATCATCAACTTCGATCTGCCGAACGAAACCGAAACCTTCGTACACCGCATCGGCCGCACCGCCCGCGCCGGAGCCTCCGGCATTGCCATCAGCTTCTGCGATCCCACCGAAAAAGGATACCTGCGCGACATCCTCGCCCACCTCAACGAAGATTTTGATCTGATTGAAGACCACCCCTTTCACAGCGAGCAGGTGCGCAATTATTCAGGCAACGTAAAATCCAAACACACGCCCGACAAACAGAAGCACATCAGCAAAATCCGCGAGCAGACCACCTGGCGCCTCACCCCCGGCCAGCAGAGCAAACTGCACGCAAAATCCGGCACACCAAAGAAAAACGCCCGCCGCAACCCCAGGAAAAAACAGGGCTGAACCTTTGAATTGACACTAACCAGCGCCTTTTTTCAACGTAGAACAGGGGCATCCTACCCATCCGTGCCTGCGCGTCTCTTTGCGCGTACAGACAAGCAGTAAGCGCTGCCCCATTTTCTTTGCACCGGTCTTCATCTTCTGTTGCTCATCGGCCTGTCCGGAGAACACAGCCTATCTTTAATCCCCCAACTGCACATCCGCTTGATAGAACCCGTCACCCTCTGCGGAATGCACGGTATCGGTATAGCTGTTCTGCGGATACAAAATACCCGTTTCCAATGTCTGAAAAACATTGGTCAGCGAATCCGTCCATTTGACGGAATAGGTGCGGCCCTCGATGGCATTCCAGTTGATGACCATGCCGGATGGTGACGGCGGTGCGTTGGAAACCACGAATTGTGAAGAGGCATCATTCGGCAACGTTCCTGCAATAAATTCCTCGCGGTCGGTTAGACTATCGTCATCGTTGTTTGCGGTCGGGATTCCATTGGTTTGATTGCCGTAGTACAACTGTTCAAAACTGTCCGGCAGGCCGTCGCCGTCAATATCGGAACAGTCCGCATCAACTATGCGGTGTAGCTCAAAGCCACCATTCAATGTCAGCGTATTGCCATTCACGACATAACTGAATGGATCTGGATCATCCGGCCCCCATTCACCACAGGTGTCTGTTATCGCCGTAAACAGGAGTTCGCCCGTATTCGGATCAGCGGAATAGACGCCGCGCTCCATGCCATCCTGCCCCGATGGATCGAATGTGGAGTCACCATCCTGTGCAAAAAAGTAAATGCCGTTGGGCAGGAAAGTAAACACCACGTTATCATGCGAAGGTGATCCGGTATCCACATGAACCCAGCCGCCGACAATGGATGGCGGCGTGGAGGGTTGATATATTCGCTCAAATTGATAGTTTCCCCGATCAGTAATATAATTAAGTGTATTACCTAAAATTATGATCGAGGGACTTCCCGAAGGATGCGAAAGCCCACCCTCTCCGTTGGTATCAACAGTAGTATTGGCCTGAAATATCCCGGTTATCTCGTTCCACATATAAGTTCCCCTTTCCATTCCAAGGCCACTAGCAAGGTCTTCTCCCTCGTGCGCCAGAAAATACTGTCCATCCTCCAGAAATGTAATGATCACCGTATCTTTGGTCGTCGGATCACCTATCGCCCAACTGCCGACAATGGAGGAGCAGGGAATCCGCGCATCTTCATTGGGCGGGACAGTTCCAATGTATGGAACCAGCTTAAGGTTATCGCCATAAACCTGCCCACTGGAAATCGCCTCTCCTTCGCCACCACCAAAAACCACAAGCCGGAATTGATCCCCCTCACTCATACCCCAGTTGGTTACGGTTGAACTGCCGATGGGCATGAATGGACCGCCTTCGCTGTACCAAGTGTAAACCTTCTTTGAATCGGCATCATATGTCGCCTTGAGCGAAACCGTCTGATTGGTTACATCAAAACTCGTGTAATAATCCGGCGATAATGAGCTGACCCCTGCCCCGGCAAAACGCTCTCCCCCTCCACCGGGACCAATCAAATATTCCAGATAGACCTCTGAACTCAATGTTGGGTCCAGCACCACAAATCCAACCCAAACATAGTCACTGATCGATGTTTCATCCATGTTGATGGTGGTTTCATAGGTGACACTCCAATCTTCCGTATATTTCCCGTCATTGGCGATCCATTCCCAAACTCCTGAATCGGAATCATTCACCCCGGGTGTCGCCCGAGCCTCCAGCCTTCCGCCAGCTTGAACAAGGTAGCGATCAGCATCTCCGTCAAGGATTGCCCATTTATTTGTATCCATCGAATTATCGTTGAAATCATCCCCGCCAGAAAAGTTGGCCAGCGATGTAGATAGTGCAGCCGCTAAGACCGTCAGTGTTTTGATTACAGTTTTATTCATTTCACTCCTCCCGGCATTTAATCCCTCAATGCCCTCTCGAGTTACATGAAATGCTAATACCCGTTTTACCGTTTCGTACATACGCATTAATGCGTAGTTTTATTATCGTTTTTATCACATTTTCATTGAATCCTCATTTTAAGGGTATATTTTCCCTTTGTCCAAAAGGGCACATAAGAGTGTCCGCTTGAATATTTTCATTTTGGGAGGTGGAACATGAGGAGTTTACCGAACGGGTGTTTCAGGAATTTAAGCCAGGCTGAACTGGGACGCGCTTTCAGAATCAGCGAGCAGATTCAACGGATTCCCCCTGGAAAATCGTTCACAATGCACTTACACAGCGTTCTCCATCCTCTCCTCGGGCATACCCATTTCTGTATGGAACTCCACCAAATGAAACCTTTCGTCACTCTGGAACGGATCAATATTTCCAGAATCCTTGAAAGCATGAATGACGGCACCGCTTTTTTTAATGCCCATATCCATGAACACCCTCTATTTCACATGCTGACCAATCCGCACACCGATGTTGGAAAAACAAAACAGCAAAGCTGCTACCCAACCTTTCTGAAAACCGCCCTCTACAACGAAATCATGGTACCGCTTCAATCGCAGCATCAGATCTGGATCGCGATTTCAAAAAACAATCAGTTTCTCAACTGCATTTTTTGCCGCGAAAAAGAACACTCAGAAAATGAACTGGCCATGCTGCACCTGCTCCGCCCTCATATTGAAAGCGCCTGGCAGCACTGGAAGAATATCCGGCAGTTAAAACAAGAGTTCCAAACCCTGGAACAGGACGGAAATCAGAAGCTGAGAAAAACCTTCGATGCCCTGCCCCGCCGTCAATGGGAAATTGCGGAGCTCGTTGCACTCGGCCACGACAACCAGCAGATTGCCGATCAGCTGAACATCTCCATCCGCACCGTACAAAAACACCTCCAGCTGATTTTCCGGACCCTGGAAATCCACAAACGAACCGAACTCGTTAAACAATGGCAGCTGGCCGGAGTCAGCTAATGGACAAGCTCTCCACCTCTGCTTTTCACAACCTGTCGCGGGTCGAACTCCTCGGCATAGCCGACATCTGCGCCCAGTTGCATGATTACTCTCCCGAAACCTCTTTCCTGAAACACAGCTATGACATCCTGAAAGAGGCCTTCGGGCATGTCATCTTCGGCACGGAACTCTACCAACAGGATCCGGTGGCCATCCTTGAACAGGAAATCTTTGCGGTTCCGGACCAACTCCTGCCCATCCAGATGAATCACTTTCATGAACACCCCTATGCCGAAAAAGCCACACAACAAAAAGGGGCCTATATCGGCCTTCTTGAGGCTGAAGAAAAATACGAAATATTCAAACACAGCACGCTCCATAATGAATTTTATGAAAAATTGGATGCCCAGCATCACATGTGGATCGGCTTAAGCAGCAACAACCAGTTGTTCAGCTGTTTTTACGGTCGCGACAAAGCCTATACAGAGCACGAACGGGCGATGCTCCATCTGATCGAGCCCCACCTTGATTTAGCCTGGCGGCATTGGCAGGAAACCCGCTCGCTGAACAAAGAACTGTCCAGGCTTAAAGAATCCATGGAGCTTGATCAGGATGACGCCATTTTCCCGTTCAGACAAGCGCTTGATGCCCTGCCCGCGCGCCAACAGGAAGTCATCGAACGGGTAGCCGACGGCATGGACAACCAGCAGATTGCCGACGAACTGCATATCTCAAAACGAACGGTGCAGAAACACCTGGAAAATATTTTCCAAACCCTGGAAGTGCACCACCGTACCGAGCTCGCCGCCAAATGGCATAAAGCCCACTCCATTCAACTCTACTGATACGATTTACCCTCATTGGCACAATCCCTACCATATAGCACCATCCACAAAAGTAAAAAACAGTCCCCTCTCCGGCCTAAACCTCAATAAAAACCGCACTTTCCACACATTGAAAAACTTTTACCCTTGTTTATGTACGATCGTTCAGTTATATCCGTTTCCAGACATTGGAAATGACTTACGCATTACTCATTACGAATTATCCACTATGCCGCGAAAAATTAATCTAGCTGAAAAAATCGAGCAGCTCCGCTCCTTCCACGAAGCCGAGGGGCGTGCCCCGAGCTATGCCGAAATGGCTGACCTGTTCGGTTATAAATCCAAGAATGCGGTCTACGGCCCGGTCAACAAACTGCTGGATCTGGGCTATCTCGACCGCGGCAGCAACAACAGCATTCTGTTCACCACCAAAATCACCGGCTCCACCAAACTGCTCGGCTCCGTACAGGCCGGCTTCCCCTCACCCGCCGAAGAAGAATTGGTGGATACCATTAACCTGGACCAATACCTCGTCCGCCGACCGGAAGCCACCTACCTGCTGACCGTCAGTGGCGAATCGATGATCGAAGCCGGCATCCAGCCCGGCGATCTCGTGCTGGTGGAAAAAGGCGGCGTCCCGAAACAGAACGATATTGTCGTGGCCCAGATCGACGGCGAATGGACCCTGAAATATTTCGGCAAAGATGCAACCGGCGTCTATCTCGATCCCGCCAATGCCAAATTCACCCGCATGCGCCCCGAGCGCTCCCTTTCCATCGGCGGCATCGTCAAAGCCGTTGTCCGCAAATACAACACCTGATTTTTATAAGGAGAAAACCATGAGAGCCATCAAACACCCCGCCTATAATTCCCTCCACCACTGTCTCGAAGCCCATTTCGGCGACCGCAACGCTCAGCGCAGCTCCAATGATTGGAAATACCGCGAAGCCGAACAAGGCCTCCGCACCGTCCCCTTCCAGTCCAGCTATCCCCTCCAGCTCGACTATATGTCAGCCCGCAGATCACACAGATTGACGCAGATTTTTTCTCTACTCAAAAATAACTAAATCACTGCCCGCAGATTGTTTTCATCTAAAACTTCACCTGTTCCCGATCCGCGTCTATCTGCGTGATCTGCGGGCAAACTTAAGGAGGATGAAATGGAAGAGTTTAAACACAAGAATGAGACCTACCAAATCCTTGGGGCTTGTTTTGAGGTCTACAATGAAAAGGGCTGCGGCTTTCTCGAAGCCGTCTATCAGGAATGCCTTGAACTCGAACTTGGATTTCAAAGCATTCCCTTTCGAGCCAAGCTTCCACTCAAACTGGACTACAAGGACCATCCCCTCAAACAAACCTACGAGCCCGACTTTATCTGCTTTGAAAAAGTAGTCGTCGAAATTAAGGCAACAAGAGAGCTCCGCAACGATCACCGGGCACAGCTACTCAACTACCTGAATGCCTCCGGCATCGAGGTTGGCATGTTGATAAACTTCGGGCACTTCCCAAAACTCGAATACGAACGCATCGCAAACAGCAAAAAGAAACCTCAGAAATAGAATATTGGCCCGCAGATCACACAGATGGACGCAGATAATTAAATGAATATTTCCTGCCGGAATGGATCTGCGTTAATCCGCGTCATCTGCGGGCAAAAGAAACCGTAGCAATGGTCTAATATAAAGAAGTCATCTGCGGACAACCGACGATGACCAACGAAAAACCCATTCTGAACATCTCCTTCCCGCAGGCGATTCTGCACGTGGATGGCGATGCATTTTTCACCTCCGTGGAACAGGCGATGCACCCGCACCTTCAAGGCCTGCCTGTGGTCAGCGGCAAAGAGCGCGGCATTATTGCCTGCGCCAGCTACGAAGCCAAAGCCCTCGGCATCAAACGCGGCGTCGGCCTTTGGGAAGCTCGCAAGAAATGCCCCGAGCTCGTCGTGTTGCCCAGCGACTATGAGAGCTACAGCATCTATTCCAAACGCATGTTCGAGATCATGCGGCGCTTCACTCCGGTCGTAGAGGAATACTCGATCGACGAGGGCTTCGCCGACATCACCGGCCTGCGCCGCCTCCACCACATGTCCTACCTCGACATTGCCAAAAAAATTCAGGAAACCATCCATAAGGAACTCGATCTCACGGTCTCGATCGGGCTCAGCCTTTCAAAAGGACTCTGCAAAATTGCTTCCGACTATCGGAAGCCGCATGGAATAACCTGCGTGCGCGGCCGACATATTCACCTCTTCCTTCAACGCATTCCGCTGAACGAAGTATGGGGCTTCGGCCCCAACACCGTTCAACTGCTCCGAAAGCACGGACTCCAGACCGCATACGACTTTGTCCAGCGGCCGGAAAAGTGGGCTCAAAAGCTCCTCGGCAAACCGGGCCTGGAAATCTGGCACGAGCTACGCGGCGTCAACCTGCTACCGGTCACCCCCAACCCCAAACCGGCCAACGTAAGTATCGGCAAAGGCAAAACCTTCACCACGCCCTCCACCGATCGGGATTTTGTGTATGCCAAACTCGTCCGCAATGTGGAATCGGCTTTCATCCGGTTGCGGCGGCATAAACAGCGCACCAAAGAGGTCTACATTGCTCTGCGCCTTAAAAACTACGAGCAGTTCGGCCTTGGAGCCCAGCTCAACCGCGCCACCGATTCCACGCAGGAGGTGCTTCCACTCGTTAAGAAGCTTTTCGGTAAAATCTTCCGATCCGGCTATGAATACCGCACCACCCAAATCTGGCTGACCCGCCTCGAAACTTCGGAAAGCACACAGTTCGACCTTTTTGATGACCGGTTGCGGATCGATAAACTGGAGACGCTTTCACGTACTATCGACGAAATAAACGCCCGCTTTGGTAAACACAAGGTCTGCACCGGAACAGCGCTGAAGATCGCCGATACTCCAAAGACCGACCGGGCCGAGCTCCCATGGCGAAAACTGAACCTGCTCCCCGGCGAAACAACTCGACAACGCCTCTATCTTCCCCGTCTGAACATTAAAATCTAACCTCATCAACCCGATTTATTTTTTATCCTCGGTGAAAGATTTACACCTCCTCCGCTTTACATTTAAAATATTATCATATTTATTCCATTCGAATTCAAAGCACACAAATTTGAGGAATTTTCCATGAGCTACGACAAGATTGAAACTCCTGCAACCGGCGAAAAAATCACGATGCTCGAATACGGGCACCTGAACGTTCCAGACAACCCCGTTATTCCTTTTATTGAAGGCGACGGCGTTGGACCGGAAATTACAGCCGCCATGATTAAAATTGTGGATGCTGCGGTTGAAAAAGCGTACGGCGACACTAAAAAGATCCAATGGATGGAAGTGTACGCCGGCGAAAAAGCCAATGCCGTTTACGGTGAAGACACCTGGCTTCCGCAGGAAACGCTGACCGCGATTGAAGAATATTGCGTGGCAATCAAAGGGCCGCTCACCACCCCGACAGGCGGCGGACGCCGTAGCCTGAACGTGACCCTTCGTCAGGAGCTCGACCTCTACGTTTGCCAGCGTCCCGTAAAATGGTTCCACGGCGTTCCCTCCCCGGTCAAGAATCCCGATCAGGTCGATATGGTCGTTTTCCGTGAAAACTCGGAAGACATCTATGCCGGAATCGAATGGGCGGAAGGCTCTGACGAAGTCTCCAAGGTCATTAATTTCCTGCAGAACGAAATGGGCGTCACCAATATCCGTTTCCCGGAAGATTCTGGAATTGGAATTAAACCTGTTTCCAAAAGCGGCTCTCAGCGCCTGATCCGTGCCGCCATCGAATACGCCATTCACAACCACCGGAAATCGGTCACGATTGTGCACAAAGGCAACATCATGAAATTCACCGAAGGGGCCTTCCTTAAATGGGGGCTGGAACTGGCGGAAGAAGAGTTCGGCGCGATTTATCACGGAACGGAACGGGTTTACAAACTCAAGAACCCCCATACCGGCGAAGACATCATCGTGAAAGACTGCATCTGCGATGCCTTCCTGCAGAATATTCTGCTCAAGCCTGAAGATTATGACGTCATTGCCACGCTCAATCTGAATGGAGACTACGCCTCGGACGCCTTAGCGGCCTGCGTGGGCGGCATTGGCATCTCCCCCGGTGCCAACATTAATTATAAAGACGGGAAAGCGGTGTTTGAAGCCACCCACGGGACCGCCCCCGACATTGCCGGACAGAATAAGGTTAACCCCTGCTCACTGGTTCTTTCGGGCGAAATGCTGCTGCGCTATCTGCCCTGGACCGAAGCGGCTGATCTCGTCATTAATGCCGTGGATAAAACCATCCAGAACAAAACCGTCACCGGCGATTTTGCTCACATGATGGAAGATGCCACCCTGCTGACCTGCTCCGAGTTTGCCGACGCAGTGGTTGGAAACATGTAAACTTCCAAGCACTGGAAGAAAAAAAAGGCGCGCACCCATGAGGTTCGCGCCTTTTTCTTTTCCAATGTCTGGAAAACTATGCCGAAGCCGATTGCTTTTCGAGCACAGACAGGGCCCAGTCCGCCACGGCTTCCAGATCATTTTCATCCGGATGCGATGCGCCATCATCCCAAAGCTTACGACGCGATTCAGTCGGTGCATTATCCGCCTCCTGCGGAAGCTGCTCCATCCATTCGATCATATTCGGATCAATGGCACCCTGACAGATAAAGGTATCCACCACCTTACCGTCTGGGATTTCGTTGGCGGCTGCCTTCAGGCTGTCGGCCGCATGCTGGCTGTCCGGATAGGCGCCAAGCGTTGCAAAGAGAGCCACCGGCAGGCCGCCCAGACGTTTCAGACATTTCCGGGCGTCGGAACAGGCATTCCCCGCTTCCACCCAGAACCCGGCAAAAACCAGATCATATTTGGATGGATTCGGAACACTGCCCATTGGACACAGATCCGCATTCGGCAATGCCAGATGAATGGCTTGAGCCAGTTTTTTTGTATTGCCGGTCCTACTGGAATAAGCGATCAAAACTTTCATCAAAAAACCTCATTTCGTTAATCTGTATCTTTCGTATCTAAATATGATGCGCGTGTAAATTCCAGACCTTGGAAATCAGCCAATAACTTCTTTCTGAAGCTTAACCAATTCACTGATTCCCTTTTCGGCCAACGTCATCATTTCCATCAACTCATCCTTGCTGAAAGGCGCGCCCTCGGCGGTGCCCTGCACTTCAATAATTTTTCCGGATTCGGTCATAACGAAGTTGGCATCCACCTCGGCGGCGGAATCTTCCAGATAACAAAGGTCCAGAATCGGGACTTCCTTATTAATGCCGCAGCTGATCGCCGCGAGCCCTTCAATTACAGGATCTTCCTTCAGCAGCCCCTCATCCATCAGCCGCTTGATGGCCAGCTTGAGCGCAACATACGCACCCGTGATGGAGGCCGTTCGCGTTCCGCCATCAGCCTGGATGACATCGCAATCGAGATAAATCTGCCGCCGCCCTAGTTTTTTCAGGTTCACCACTGCACGGAGAGAGCGGCCGATCAGGCGTTGAATTTCCATCGTGCGCCCGCCGATCTTTCCTTTAGTGGCTTCGCGCTGGGTACGATCCTGCGTGGCCCCGGGCAACATGCTGTATTCAGCAGTCACCCATCCGCCCGGCACTTTCTGGAAACGCATCCAGCCCGGCACATTTTCGTCCACACTGGCCGTACAGATCACCCGGGTATTCCCCATTTCGATCAAAACAGAGCCCTTGGCTGAAGTAATATAATTCTTCGTAAATTTAACCGGACGCAGCTCATCGGCCGTGCGGCCATCGATACGCTTCCCGGAAGTTTCGACTACAGCATCCAGATCGATGCCCCCGCTGAGATTGATTTCTTTTTTCATAGTCGCGCAGGATGAAGGAGATTAACTTTCATTGCAACGGGGAAATGAGGCGTGAGGCAGTCAACAGGAATCACGACTCAATCGTCACTTTTCACGAAACTCACGTTTCATCCGTCACTTTTCATCCGCATTTTTCGCACTCAAATGCATTTGACAACCGCCGATATATTGGTAGTTTAGCCTGCTTTTTAGAACACAAAGGAACTTTAGACGATGAAACGCACATACAACCCTTCGAAAATCAAGCGTGCCCGCAAGTGCGGATTCCGCAAACGTATGGCCACTGCTGATGGACGTGCCATCCTGAAACGCCGCCGCCAGAAAGGCCGCAAGCGTCTCACCGCAGTTTAATTGGAAACATACCATGCCGAAGCCCCAACAGAGGGAGTCGGATTGTTCGATCGACTCAAGCCCGCCGACCAGCGGGCTTGATCGTTGTTTATCCAAGCAACAGCGCCTCACCCGTTCTTCCCTCTTCTCGGAAACCTTTTCCCAGAAGAAGAAATGGGTCGGGCGCTTTATGATTTTATGGCTGAGAGAAGGCGAAGGTGCTGCGCTTCGCATCGGCCTCGTTACCAGCAAGAAAGTTCACCTCCGAGCCAATAAACGGAATTTTGCGCGCCGCCGATTACGCGAGGCCTACCGGCATCTGCGCCCCTACTTCCACGGAGACTTCGATGTCATTCTAGTGGGACGGCGCAGCATTCTTTCCAGCGATTGGAAAGAGGTGCTGAGCGAGCTGCTGAAACTGGCCACCAAGGCAGGAATCATCACCGAAGATAATCTTGAAAAAGCGAAACAGGAATTCGGACTTTCCAATGACTGGAAACAGAATTATTGATCTTCCGGCAAAAGCCGGAATTTTTCTGATTAAAGGGTATCAGAAAATCATCAGTCCCTACCTGGGCCAGCGCTGCCGTTTCCACCCAACCTGCTCGAACTATTGCATTGAAGCCCTTCGGCAACATGGTATGGTTTGCGGTCTTTGGCTCGGGGTGAAAAGAATTAGCAAATGTCATCCATTCCATCCGGGCGGAGTTGATCCCGTTCCTGAGCGGAAAAAATAATTTTCAGAGAGAGATATTCATATGAATAAAAAAGATCTAGTACCCGTCATCATTCTCGCCCTGCTCATTCCGCTGTGGTTGATCTTCGACCGTACCGTACTTTCCAAGTTTTTTCCGGCCCAATCCCCCGTTGCAGTGGAACAGCCTGCCGAAGAATTTCCAGAAACAGGCAGCGTGGCAGATGCCGCCCTTTCAGAAGCAAAGCCGACTGCAGAAACTTCCGTGCCTACCGTCATCGACACAGCAGTTCCTGCCGATGAGATTGTAAAGGTGCTCGAAAATGATCTTCTTAAAATTGAGCTGACCTCGCTGGGCGGCGGCATTAAATCGGCCACTCTTTCCCAATATCCGGAATATAATGAAAAAGACAGCGGACCGGTCGTGCTCGATTTTTCCAATTCCGCCGCCCTCGCATACCAGGGACTGGCCGGCATCAGCGCCAGAGAATCGCTGAACATTGAGAAATCCGCTGACGGAAAATCCGTCGTATTTTCCAAGACATGGAACTCCGGCGTTGTTTTTGAACGAACCTTGACCATTAGCGACAACTATTTGCTGACCATTAACGACCGCTTCGTCAACAACTCATCCAATCCCTGGAATCTTCCCGCCGTCCGACTTCTTTCCGGCACGATGGAAAATCCTGCCGACATGAAAGCAACCAAGGGAATCAGCATCCTGGGTGTTGATTCCTACACCGTGGGCAATGAGCTCAACTACTGGGGGAAAAAGCTCAGCAAACTGTATAAAGAGGCCGACAAAGCGGCCTCAATCGATGTGATTCCGGAAGGCATGTCCAACCAGCAGATCAACTGGATTTCCGCAAAAAATAAATTCTTCGTACAGATCATCAGCCCAAAAGATGACTCGGCCACTATGGCCCTGCTGTCCACCCGAGACGTAAATGAAAAAGCGGTCCTGCCGGAAACCATCACCGCAGTGCTGGATTTCAAACCAGTTGCTCTGAATGCGGGCGAAACAAAGAACGTCGAATACACCTACTTCATCGGGCCGAAAAACTATTCCATCCTGAAGGAATCCGGAAACAGCTTTGAAAAGGTCATGGAATTTGAAACCACGGGCTTCTTCTCCTGGATGAACTGGCTGATGGAACCATCCCGCCGCGCACTGCTCTGGACGCTGAACATCTTCTATAGTGTATTCCATAACTACGGCGTTGCCATCATCCTGCTGACCGTCTTAATTCGAATTCTTTTCTGGCCGCTGACCCATAAGAGCACGGAAAGCATGAAGCGCATGCAGGAAGTCCAGCCGCAGATTAAAGCTCTGCAGGAAAAATATAAAAAGGACCCACAGCGTGCTCAACAGGAAGTAATGAAATTCTACAAGGAAAACAAGGTAAACCCGATGGGGGGCTGCCTGCCGATGTTTGTCCAGATTCCTGTCTTCATTGCGCTCTTCACCGTTCTGCGGAATGCGATTGAACTGCGTTATTCCGGATTCCTCTGGATTGCCGACCTCAGTCAGCCGGAAAACCTGTTTGCCGGAGCCTTCAAGATTCCGATTGTTGGCTGGGATGCACTCAACATTCTGCCGCTACTGATGTCGGCCTCTATGATCTGGCAGCAGAAGCTCAGCTCGCCCGGCGTTGCCGCAACGCCCGAACAGGCCCAGCAGCAGAAAATGATGATGTTCATGATGCCGATCATGATGCTGTTCTTCTTCTACACCATGCCCTCCGGTCTCGTACTCTACTGGACCACCAGCAACCTGCTTATGATTGCCCAGACCGGACTGCGCAACCTGAAAAAAAAGGCAAAAGAGGCGTAAAGCAACGCCACTGAAGAATGCTCAACGCGAGTCAGCCATGGCGCTCGCGTTTTTTTGTGCAAGCGTGAGGCGTGAGGCGTGAGGCGTGAGGCGTGAGGCGTGAGGCGTGAGGCGTGAGGCGTGAGGATTTCTTCAAACTCAGGAAGCTCGTCAACAAAATCACGGATTAATCGTCACCTGTCACCCGCTAATGCTGTTTGCGGAGGTGCGAAGGAAGAATACGGAGCTGATCTCGATATTTAGCCACCGTACGGCGGGCAATCTTAATCCCCTGCTCATCAAGAATCTTTACTAGTTTCGCATCGGAAAATGGTTTTTTCTTATCCTCACCCCGAACAATATCGGCCAAAGCCGCTTTCACACTCTCATTAGAAATTGCTTCACCGCTAGAGGTCATAACTCCCGGCTTAAAGAAATACTTCATACTCAGAAGCCCGCGGGGGGTTTGCATATATTTCCCGGCCGTTGCCCGACTGATCGTCGTCTCGTGCACTTCTAATAATTCAGCAACCGTTTTCATATTCAACGGCTTTAACTTTGAAACGCCATGATCAAAGTAATCACGCTGAATGCGCACAATTTCAACGGCAATGCGATAGATCGTATCCATGCGCTGGTCAATGCTCTGAATAAACTGTTTCGACTTGGCAATCTTTTCACGGATATACGTTTTGACCTCTTTGGTCGTTTTCGGATCTTTCAGCATCTGAAGATATTTCTGGCTGATAAATAGACTCGGATAAGGCTTTTTGTTCTGGGTGATGACGTATTCACCGTCTTTAAACTCTACGATGATTTCCGGTGTTACATATTCAATGCGTTCTTCAGAAAAGTTACGGCCCGGCTTCGGATCCAGCTTTCCCACCGATTTTGCCAGCTCTTTAACCCGGTCAACCGTAAGCCCCATTGCCCGGGCAATCTCTTCGTATTTATGCCGCCCAACTAAGTCGAGGTGCAGATCAACCATCTGGTATTCCTGCGAATCCTCACGACCCTGCCGCTTAAGCTGGAGGAGTAAGCATTCGCGAAGATCTCGCGCACCGACACCGGGCGGATCAAAATCGTGAATCGTGGTCAGGATTTTATCCAGTGTTTCCGCCGGAAAATTAGGCAGCGCCAGCAGATCTTCAACATCCAGCTGGAGATACCCGTCATCATCAATATTTCCGATTACGATTTCTGCAATTTTCTTTTCATAATCATTCAGCCCGGAAAGTGAAAGCTGATCCAACAGCTGGTCGTGCAATGATGAGGCTTCGGAAAGCGAATCCATCATATACTGATATTTCTCTTCCGCATCGGACCCGCCCGAGACCTGCCCGCGATCCTGATAACTGTCAAATTCTTCCCCAAGAGCTGCCAGCTTCTCGAGTTCGTTATCAAACTGTTCGCTGTCCACATCCTTGGTCCCCTGCTCGATCTCAATCTGAGCATCGGCCTGCTCCTGAGTCGCTTCAAGCGTGGGGTTTTCAGAAAGCTCCTGCTTGATCATCTGCTGAAGATCGAGAAGGGGCATTTGCAGGATTTCCAATGATTGGAAAAGATGCGGAGCAAGTACCTGCTGCATCTTCATTTCCTGACTTAAAGCTAGTCCTTGATGTGCCATGCCAAGGAATCTACAGTTTAGCACGCATATCTCAAGCCAAGTTTAAAACGAATAAGCAGGTGAGCCGTGAGCCGTGAGCCGTGAGCCGTGAGCCGTGAGCCGTGAGCCGTGAGCCGTGAGCCGTGAGCCGTGAGCCGTGAGCCGTGAGCCGTGA
>JAROBA010000046.1 GCA_029432815.1 Pontiellaceae bacterium B1224 | reverse complement strand
TGTATACACCAAGATAATTCAAGTTAAAGTCACTTATTTTTACCGAATCTACGGGGGTTTTTTGTATGGAAGGAGCCCTTAAGGAAGTGCCATTCCGGACTGACCCCTGATCCAATCATCGGAAATTCTTCCGACCTTTTTTCCAAACGCGGAAAAAAACATCATTTCATAGGACTGACCCCGGCCCAATTCTTTTGTTCGTTCTGGCAGGTCCCTTTTCACTTTACCCCTCACCTTTTACAATTTTCTCCGCATCCTCAATTCGCAGCTCGCCGGAGATCAGTTTCGGAAGAAGGGTGTCGCGGAGTTTGGAAAGGTTTTCGTTCTGATTTTTGTTAGCGTTTGTCTTGTTGACATACGATCTATTGATTTCGTCAAAAGTGCTTACGATTGTTTTGTCAGGCACAAGAATCGGAAGCGATTTCAGGCTAGTTGTTGGCCTCGCTATCGCAGGAACACCAACCTGGCTTGCATAACCCAACAGCCGTTCCATTCCAGATCCAGATTTGAAGTATCTGAATGCAAATTCCGCTGAGATAATTTCTGAATTTATTCGTAAAAACATCTGACTTTGCGAAACAACATAGCGTGGATAAATAGAGGCACGTGGGATAATGCCAACCTGTCCAATTGTACCTCGATGAGTGAATATAATATCTCCGGAAAAAGCATTGGAACTTTTCAACTCGGTAGCTTTCTCCTCAGTTAGATACACAAAATTCCTATCAACAAAACCGCTAGTTAGATTCCCCCCTCGAATAACTGGCACACCGTGCTCTACAAAATTATTACGAGTGATTCTTGATCCGAATGGTCCCATAGCAATTTTTTCAGCAACATGCGCAATTGATTGGACCTCCCACCCCTCGGGGATACTGCCCATTTCATCGGTTTCCTGAAAGGCGGCGGGGAAGGTTGCCGCGGTTTCGCGGTTGGCCGTGCCATCGGCGAGGGCTTTGCGGCGGGTTTCGGCGCGGGCGGCAAATGCTGCTGGGATGGGGTTTCCGGCTTCGAGGGCGTTATCGATCACGGGATCAAAGTCCACAAACCAGCTTTTGAAGAGCGCCTGCGCCATCCCTTCCAGCGTTTCATTCATCCGCCGGTTCAACTCTATCTTGTCATCCAATGATCCCAAAATATGAGCAATCGCTTTTTGCTCGGGGAGTGGTGGGAGCCTCAGCTCCAAGGACTTCAAAGCAACAATCGTAAGTGCTTGTTGAGTGCTGCCGATAGTTACCTCGTCAATCGCTCTTTTTGCGATGTTCGATCGGAGCCATAGATAAACGAACCTCGGACACACATCGGAATCAGAGGTCTGCAACCAAGTTAAGTTTCCGTCCTTAAAATAGAACTCTTCATCAGGGCAGACCAAATAAGGGACTCCCAAAGTACCAACCGAGGTCAGAAGAATGTCATTTGCTTTGGGTGCCCCAAATTTATTTCTTATGCCATCGAATTTTTCTCTAGAAATAAAGAGCTCTGTGGAAATTGCGTTTCCTTTTGCTTTCTCAATGATCTCTTTAGACCTGTAAAACGGAACACCGGATTCACAATAATCTGCAGCAAATATACGCTTGCTAGAGGTTATATTAAACAATTCCCCAAGAGAGGCTATGGGCCATTCATTCGCCATAACCCAACCCCTTCAAATTCTGGCGGATTACATCGTCGAGCTTGGCGGATTCTTCCATCTGAGCATAAAGCGTCTGGCTCATTTCAGTCATTTTGGTTTCGAAGGGGATGCCGTCGTCTTCGAGAGGTGCCGCACCGACGTAGCGTCCGGGCGTGAGCACATAGTCGTGCTTGCGCATATCTTCGAGCTTGGCGGATTTGCAGTAGCCGGGGATGTCGGCATACGCCGACAGGTTTGAAGTTTGGTGTTTGGAGTTTGAAGAGAGGTCGGATCTCCAACTGTGATAAGTGGCCGCAATGTTTGCGATGTCGTCCACATCGAGTTCTTTTTGCGTGCGGCTGATCATGGAGCCGATCTTGCGGGCATCGATGAAAAGGGTTTCGCCGCGGCGGTCGCGCATGGGCGGACCGCTCGGAGAGCCGTCCCTACCGGACTTGTCTTTGGCCAAAAACCAAAGGCAGACCGGGATTTGCGTCGTGTAAAACAACTGGCCAGGGAGGGCAATCATGCAGTCGACGAGGTCGTTCTCGACCAACTTCTGGCGGATCTGCCCTTCGCCGGTGGTGTTGGTGCTCATGGAGCCGTTGGCCAGCACAAAGCCCGCGACGCCGTGTTCAGAGAGTTTGCTGACCATGTGCAGGATCCAGGCATAGTTGGCATTGCCGGTGGGCGGAGTTTCGTAGCCGCTCCAACGTGAGTCGTGGACGAGTTCGTCAGCGCCCCGCCAGTCCTTCAGGTTGAAGGGTGGATTGGCCATGATGTAGTCGGCTTTCAAGTCGGGGTGCTGATCCTTAAAGAAAGTATCGGCGGGAACTTCACCGAGATTGGCCGAAAGCCCGCGCACCGCGAGGTTCATCTTGGCCAGCTTGTAGGTGGTGGCGGTGAACTCCTGGCCATAGACCGAGATGTCTTTGGTGTTGCCGTGGTGGCTCTGCACAAATTTGAGCGACTGCACGAACATGCCGCCCGATCCGCAGCAGGGGTCGTAGATCTTGCCTTTGTAGGGTTCGATCATTTCCGCAATCAGGTTCACCACGCTCTTGGGCGTATAGAACTCGCCGCCGAGCTTTCCTTCCGAGGCGGCGAACTTTCCCAGAAAGTACTCATAGACGCGGCCCACAGTGTCTTCTTCGTTGTCGGCCACCGTGTCGATATTGTTGATCGCATCGATCAAAGCGGCCAGCTTACTGCCATCGAGGCCGAGGCGGGAGAAATAGTTATCCGGCAGCGCGCCCTTCAGCGAGGCATTGCTCTTCTCCACATCCTTCAGCGCGGAGTCGATCTTAATGGCGATGTCGCCCTGCTTGGCGTGCTGCTGAATGTAGGACCAGCGGGAACTTTCCGGCAGATAGAACACATTCTTCATGGTGTAGAACTCCACCATATCGGCATATTGTTCCTGCCCCTCGGCCATCAGCTCCGCGCGCCGTTCCTCAAACTTATCCGAAACAAACTTCAGGAAGATCAGACTCAGTACCACATGCTTATATTCCGACGACTCCACACTGCCCCGCAGCTTCGTCGCGGTTTCCCAAAGGGATTCCTCGAAGGATTTCGTGTTTTTCGCTGCGGCTTTCTTTTTTACCGGGCTGGTCTTCTTCATACGCATGTTTTCCTAAGGTTGATAAAGAGGGAAACAGCATAAAAAACAACCTGTTCTTTGACAATCTATTCAGCCGGATTTCGCAGGCGATGAAAATGAGTTTGGTGATCATCGATGAGCCTAATACACCTCGTCACGCGAGCCGACATCGATGGGCACGATGGTTTTTTCGGTGATCAGGAATGTAATGGTGATGCGATAGCTGATGTTGATGGATACCGAATGGAGGTCGGAGAGTTTCCCTTTGAGTTGATGTAACCGTAGCGATGGGTGTTGCGGATTCAATTCTAAGAGCGCGAGTGTTTTTTCGTATTGCTTCAATACATCCGGATGCTTCTTCAGGAATTTGCGCGCGCGTTTGGAGTAGCTCTCGGTAAAGATGATTTTATAGGTCATCGGTAATCCGGCGGATATGATCGGCCACGCTTTCAGAAACAAACTTTCCCGTTTCTAAATCACGTTTCGATTCCATGAGCGCGGCATCTAGTTCGCACTCGCGGAGGTGGTTGTAAGCCTCCATATCCATTACGACATACTTCCGTTTTCCACGCACGGTAATCACCGCTTCCTGCTCGTCTTTCAAAATCGGATCAAGCAACGAAACGCCCTGTTTCTTAAGATCATTTGCCGTTATTGCAGTCATAAAACCTCCTTAACAATGTGCTTTAGAGTACTTTAATAAGTATTAATGTAAACACTAAACCGCCCCAAGGAAGTCTCAGGGAGATCTGATGGACATCCTCCTCCCTTCCGCCAATCGCCAGAAAAGCGCTAAAGAAGAAGGCCCAATAGTGGAGGGCTGCCGTCCTCGGCGGCGGCTGCGGACAACGAGGACGTTGTCCCTCCAGCATTGTGATGGGTACTATTTCTTACGGATTACTTTGATAGGGATGGCGGGGGCGGGATAGTAGGTTTTATCTTTTCCACTCCGTACTTCTGCGGAAACCACCAAGCGGGCGGGATCAGAGCACCAGGCCGCGCTATAGTGGCAATGGAGAAAACGAGTCTTACATATCTTCATTCACTTTGACCGTCTTGAGCTTAATATAAAATCTGATTTTGAATCGTTCCAATGTCTGAGAACCTCATCCATTCGTCTACAAGCTCAGGGAGATGGCCGACCTCGACCTGTGCTTAACCACCTTCCTGTACACACCAAAAAGCCCCGCCGGAAATCCAGAGAGGCTTGATTGTTAAATCAGATAAATCCGACCTATCTGCGGCAGTGTTTTTTGCCTTTCGACATTTTCATCAATTTGCCTTTCACCAGTGCTTCTTTGCGGCTGTCCGCCTGATAGGTTCCTTCGATCACGCTGACCGTGACTTTGTCGCCATCCTCAAACACATTGCCTTCAGAACTTTTATTCCGATCTTCCGGATAGCCACCCATGGTGTAGGGCGAAGCAATGGCAACACCGGCTTTTCCTCCATAAACCTGGAAGAAATAGTCTTCCGGCATTCCGCCTTCAATCACGAGGTAGTAATAGACAACGGGGTCCATGGAAAGATCATCCGAAAACTGCAGCCCAAAGGGTGCAGCCGTGCCGATTTTTGTCATTTCGAAGCTGAAATCGTCAGTGGTCTGTCCTTCCGCAATGGCCGGCATATTCACATTCAGCCCGGTATTCGGAGGAAGAAGCGGACCTCTGCCTTCGTCCAAGGAAGCAACCAGTTGAACGGTCAGCTCAGCCACAACTTCGGCAGCATATTCATCTGCCCCTTCTGCACTGAGGGCAATGGTTGGGATGCCTTTGTTGATGGCGGCAACGGCCGCACCAATCGTTCCGGAATGCGGCGTGACCAGACCAATATTATTACCTTCATTGGGCCCGGAAAGCACGAGGTCCGGGAATGCGCCCCACTTATTCATCGCCAACACGTCAATACCGTAAAGCACGGATGCGGCAGGTGTGGAATCCACATAGTATTGCCCATTGGTTTCTCCGACTTCAACCGGGGCCAGAAATTCGATCATTCCTGAGGTTCCACTTTGCGCGCCTTTCGGTGCGCTCATGATGACATCGTGCCCTGCATTGGTCAGTGCGGAGTATAGGGCCTGGATGTTTTCAGTTTCATAGCCGTCATCATTTGTGAGAACGATATTGAGGGCTGAGGCATTCATTGCACACGTTGCAACAACAGCAACGCTCATGGTTGTGAGTATATTTTTTATCATGGTAAATCTCCCTGTTTAATAATTGGGAAGATTCATGATCGTTGACCGCTACCAACCGATTAATGCTAAATGAGCATTCGATTAGTTTTTCTTTTTGATCACTTTGATGAGTGATGGCCGGGGCGGGATAGTAGATTTTATCTTTTCCGCTTCGTACTTCTGCGGCGACCACCAGACTGAGCTGTGTGCCGGGAGCGACAGATTCGTCCACGGTAATCACAATGCCTCCGGCAGCCTTATTTTTCTCAAACCGGTCTTTCCCGTTTTTATCTTTTTCCTTGAGCTTCTGTTTGCCGATCCATCCATTTTTCTCGGTGCTGAATCCTTTGGGCGGATGGTCGAGTTTAATGGAATAGCCGCGCTGTCCGCCGATAATACGACCGTCGAATATAATCCGGGTTTCTGTTCCGGCCTGCAGCTGAATAATTCCAGACGTTGGAAGTCGGGCTTCGAAAGCAATGGGCGGTCGTTTTTGCGCCGGCCCAATCACCTCCAACCATTGGAAAATCTGACCGACGTCACCCCGGCAATTCTTGTCCGCCTCACCGCTCGCACCACCGTGTTCCGGCTGGGATTTGCACCATGCCTTCCGTTGCTTCTACCACCGACATTCCTTTCACCCGAAAAAACATGCAGGGTGAGTCCATCAGAACAGGAACACGAATAGTGCCGTTGCTGTCTACAGTCAGTCCTCTGAACGACGGGTTGTTCGTGTTAAAACTGCTTTGAAGATCTGGCGTCCACTCCACGTCACAGGTCGACCCCGGTTCCATCCCTTCCGCCCGCAATACCCCGTTCGATTCAATCGACACCATAATGTCCGTAGCCATCACACTGGCTGAAATACACAACGCCATCAGCCCTGACTCATTCATCCTTTTCATAGATTTTTTGACAGAACCAACACTCGGCACTCGGGGCACTCGGGGTCAGAGTACCAGGCTGGAAGCACTGTCCTACTTTTCCGAGCGAACATCCCCGCACAAGTTGTCCCATGATCGCGTTCCCCCGCCCTACACAAACTAAAAAAATTTTCTGTTTGTAGGGCGGAAACGGTTGACGAAGGAGACCTTTCCGCCGCCCGTACGCTTTGGCGGAACGCGCTGCGAGGCAGCCCCATGCGGCTCAACGATTCGCACGCTCACCCATTTCAGCCCTCAACTTAAAACAAGGATCTATTCCCTTTCGAGCGCTCTTCACGCCAGTTGATTTCTACGTACACTCGTCGGTGATCCGGTGAATATGATCGGCTACGCTCTCGCTGAAAAACGAACCGGATTCGAGATCACGTTTCGATTCCAGCAGGGCAACTTCCAGTTCGCACTCCCGACGTTCGTTGTGTGGTTTTATATCCATATGAGCTCCTGTTTATACTCAGTATAGACGTTGTAAAGAAAGAGGTTCCTTGGCAAGGGCGTATTCC
Source organism: Pontiellaceae bacterium B1224 (assembly GCA_029432815.1). GTDB lineage: Bacteria > Verrucomicrobiota > Kiritimatiellia > Kiritimatiellales > Pontiellaceae > Pontiella. Next base: position 31,031 of record JAROBA010000046.1, on the reverse strand, counting down.
ACATCAAACGCGTCTGAAACATTTTTATAGGCTGTTTTTGGAGGGCTTTGGCTCGTTTTTCGTGTGCCTTACGCATCGCATTCATAGTTTGTATATGGCATATGTGCGATAGTCGAACAAGGCGGAATTAGAGCAGGAGCATTGCATTCATATGCCGGACCTACGGACTTCCTCCTTCGCTCTTTGAGCTACGGCGAACAAGTCGTCCTAAGTTCCGGCAGTACCTCAGAAAAAAGTAGGACAGCGCTTCCAACCTGTCAGCACTGGCATAGATACCCTTATCCGTCGGGGACAGGCTGGAAGCGCTGTCCTACTATACTTAATAAACCTCGTCGCGAGAGACGACATCAATGGGTACGATGCTTTGTAAACACAAAAAAGGGCTCTTCCAATGGTTGGAAGAACCCTTTCCAATGTCTGGAAACAAACGTTATCCGTTCGTCTGAGCCTTCATCGTTGCACCCACGCGCAGGCGCAGGGCGTTGAGTTTGATGAAGCCGGTTGCGTCGGACTGGTCGTATCCACCTGCTTCGTCGAAACTCACCAGCTCGGGGCTGTAGAGCGAATAAGGGGAACGTCGACCACTCACGTGTACGCCGCCCTTGTAGAGCTTAACGCGCACGTCGCCGGTCACCGTTTCCTGACTCTGGGTGATGGCTGACTGCAGCATTTCGCGCTCAGGAGCAAACCAGAAGCCATTATACACCAGCGTGGCATACTTGGAGATGAAACCGTCGCGCATGTGCATGACCTCGCGGTCCATGCAGATGGATTCCAGCGCACGGTGTGCGTGCTGCAGGATGGTTCCGCCGGGAGTTTCATACACGCCACGGTCTTTCATGCCGGTGAAACGGTTTTCAACAATGTCGATACGACCGACTGCATGCTCGCAACCGAGAGCGTTCAACTTTTTCAGCAACGCAGCAGCGCCCAGCTTTTCGCCGTTGACCGCAACCGGAATTCCTTTTTCGAAGCTGATTTCAACATTCTCTGCTTCGTCCGCCGCCTGACTCAACGGCTTGGTCATGCACCACATATCTTCATCGGGTTCATTCCACGGATCTTCCAGAATGCCGCCTTCGAAGCTGATGTGCAGCATGTTGCGGTCCATCGAATAGGGCTTCGCCGCTGATACGGCAGTCGGAATGCCGCGCTCTTTCAGATAGTTGATCATGTCGGTGCGACCTTCAAACGGGAAGTCTTCCGGCATACGCCATGGAGCGATCACTTTCACATCGGGCATCAGCGCATAGGCCGTCAGTTCGAAACGAACCTGGTCGTTGCCTTTGCCGGTTGCACCGTGGCAGATGGCTTCGGCGCCTTCGGCTTTGGCAATATCGATCATGCGCTTGGCGATCAGCGGACGCGCAATGGAGGTACCCAACAGGTAGGTTCCCTCGTAGATCGCGTTGGCCTGCATCATCGGATAGATGTAGTCGGCAGCGAACTCTTCCTGAACGTCGTCCACATAGCACTTAACCGCGCCATGTTTGAGGGCCTTTTCTTCCAAGCCATCGAGTTCCTCTTCCTGCCCGACATTCGAGCAGTAGCAGATGACCTCTGCGTTATATTTTTCCTGAAGCCAGGTCAGCAACACGGTGGTGTCGAGACCGCCGGAATAAGCGAGTACCACTTTCATATATAATCTCCTAAAAGAATATTCTTATCAGCTGCAGACAGGCTGGAAGCCTGTCCTACTTTGATTAAAACGGGATGTCGTCTTCGTATTCGTCGAAGTCGGCCGGAACATCTTTATCGGCAACCGGCGGTTTGTCATCAGCAGCCGGAGCCGCAGCGCCGGTCTGAATTTTCCAACCCTGAAGGTTGTTGAAATAGCGGCCGTTATATTCCCGTCCGCGAATATCAAAGGTGACCGTTACTTCCTGGCCCACCTGAACGTTGTCCAGCAGGCTAACCTTGTCCTGAACGAATTCCAGATTAATTTCCTGAGGATACTTTCCATCTTCAACAACTACCACCATTTCACGCTTGGTGAAGCCGCTACCGAACGTCTGGGCATCCTGGATCAGTTTTACTTTTCCGGTTAAATCATACGCCATTTCTTTATCTCCTTTATCTAAAAAATTATTTCTCCAGTCCATATTCAGGACCGTCTTCTGCAACCTTACTATTGAATGCCTCTTGCGCAATCAGCTGTCCCGAATAGAGGTCTTCGATAGAAAAGCAGAGATCATAGTCATTCCAGACGAGGTTTCCATAGCTAATTTCAAAAGCTTTGAATCGCTCGGCGTCCAGATATTTCCGAATCCCTGGCTGATCAGATCGCGAGAGAAACGGCTCAAAATCCAATTCCCGCTGAGTTCCATCACTAAACGAGATATCCAATTTTAGACCTGATACCCAAACAGCATCGATGATATTCAACTCGATTCCTTCAGTTATGCTCATTTAAGCCTCCGATCAATCCGCTCTGGCTTTATCGCTTTATGAAGCAAAAAATAGTCGACCCACTTTTCCGTTCACAATTGTGAAGTCAGCGCGGCACTCCCTGCCTTGATAAAGTCCATGAACGTGCACCGGCTCATGTTCATTTGAATAGAACAGTACTACCAATCCGAAATATTCATAGAGCTTCGGCATACCTTCAATCTATTTACCCATCCCGCATTCGCAGGGATTCGGCGAAAGTGCCGCCGATTCTTCGTGGAGTTCCACGCATGCTTCGGCGATCAGCATGAGTGCCTGATCAACTTCCTCCTGCTTAACATTCAACGGAGGTAATAAACGCAGGACATTACCTGCTGTGGCCAGCGCAAGCATGCCTTTTTCCTGCAATTTTTTCTGCAGGGGGGCGGCGGGCACATCCAATACCAGACCAAGCAGCAGACCGAGTCCCCGAACGCCGGAAATCCATTTCTTATGCTTCACGGCGATATCGCACAACCCTTCCACAAAATAAGCACCCATCATCATCGTGTTCGTGAGTAAGTCTTCCTCTTCGATCACATCTACCACGGACAGGGCGGCGGCGCAGGCCAGCGGCGTACCGCCGAAGGTCGTGGCATGATGGCCCGGCTGAAAAACATTCGCCAACTTTTCGCCGGCCACGATTGCACCGATCGGGAATCCGTTGCCCAGACCTTTTGCCAGCGAGAATGCATCCGGCTGAACATCATAGTTCTGGAATCCGAACCATTTCCCGGTCCGTCCCACGCCAGCCTGCACTTCATCACAAAGCAACAGAATCCCTTTTTCGTCGCACAGCTTCCGAAGATCGGAAAGAAACTCCGGTTCGGCCGGAATAACACCGCCTTCGCCCTGCAGCGCTTCAACCAAAACCGCCGCCGTTTTCGAGGTTACCGCTTTTTCAACGGACTCGATATTATTGAATTCGGCATAGACAAAGCCTTCCGGCAACGGGCCGAAGCCGGTCTTTACCTTATCCTGACCGGTCGCCGTCAGCGTGGCGAGTGTCCGCCCGTGGAAAGACTTCTGCATGGTGATGACTTCGTATTTCCCCTGCGTGGAGCCCCAAAGCCTCGCCAGCTTGATCAGGCCTTCATTGGCTTCTGCTCCCGAATTACAGAAAAAACATTTGGCCCCCGACAAACCGGAACGATCGGTCAGTGCCTTTGCCAGCACGGGCTGCTTTTCATTAAAATAGAGGTTCGAAACATGGACCAGCGTCCCCACCTGATCCTGCACAGCATGCACCATTTTCGGATGGCAGTGACCAATGCTCGTGACAGCAATGCCCGACACGAAGTCGAGATACTCATTCCCCTCCGCATCCCAAACGAAGGTTCCCGTCCCCTCCACCAGCGCAATGCCCGGCGCATAGGTCGGCATCAGATAATCCTGTTGTAATTGTGCAATTTCTTCTGTGTTCATGGTATCCCCACCAAGTTTTAAGTTATTACGTGATTAAGTTTTAAGAGACTGAGCCAATCCAAATAACATTTTAGAGATTTCAGTTAATTCCTCAACCACTTCAATTTTGTTACCTGATCTAATAATCCAACTTTATAGGCAATGTATACCTGCGTTCTCAACTCCGCAGCCGATCCCCTTGAAATATAGAGAAATCGAGAAAACTCCTTTGTTGAGTTTCTTTCGGCCCCCTCTGCAATATTGCTGGCTATAGAAACTGCTGCACGCGTCATTTGGTTCTTCAGCCCTGCATCAAAGCCGCTTCGAGTAATTTCATAGATTCTGACTGCAATTCTCGAACTGCGTTGCCAAACCTCCAATTCCTCAAATGACCGATACATAATACCTAAAACCTAATCACTTAAAACTTAACACTATTCAGTTATTTCAGTTCCCACACCCGCACTGGTAAACAGCTCCAACAGGAGCGAATGCGGCATCGAGGAATCGATGATATGGGCTTTTTTGATGCCCGACTTAACCGCACCTACCATTCCATTGATCTTCGGCAACATACCACCGGCAATCACTCCCCGTTCAATCAGCTCATCCACTTCGCTCAGATGCAGCGATGAAATGATCGATGTTTTGTCCTCGGGATCGAGCAACAATCCGGGAACATCCGTAAGAAATACAAGTTTTCTGGCTTTGAGCGCCACTGCAACCGCCGTGGCGGCATCGTCGGCATTTATGTTATAAAGGTGCCCATCCGGCCCTTTTCCCAGCGGTGTGATGACCGGCACAATTTCCGATTTCAGATACGCCATGATTGGCTCCGTATCCACCGAAATGACTTTACCGACATAGCCCCAATCGAGTGCATCCTCGGTTACCGGATCATGCCCCTCCATTTTTTCAACGTGCAGAATATCTTCGCCATGAATACCGCGGGCCTTGCCGTGATACTGCTGAATGATTTCCACCAGATGCGGGTTCACTTCCCGATTGAGCACCTTTTCCACCACGTGAATGGTGGCCTCATCCGTTACGCGCAGCCCGTGAACAAAGTTCGGCGCAATATCGGCCTCCTTCATCGAACGAGAGATGGCTTTCCCGCCGCCATGCACCACGACCGGGCACATACCGATACATTCCATGAAAGCGATATCCTGCATGATTCGGCTGTAGCCTTCTTCGCTCTCCATAATGCTTCCACCCAGTTTCACCACCACGGTTTCCCCGCGGAACTGCTGAATGAAAGGAAGCGCTTCTGTCAGCACGGCGGCTTTTTCAATAAATTTGTCCATAAAACAACTCTCCCCAAACTATTGCGTATTGCGTATTGCGTATTGCGTATTGCGTATTGCGTATTGCGTATTGCGTATGATGGGTGTGGCGAAGCGAGTGCTCCGTCAAGCGATACGTAATACGCAGTACGAGCTAAAACTTTTCTCGTTAAAAATTAATCCGCACGTATTCCTCGGTGCAGTTGCAGGTGTAAACCACGGCCTCCCCGTCCCCGATGTGCAGGTTGATGTTTATAGCAAAATCCGTTTGCGAGACCACCTTAATCAAGTCTTCTTGTGCAACGCCCGACAAACAACCGCCGGCCACCGCCTGTGTATCGTCATAAAAGATATCCACCTGCTCTTCGATTACCCTGGCTTTGGAGTACCCGATCGCATCCATAATGCGCCCCCAGTCGGGATAACAGCCGGCCCAGGCAGTTTTGTTCAGCATGGAATTGGCTACGGCACGGGCAGCCAGCTCGGCATCTTCAGCAGACGCCGCCCCTGTCACATTGACCGTCACAAATTTATCGGCCCCCTCGCCATCGTGCACAATCATCATGGCCAGTTCGAAACACACTTTTTCCAATGCCTGGAAAAATACACCCCAGTCATGGGAACTTTCATCCAGCGGCCGGTTCTCAGCCGCACCGTTCGCCAACGCCAGCACTGTATCGTTGGTGCTCTGGTCGCCGTCAATTGAGATCCGGTTAAAACTGGAGTCTACCGCCCTTTTGAGTGCCGCCTGCAGGGCGTGCTGTTCAACAGCGGCATCAGTGGTGATATAGGAAAGCATCGTGGCCATGTTCGGTTCGATCATGCCGGCCCCTTTAGCAAAACCAACAATCCGGACCGACTTGCCTTCAATATGCAGTTCCTCCACAGCAACCTTCGGTCGTGTGTCGGTGGTCATCATGGCCTCAGCGGTGTCCTGCACATTTTCAATGAGGGCGACATCGAACAGCTTTCCAATGCCTGCAATTATTTTTTCGAGCGGAAGCTGCGGGCCGATTTTTCCGGTGGAGCAGACAAAAATTTCCTGCGGTTCACAGCCGATCACCTTGGCGGTTTCGGCCGCCATATCTGTTGCGGCTACCATGCCGGCGGATCCGGTGCAGGCATTGGCAATGCCGCTGTTCATAACAATCGCCCGGGCCACGCCGTGCTGTAAGTGAGCCCGGCACACTTTAACCGGTGCAGCACAAACCTGATTGGTCGTGAAAACACCGGCCGCGGCGGCCGGCAACTCCGAGAAGATAAACGCCATATCCTTGATGCCCGACGCTTTGATACCGGCCGAAATACCGGCACATTTAAATCCTTTCGGCATATGAATTTCTGAAAACATATTCTCGCTCCTCGATTCCAATGACTGGAAGACGGATTAAAGTGATTTTACAAACATTGGAAAACAAAAAAAGCCCCCCGAAGCGGGAGGCTTTTGCAACGTGCAGTTCGTAACGATTAACGTTTGGAGAACTGGAAGCGTTTACGCGCACCCGGCTGACCCGGTTTTTTACGTTCTTTCATACGCGCATCACGTGTCAGGAAGCCGGCCTTTTTCAGGACGTCTTTCAGCTCATCATCGGAACCGGCGAGCGAGCGGGCTACGGCATGTACCACCGCACCGCACTGGCCGGCTTTTCCGCCGCCTTTAACAGAAGCGATTACGTCGAACTTGCCGTCTACGCCAGCACATTCGAACGGCTTCTTGAGCAGTTCCTGCTGAAGTGCAGTGTTAAAATAAGCGTCGGATTCAAGACCGTTTACGGTAATTTTTCCGGAACCTTCAGTCATGCGAACGCGGGCTACAGAGGTCTTGCGACGTCCGGTTGCTGCGAGTGTCAGAGTATCTTTTGCCATGATAATTTATCCTGCTTAGAAGTTGAGTGCCAGTTCCTGGACCTGCTGAGCGACATGCGGATGCTCGCCACCAACATATACTTTCAGGCGTTTCAGCGTCTGACGTGCCTGGCGGTTGGTCGGCATCATGCCTTTAACCGCCTGGTTGATAATACGCTCCGGATTTTTAGCACGGATGTCTTTGGCTTTCGTTTCCGAGCGGCCGCTGGAGAATCCGGTATAGTCCTGATAGATTTTGTTTTCTTCTTTGTTGCCGGTCAGCTTGATTTTCTCACAGTTGATCACAACAACGAATGCGCCGGTATCGACGTGCGGGGTATAAGTAGGCTTGTCGCGGCCACGCAGGGCGTCGGCGATCACTACAGCCAGACGGCCGGCCGGTTTGTCAGTTGCATCGACAATGTACCAGTCGCGTTTGATGTCAGCCTCGTTGGGCATAAAAGTTTTCATTTAAATAGTCCTCTAGCTCTGTTCGGTAAAAACACAAGGTGGGGGAAGTTATATAAGAGACCGCGGCGTGTCAACCCCTGTACGCAAGAAGTTTCTGGTTTTTCAAACCCCGGATTCCGTGATACAACCACACCATGAGATTTGCACTCACCCGTATCCGTTCGAGAAGATGCCCAACATTGCTTGGCTGGTTGCTGATTGCAACCCTTCTCGTACTTATTTTTATCGGGTTCATCAAAAGTCTCTACCCCTTTTTAGCGCCTCAAAAACCACCATATAAAGGCCTTATGGTTGTTGAGGGATGGATTCATGACTTTGCGCTCGATGAAGCGATCATCCTGTTCAACGCCGGCGAATACTCTCAAATCGTCTGCACGGGTGTGCAAATCGAGACCGGAAGTTATATCCAGCAATTTGAATCCTATCCGGAAATGACCGCCGCCCGCCTGATTAAAATGGGCGTTGATCCGGAAAAAATAATCGTATCCGTTGCCGACGATGCAAAAAAAGACCGGACCTATCAGGCGGCGGTTGCACTCCGGGAAGCATTCATCGCCTATAATATGCAGGAGACCGATCTGCACCTGATCACAACCGGCCCGCACGGGCGACGCAGCCGAATGCTTTTTCAGAAAGCACTGGGTTCCGACTACAACATCGGCATCACCTGTCTGGCCCCTGCCTCCTACGAACCGAAGGACTGGTATAAAGGCAGCGAAGGCGTTCGCTATGTGATGAGCGAAACTCTGGCCTATATATATGCAAAACTATTTTTCCATCCCTGATGAATGATTCCGAAACCAATCCCCTGCTCTGGCTGACCCTGATGCTACTGAGCGAACAGGCCACCCGCGACGGATTGACCGGACTCTATAATCGCCGCTACTTTAACGAGACGCTGGCTGATCACATCCAAACCGCCACGCGCTACGACCGGCCGCTCAGCCTCGTCCTTTTCGATATTGATCGTTTTAAGCAGATAAACGATGCCAACGGGCACGCGGAGGGCGATTCCGTGCTGAAGCATTTTTCAGAGATCCTGATGTCCACCGCGCGCGCGGCCGATATTGTGTGCCGGATCGGCGGCGATGAATTTGCAGTTCTGCTTCCGGAGACGGAACTTTCCAATGCCTGGAAGTTTGTCGAGCGCGTGATGGCGAAACAAAAGTTCCCAACCGTCACCGCCGGCGCCGCCGCCCTGCCTGCCGCCGACCTCTATAGAGAAGCTGATGCGGATCTTCTGGGGCGGAAGAAAAGGTAGGGAAGGCTCGACGAGCCGTCCACACGGCGCTTTCATCGAAAGCGCACTACCCTTCTAGAAAAAAATAACCCCGGCGATCGCCGAGCCAATCACGAGAAACACCGGGCTGACTTTCCATTTTGCGATGAGCACGATGCAAACAATGGAAATGGCCGCCGCCGGCACATTCACTACGGCCACCCGACCGATCTGCCAGGCCGCCGCCGCAACGAGGCCGACCACTGCGGGACGGAGCCCGCGAAATACCGCCTGCGTACCCGGCCGTTCGTAGAAGTGGAAGAAGAACAGCGCAAACGTCGACATCAGAATCATTCCCGGCAACGCCACCGCAATCGATGCCACCAATGCCCCGAGAACGCCACCCGTTTCGAAACCGACAAACGTCGCCATATTGATAGCAATCGGCCCGGGTGTACTTTGAGAGATGGCAATAAAATCCACAAACCGCTCGGTGGACATCCAGCCGCGTCGCTCCACCTCCTGCTGCAGGAACGATAGAATTGCGTAGCCCCCGCCAAACGCAAACAGGCCGATCGTGAAGAAGGCCGTAAAAAGCTGAAACAGCATATTCACACCGAGGCCTCCTTTCGGAAAAGGAGCGCTCCGAGCAGCCCTCCGGCAACAATCATCAAAACCGGATGCATGCCGAGGCCGACGATGGCGAGGAAGGAACCAATGGCAATGATCCCTTTAGAAACTGAATTAACCGACTTTTTACCCACCTGCCAGACCGCCATCACAATCAGAGCCACCACGGCCGCGCGGATTCCGGCAAAAGCCTTCTGCACCCAGGGCAGATCAAAGTAGGGAGTGAGAAAAGCGGCGATCAGGAGAATCACAATCACAGACGGGGTCGCCATACCTGCCGCCGCGCTCATCGCTCCAGAAATCCCTCGTTTGCGGTATCCGATGAGCGTGGAGGTATTCATGGCGATAATGCCGGGAACAGATTGGCCGAGGGCATAGTAGTCGACCATCTCTTCGTCGGTTATCCAGCCTTTGGAATCGACCACCTCGGATTTCATCAGCGGAAACATCACATAGCCGCCGCCAATGGTGATGGCACTGATTCGTGCAAAGACGCAAAAAAGCTCCAACAGCTTCGGAGATTCCGTTTTTCCAGCCATTGGAGCCTTTCTGATTTTACTCGCGCGAACCGATTAGTACTTCACGCAGGATGCGTGCAACGCCTCAATTTTAGCCGCAATCGTATCCATAATGTCGCAATCCACCGGCGCGCCGGTGCGAAGGATGGCCAGCGAGTTTTCGCCGGACGGATCGTGCGGGTTGCGCATGTCGTCGATATTGATGCCGGCTTCCGCCAACGCATTACCGATCTGACCGATCACACCGGGACGGTCTTTATAGATAAAGATGACGGCGGTGCCGGTCGGCTCGAAATAGAGCTTATCGAAGTCATTGATGCGGGAAATCATCATATTGCCTTCTGCAACGGTGCCGCGAACACTGACCCGCTTGAAGTGTGCCGCGTCCACAGAGGTGGTGACGTCCACCGTAATGGAATCGCCGTATCCCTTGGAGGTATCGGTTTCGCGGTTGAAATATTCCACGCCCATTTCTTTCAGATATTCCAGCGCGGCATCGTAGCCGAGGGTGCGGTCGAAATCGTCGGACAGTGCCGAAACAATCTGCACCAGCAGCCAATCGCCGAATTTTGCAAGATCACCATAGAAACTGGTTTCGATCAGCTTCATCTGCTTATTCCCGCCGGCAATACCGCGGCAGGTGTGCGCCAGGGCGTAGGCCAGTTCAGAATACGTGCGGTCGAGCCCTTCCGGCACATCGCGATTCACCACATAGGAGGCAATGCCTTTATCGTCATAGCCGATCAGCTGCGTGGCGGAGCGGTACGCCGCATTCCAGTTTGCTTCATTCGTACTGGCACCGAGGTGCGGCAGCATGATGTCGGCAATATCCGCAATCGGTTTATCGCTGGCTTCATCTTTCGGATATACATCGTTCAGCAGGCGCAGCCCTTTATCCGCCTTCATCGCGCGGAAATCGTCTTCATTCAAAATTCCGGCCCGTGCGCAGTTGATGAGCGTGGCCCCGTTTTTCATACGGGCGATCAGCGACTTATTAATGATGCCGCGGGTTTCATCGTTCTCCGGCATGTGCAGGGAAATGTAATCGCACTTTTCAAAAATTTCGGCGAGCTCAACCGATTCAGCACCGAGATCGCGGGCCCGTTCGTCGGAGAGGAAGGGATCGTAGGCCAGAATTGTAACATCGAAACCGGACAGACGCTTCGCGGTCAGCTGACCAATCGCACCGAAACCGACAATGCCCACGGTCTTGCCCGTGATTTCTTTGCCCATGAAATTGCCTTTTTCCCATTTTCCTGCGCGGGTAGAAGCGTCGGCCGGAACCACATGGCGAGCATCGGCCAGCATGAGCGCCACCACTTCTTCGGCCACCGCATTCGCGTTGGCGCCGGGCGTATTCATGACATCCACACCTTTGGAACGGGCATGTTTGGTATCGATCGTGTTGTAACCGGCCCCGGCACGAATTACCACTTTCAGCGACGGCATTGCATCAATAATCTCGGCCGTAACTTTTTCAGAGCGGACGATCAGTGCATACGTGTCAGGATTCTGAGAAGCAAGGGTACCGAGATCCGATGTTTCGTCCTGCACAACATCATAGCTGCCATGCTTGTTGAGGGTCTCGCGGGCTACCGCGTTCAGTTTGGTCGGTATCAGTACCTTTTTCATTATTTCCTCTCAGTTATGGTTGAAAAACGAGCGCACACACTAAGCAGGCTGAACGCCGGAATCAAGCTTTGACAAATTTCATTTTTCCGGCACAGTTTTGCGTCTTGATTGGATACCGCTTATGAATAAAAGACTCTACCTGCTGTACATACTCACCGCCGCGCTGCTCTTATCGGGCTGTATGGGCTATCATCTGGGCGGTTCGCGACCGGAAGGGATTCATTCCGTCACGATGGGACCGATCATAAACAACTCCGGCGAACCGGCTATTGAACTGCAGGTTACCGCAGCCATGCGGCAACAGATTCAATTTGATGGACGCATGAAGCTCGTCAATGAACCCAAAGATGCCGATGCCATCATCGACATCACGCTCATCAACTATGCCCTCACTCCGATCGCCTATGCCACAGATCAGCAAACGACGCCGGACACGTATCGACTTCGGGTTACGGCTGAAGCCGAACTACGCAAACTTTCAACCGGAAAGGTCATCTCCACCTCAACCACCTATGGTGAGGCCACCTTCCCCTTTCAGTCTGATCTAACGACATCCAAGCGCGAAGCGTTCCCTACCGCTGCCATTGAGCTCGCCGAATATATGCTGGATGATCTGATTGACCAGTGGAACTAGGCGGATGCAGCAGTTTTAAGAGTTACGTTTCAGGTTTTAAGTTTCCAGGCATTGGAACCCTTCGACCTAAAACTTAACCACTTAAAACCTAAAACTCTAAAAACAAAAAAGCCCGCTCATCGGCGGGCTTTTCCTTCGGTTGCTCGGATTGGAATTAGCCAATCTTACGCAGACCGTTCGCAGCGTTAGTTTTGCGGCGAACAGCGGTGTTTTTCTTGATGACACCGGCTTTTGCAGCTTTATCGAGCACGGAGCTATAGGTGCGCAATGCAGTCTGACCTGCTTCGGCGTCCTTGGCTTCCAGCGCTTCCATCATGCTGCGACGCGCAGATTTGATGCGGGTACGGACCTGGATGTTACGGTCGTGACGCACCACATTCTGACGCATTCTTTTCTTTGCACTTTTAAGATTCGGCATTTCAAATACTCCGTTTTAACAAATTCGTTCCAGATTCTGGAAAAGAGGTTGGGATAGTAGCGGAGCCGATTTTGAAGTCAACCCGAAAGATTGGATTATTAGGGTAACGGATTTTTGGAGCATTGCCCCCGTTTCACCCGACATCCATCAATCCATCATCCCGGTACTCCAACACTCCACAAGAGTATCAGCGGACCACACCCCAATGGCTTCGGAACGGCCAGTAGACAAAAATGGCCGGTCCCTGAAAATCCGCCCGCGGAACACCGCCGAAAAAGCGGCCGTCCAGGCTCATATTCGGGCGCGTATTGTCCCCCATCATCAAATATTCATCATCCCCCAGCTGAATGAAGGCGTCCTCGGAATAAAGCAGGCTGCCCGGGGCAATGTCATGCCCTCCGCTATAGATCGGATCTGTATCGATGATCTTGAACATCGGCGGATCTTCAATGATTTCGCCATCGGCCACCAGCCGGCGCTCCTGAATCTGGATCTTTTCGCCCGGCAGACCGACCATCCGTTTAATATAGAAAGTATCGGCTCGTACCTGGGGATGGGAAATACTTCGTGTATCAAACACCGAAATGTCACCGCGCTCAGGGCTCATAAAATTATATTTCATCTTGTTGACCAGAATATGGTCACCTGCAACCACCCGTCCCGCCAGGATGATGTCGCCCTTTTCATAATATTTTCCGACCACGGGTTGCACGAGATACGCAGGGATACGCTGAATCACCCCACCAATATGCAAAACAATATTTCCCTCTTCATCCAGCGAACCGCCGTTTGAATTAATCCGGCCATCCGCCTGCGCCAAAATTTCATGGCCTTCGGGGCCCGGAATCAGAACATCGCCCTTCTTGTAAACCTTTTCCGTATCGATCTGAGTCAATCCGCTCATATACGACGGAATCTTGTGCACTTTGCCGTTAATCAGAAAAATACCGGTATCACGGGAACCGCCCTCGCGGGTCAAATATCCTGAACTCTTCGCCCGTATCACTTTGTAGGATTCACCGGTAATCAGCCAGTTAACAAATTTAAACGGCGGCTTCTGGTTCCAGCTCGGGGCCGACTGCTGAAAAGAATTGATCCCGTTGAGAGTCGGCTGCATGGACCCGGTCGGAATTTTAAAAGGCTGGAAGAAAAAGGCGCGAATCGCCATCGCTGCGCCCAGCGCCACGATTAACGTTTCGGTCCATTCCATCATGACCGACTTCCTGGCCATGGAATACACCTTGTTCGCCGCCGCTTCCAGCGTCTGGACGGCTTTTTCGACATCCCCCTCGCCGGTGCGCCGGATTTCAACCACGGCCTCTTCGGCCTCAATAAGCGCCTTCAAATCAGCCGGATCGGCGATGTCCTCGCGCATATGCCGCGCATGACGGGCCATCTGAATGTATTCCTTAAGCTGCTTCTTCAGTTTACGTTTTTTAAAAATTGAAACCATCATATTCTCCAAACTAAACACCCGCTTCGCTTAAGACTCAAAGAGCACGAAGATCTGTCCTTCGTGGCCTTAGTGCCTTTGTGTTGAAAAAATCACTTATTATTCGTTTTCAGGACAGCAATAAACGCCTCCTGCGGAATATTCACTTTACCGATGGCCTTCAGCTTTTTCTTTCCTTCCTTCTGACGCTCCAGCAGCTTGCGCTTACGGGAAATATCGCCGCCGTAGCACTTGGCTGTCACATCTTTCCGGTAGGCCCGAATGGTCTCGCGGGCAATCACTTTTCCGTTCACCGCCGCCTGCAGCGCCACGGCAAAAGCCTGGCGAGGAATCACATCGAGCAGCGACTTACACATCTGCCGCCCACGGAACTCCGCCTTCGACCGATGCAGAATGCTGGAAAAGGCATCCACCACTTCGCCGTGAATCATAATATCCATCCGCACCAGCTCCGAGGGCTGGTAGTCCGCATATTCATAATCCATCGAAGCATAGCCGCGGCTGATGGTCTTGAGCTTGTCATAGAAATCGATCAACACTTCGTTTAGCGGCATATAGCAGGTCAGCATCACCCGGTGCCCGTCGATGGAATCGGTCTTCGTTATGTCGCCGCGCCGATCCATGATCAGCTTCATCATGTCGCCCAGATAGTCCGTCGGGCAGATAATGGTCGTATTAATCATCGGTTCTTCGATCTGCTCAATATTGCTCATATCCGGCAGATACATCGGATTATCAATCTCCTCCACCTCTCCGTTTTTCAGCACCACGCGGTAGACCACGTTCGGGTAGGACGAAATAATATCGAGGTTATATTCACGGCGCAAACGCTCCATGATGATTTCCATGTGAAGCAATCCAAGGAACCCGCAGCGAAAACCGAAGCCCAATGCAATGGACGATTCCGCCTGGAAGGAAAACGAAGCATCGTTCAGGCGCAGCTTATCCATGCTCGCTCCGAGCTTTTCGTAATCGGAGGTTTCCACCGGATAGATGCCCGAAAACACCATTGGATGAATTTCCTTAAAACCCGGCAACGGATCTTCCGCCGGAGTTTTGGCCAGGGTCAGCGTATCGCCGATCTGAATCTCGGAAGCATCCTTGATGTTGGCGATCACATAGCCCACGGAACCTTCGTTCAGAACCTTGCACTTCTCCATTTCCGGAGTAAAAATGCCAACTTCCTTAATTTCGTAATCCTCGCCGGAGCTCATCACACGAACCTTATCGCCCGCTTTCAGCGTTCCGGAAAATAGGCGCATATAAACCACCACGCCGCGGAAGGCATCGTATTTCGAGTCGAACACCAGCGCGCGGGTAAAATGATCTTTTGCCGGAGTCGGCGGAGGGAATCGCTCAACCACGGCCTCGAGTACCGCCTCAATGCCGATTCCCTTTTTGGCACTGACCTGCAGGGCGTCCGTGGCCTCAATAGCCAAAATGTCTTCGATCTGCTGGGAAACCTCGTCGATATCCGCATTCGGCATCTCGATTTTATTGAGCACCGGCAAAATGGTCAGGCCGTTGTCCGTCGCTAAATAGGTATTGGAAACGGTCTGCGCCTCCACCCCTTGCGAAGCATCGACCACCAGAATGGCCCCTTCACAGGCCTGAAGACTGCGGGACACTTCGTAGGAAAAGTCCACATGGCCAGGGGTATCGATCAGATTGAAGGTATAAATTTTCCCATCCTTCGCCTTATATCTCATGGTAACCGGATGCGCCTTGATCGTGATGCCGCGCTCGCGTTCAAGATCCATTGAATCGAGCAGCTGCTCTTTCATCTTACGGTCTTCCACCGTATGCGTCAGCTCCATCATACGGTCGGCCAGCGTCGACTTTCCGTGGTCAATGTGCGCGATAATTGAAAAATTTCTTACTAAACTAAGGTCGTTCATAAACGTATATAAAATGGGTTTCGGGCGTAATTGCCTGCAAAAAACGAGGGCACAAGCTACCCGAGCGCCGCCCGAACGTCAACTTCCAAGCATTGGAAGGCACGCGCTGAGCACCTGTCAGTTCCGTACAGTCGACTGCTGCACGAACGCGGTTTCCAGCCTTTGGAAACCGCGCTGAACCGATCTGCCGCGATTCGTATTTCGCGGGGCAGACTTTCCAGTCTGCCCGCCCCGCCCGCTGAGCAGACCGGAAAGTCTGCTCCACATTTTCAACCGCAACAAAACAACGCCCCTTCGTTCATATCCATCCCTTTGCTGTTGCGCCCGATTACATTCAGTCAATGGCGGGCGAATCTACTTCCCCATTGGTCATCTTTATCTGTTCAAAAAACCACTGGATAATCTCTTCTGACACCCCCTCGACGAAAGACGGCATGATCTGGTCATAAAGCATCTGCAGCGGAGCCCGGGCGTCCGCTGGGAGGCCCGCCAAAAGGCTCTGACACTTCTGACAAAACTCGGCATTAAATTTATCGGCAATCGTTGCTGCAACACCTGGCCTCTTCGCCATCTCCAATTGCAATGCATCAACAAATAAAGAGAAGGAAACAGGCGTTTCGGTATCCGGCACAGAGACTTCGTATTTTTCATATTCAGCCAGTACGGTCGCTCCGAATACTTCGATATATTTTAAAGGAATATTATCTATAAACACCTCTTGAGCTGCTGCACGCCCGGCCTCGCGGGTCCGATCCTCTATTCTTTCGGCGTACTTTTCAAGCAGTTTCTCCAGCCCCTCGGTCTCCCCCAGACTCCGCCCAAGAGCCGTTAAAAACTCCCGGGACATCTGTTTTTTCATCTGTGATGAATTTGGATCAACCTCCTTAAATTCAATCTGATCAAACCCCGGAATAAGCGTCGAATAATGCCCCCCGACTTCAAGTTCACCCCGGTGAATCCGGGTTATTGCTCGTGGATAGAGCTTATCCGGAGATGGGAAACTATCCTCAAGTAAAAGTCCCGAATTTTTATCAATCAGAACCGTATGACTATTTTTAAAAAAGAACTGGATCGAGTCATCATATTCTACAATAGAAACAGCATTCGTAAGCAGTTCCGGGGCGAGCCAGCTGTTGAATCCGTTTGACGAATTCCCAACTCCGGCATTTAAGCCGTCCGCTGAGAGTCCGAGATTGATGGTCGTTAAAAGTTTCTTTGGAGATGATGCATCGCGAACCTCCACCTTCGACTCCTCAGCAAAACTTTTTGCTATAAAAACAAACCAGCCCGCTGGATTGTCCGGTCGTTTAAAACTTTCCAGGATCGTCTGAAAGCAAGAGCGATAGTTAATTTTAATCCCGGTCGTTCCATCTGTGGCCAAGAACGTTAGTCCGTCTTCTGAAAAATCATTAATCGTATATACAATAGTTGAAGTTTCACCTTCCTTGATCATCTTCATCAAAACAAATTCCAGCTCTTTATTGAGCAAAAGGCCGAACCCCATGGAGTTTGTTGGACCAATCGCCTGATACTCCGCCTGAAAGGAGCCCTGCCGGTTAAATGTATCGGAAAGAGTTTTGCTGAGTTGCTCCGCGTTCGAAACATCCAGTTGCGTGCCTGTATCATCCGCAAGTCCGGCGCTGGCTAAGCCACGCAGCAATACAACCAACGTCGCAACCCAAAAAGAACCTGGTTTTATTTTCATACACCGATTCCTCATATTCAATTCAGCTCTTTGTCAGGTGCTTCCGCAGGCCTCAGATTCCCGGGCTGTTTATCTTTTAAAGTTGCTATGATGAGGATTCCCAAAGGAGATAGAATTCCGAACAATCCCCACGCAGGGGAACGGCCCCGTGCATACGCCTGGGAACAGCAGCCGATGGTTATTAAAACAAGACCAACCATTGCAATTTTTGCACCGGTGAGGATCGCCTCTCTCTTTTCGTCGGCATCAGGGTAATCGACTTTATAGTATTTACCTTCAATCTCGACCGTGCATTTTTTGATTGGTCCTGTTTTAACGATGATGTTTTGAGCTATCGAACACAGCATCAACCCAATGGCTGAGAGCAAGATGAAGGCGATTGAATATCTTTTCATTTAAGCTTCCCTGTCGTTACACGTGATTCCCGACCGCGACCAACCTACTTATGATTTGTATAGAAAGCCGGATGCTGTATCCATCATTTTCTTTTCAGCGATTAAAAATCGAGGTGACCGGAAACAGGCAATTCCAGCATGCAGGACGGGCTCCCAGCCTGCCTATACACGCAAGGAAAACCGAGCGACGGACCGATAGGACACCGGTCCCTATCGCAGGCTTCCAATCATTGGAAAAAGACAGGGCCGGGTCTTCGAGCGGACCGCCGGTTTATCAGATCTCCCGCTTGCTGACGGACCAATTCTTGGTGCGGACCGGTGGGAGACCGGTCCCTACCCCGGACCATTTGGCGTTTAGAACTCCAGCACCAGCCGGGCGTTGAAGGCGGTTGCGCTGTAGCCATCGCCGAAGCGGCTGTCGAGACCGAGCACCCATTCGGATACGGTCCCTTTTTTGCTCTCGGACCAAAGGGTGAGTCCAACGCCAACTTCGAACAGATCAGAAACAGGGGCCTGCATGTCTAAATTGAATCCGCCGGTTCCGCCTACCAGAGAATAGCCCAGCTGATCGGCATCGGTGTTAAACTGATGCAGCCAGTTTGCATGCACCTCGGGCATCAATACATTTTTCTTCAGCTCTTTATGATATGCGGCCTGTACACCCAGCTCCGACTGAAAACTCCACCGGCTGTATGAATCAACCTGTTTGGCCACTGCATTGGATGATTTTTCGGTGTATGCATCCTGTGAATACAAACCGCCCAGAATACCGGCCGAAGGTGTGAGGAACATCCGGTCTTCCATAAAGACCATCTCTTTCCCGCCGCTCAGATTATATGCAAACTGGCTGGCATCCGTCTCGGACGAGGTGTCAAAAACAGTTCCGGAATCATTCTCCACCGAACCCAGACCAAAGGCCACACTTCCATCCGCAAACCAGTCGGAGGTCCCCCAGGAACTGTAGAGCACTCCATATCCCGTGCCGGCTTTACTGCTGTCGCCATTGTCCTGACTGATATCGGAAGATGCATATCCGCCTGCCAACCCGACCAGAATATCGCCGAAGGCTTTATCGAAACCAAGCACGACGCCATAGATCGACTGGTCGTAGGACGAGTTTGCACCCTCGCCGTCGCGGCTCGCCCAGGTGCCGTATCCCTTCATCCAGACCTGCACCTGCCTTCCGTAAAGGTGAGGGCCGTTCGGACCGACCGGCCACATTGAATCCGGCATGATCCCCCGGCTCTTCACCTGTCGCATCCCGTCGAGCATCCCGTCCATATGGGCGTAAGCCGGTGCGGTCTGTTCATACAGCTGCGTCAGCTGCGTGTTCTGCTGCGCGCCGCTCATAGTGCCCAGAATTTCGAGCTGGTTGACTGCCGCCTGATTCCCATCAGTGGCCAGCAGATCAATCTCATCGCTGATCACATACATCTGGGTATTCGTCTGAAACCCGGCACTTTCGGCCAGGCTCTGACGGAAAAACTGCATATACAGCTCATCAGATTGAGAGATAAAATCGTATTCTAACAAACCGTTTATAATAATGCCGTTTAACAGATCCAAATCTGTACCGGAGGCGTTGGTCACACCTCCAACAACCAGAGAAGAGAAAGAAGCAATGTGCCGGCTATTGGTCACGCCAACATCGATATCACCAATAACTCCGGTGTACGCAATGGTTGCATCGGTTTCGAATTCAACGGTACCTCCAGACGCATCAACAAGGGCATCACCGGGATCAAACGCCACATTGGTTATGGAATTGAACTCCAGCACGGAAGTTGAATCCTGAAAATAACTGCCGGCCGTTGCCGTTCCGTTCGATGAAAAAGAAAGCGTGGCATTATTCTGCAACAACAAGGCTCCCGTTGCATTCACCAAGGCTCCATCGGAAATGGTCAGCGAGTTTCCAGATCCACTAATCTCCAGCGCTTCGGTATCCCAGCGCGAACCTACCCCCTGAATCCAAACCATGTTGTCCTGCCCCTGCCCGCCAATCGAGGCCTCTGCACTGGTAAGCAGCCCCCCGCCTGTGACGTAGACCGCATTGCTTGAAGTACTGGCACCGATCACTAATTCATTGCCGACATCCCAGCTTCCGCCGCTCAAACGAATCTCACGCGCATCCTCAAGCGTATTGGTCATCCCCGTCAGTGTACCTGTTGTTTCAAGCACACCGCCCGGGCCGAATTCAAATCCGGTCATACCCGCATTAAAATCGTTATCCACCATCAACCAGCCACCGTTAGTAACAGTAAGCGTGTTATCGGTTCCACTAATCGCAACGTGGTCCGCCATGATTTTTCCGTCAGAAGACACAACGACCGAATTGCCGGTATTACTCACGGCACCGATCTGCAGGTCCGCAAGCGTCACGGTTCCACCATTTTCAACAACCAATGCACTGTCCGAGGAAGATCCGCCCACCGTGACATTGGATCCGCTCTGGTCCCAGTTTCCGCCTTCCGTGATACCTAAGGTCCGGCCCTCTTCAATACTATTCGTCATGCCCGTCAGCTCGCCCCCAACATAGAGTGCGCTGCCAACATTAAAACTAAAGCCCGTCATCGAAGCATTGAAATCGGACGCAACGGTCAGCAGGCCATCTTTATTAAGGTCAAAGCCATTATCTTCACCAACAATCACCAGAGAATCCACGGCAATGGAACCTCCGTTGGTCACGACAACAAAGTTTCCTGTATTATCCTCGGTTCCGATTCCCAAATCACCGTCAATCGTCCAACTCGAACCCTCTCCGGTCACAAGAACAGTATTGTCGTCATCTTCGCGATCTTCATAATCGTCATCCTGGCTGCCTACCCCCCCCTCCGCAGAGGAAACGGTGCCGCCGTTGGTGATGACCAGCTGATTCCCACCCCCGTATTTTCCCACGAGGATTGAATCCGCCACATCCAGCGTGGAATCAGAAACCAGAACAGTGTTACTCGTAGCCGTGTCCAGGACACCGATATTCAACGTATTCGCCGTCACTGCGGACTCATCTGTAATCTGCAAGGAGTTTAAAGCGCCTTCCTCTCCAACCGTCAATATGTCAGTGACATCCCAGGAGGATTCGTCCGTGACCACCACTGAGTTCCCTTCAGCATCATCTTTATTGCCAATAATTCCATGGTGTGAAGTCACCGCAGAATCATCTGCAATATACAAGGAGTTGAAAGCGCCCTCCTCGCCAACCGTCAGCACGCTGGTGACATCCCAGGAGGAGTCGTCTGTTACCTCCGCAGAGTTCCCGTCAGCACCATCAGAATATCCAATGATTCCATGGTATGAAGTCACCGTAGAATCATCGTCAATAATCAGTTCGTTTTCTGAGCCTCCACTCCCCACAGTCAGGTAACTGGAAAACGTGCCTACCCCTCCATCAAAACTCAGCGTGTTATTGGTTGCGCTGGAAGAAACGCCCAGCCCAACCTCCCAGGCCGTAAGGGTCGCTCCGTCAACAGACAGCTCAACATCGGAATTCGAATATCCGATAAATAAATCGGAGGTTCCCAAATCCGCATCCTGAGTTATGTCAGTTGAATTACTCACCACCACCTGCCCGAAAGCGGTGACCGTTGAAATTGCACACGAAAGAAAAATCCAAAACTTAGTAAACTTCATAAAAAACCTCGATCTGCCCAATGCGGACGTTGAATAACCCGGACAACTTGCCAGAAACTTCCAACGACTGGAAAATTTTTCTGATTACAAATTATTCATGCAATTGCCAACCCAGCCACGCGTTGTTTCCAATCGCTGGAAATGCTTTGACCCGCCCTCTGGAAATCCCCATTATCCCGCACCCATATGAAACAGGAAAAAACAACCGTACTCGAACATGACAATTTTCAGGGCGAATATCGTATTCTGCGCCTGTCGGCTCCCGTGGTGGGTCCGCTGGTGCAGCCCGGTCAGTTTCTCCACCTTGAAGTTCCAAGGCTTGGAGAACGTATTTTGCGCCGCCCGTTTTCAATCTATCAGGCCGACAAATCGGGCGTAGCCGTCCTTTACAAATCGGTCGGCCGCGGAACCGATGCCATGGCCGCCATTCAGGTGGGCGATGAGATTAACATCATCGGCCCGCTCGGGAACGGCTATCCGGACCCCGATCCGAATAAAACCCCCGTGCTGGTGGCCGGAGGCTATGGCAATGCCGCGCTCTACATTCTGGCGCAACGGATGGGAAAGAAAGGCATCGCCTTTTTCGGCGGCCGCTCGGCCATCGATATTCTTCTCGTAAAGGAATTCGAAGCCCTCGGCTGGGAAGTCCGCCCCACCACCGACGACGGCTCTCTTGGCACCAAAGGTCTTGTCACGGACGCGTTTGATCCGTGGGCGGCCGAGCAGGATTTCCAATCATTGGAAGTTTTTGTCTGCGGCCCGAACCCGATGCTTAAAGCGATCGGCGACCGCGCGATTGAAAACAATTTTACGGCGTGGCTTTCGCTCGACAAAAACATGGCCTGCGGCGTCGGCGCCTGCCTAACCTGCGTGATTAAGCGCAAAACGGACGATGGGTGGGAATGGGCGCGTTGCTGCAAAGACGGCCCCATCTTTGAATCCCGCGAAATCCTCTGGGAAGAATAAGGTTTTAGAATGAGTGTTGATTTGAAAATTAAAATCGGTTCTATGGAGATGAAGAATCCCGTGACGGTGGCGTCGGGGACCTTCGGCTATGGACCGGAATATGCCGATCTGGTGGATCTGAACCGCCTCGGCGCGATTACCGTGAAAGGCATCTGCCCCGAAGCGCATGTCGGAAATTCAACGCCCCGCACCTTCGAAACGCGCGGCGGCATGCTGAATGCGATCGGTCTGCCCGGGCCGGGCGCGCAGGGCTTCATTGATAAATACGTCCCGTTCCTCAGTCAGTACGACACGCCTGTGATTGTGAACATCTGGGGAAAAGGCAAAGACGACTACGGTCGTGTGGTTGACATGCTCGACGGCGAAGAAACCGTCAGCGCCTACGAAATCAACCTCTCCTGCCCCAACGTAAAAGAAGGCGGCTCCGCCTTCGGAACTGACGTGGCAACTTTTTCCAGCGTAATTGATCTGGTTCGTGCCAAAACGAAAAAGCCGATTATTCCGAAACTCGCGCCGAATGTTCCAAACATTGGAGCTTTTGCCAAAGCGGCTGAAGACTGCGGTGCGGATGCCATTGCCATCATGAACACGATGCCGGCCATGGCGATCAACATTGATACGCTCGAACCGGAACTGGCGAACAAGTTCGGCGGTCTCAGCGGCCCCCCGATTAAACCGATTGCCATTAAACTGGTGTTCGATGCGGCGCAGGCCTGCAATATTCCAATCATTGGAATGGGCGGCATCTTCGAGCCGGAAGACGCGATCGAGTTCCTGATTGCGGGAGCGACCGCCGTTGCTGTCGGCACGGCCAACTTTATTGACCCAACCACGATTGACCGGGTGATTGACGGCATTGAAAACTACCTCGTTGAAAAGGGCCACCGATCCGTATATGACATTGTCGGTAGCGTGAAGATCTAAAGAGCGAGACTGAAATTATACAGAATAATTAGGACAGAATGGTTCCATTCCGGAGGAGCAGAAAATTATTCTGTAAAAAATTGATGAGCGGAAAAATTAAATTTGGAATCACAATTGGACTGGGCGCACTGTTTGTGGGCGTCATCGTTGTCTATTCTTTTATCCAGCCGTTTCAGCAAGGCATGGTTTGCAATGCCATTCCGCAGCAGGCTTCGTTTGTTTTCACAGCTAACACTCTGGAGGAGCTGTTGCAAAGTCCGGTGTGCAATCAGCTGGATAAAGCGCTCGGTGCCGGTAATTCACTGGCGGAAAGCACGGCTTCCAATGATTGGAAAAAACTCGCCGCGGCTTCTGAAATTGCGGTGGCGGACATTCCGTATCGCAACATGGGCGAACAGAAATCGTGGGCGGCCGTCAGCTGGGTGGGCTGGCGAAGCCCGTGGCTTCGCTGGAAGCTGGAAGCGGCAGCCGGCAAACAACTGACTTTTCTGGGCAAACATGCCGTTTGGCCGATCTGGGAATACACTTCCCCGGATCTTGCGCACGGCATGCACCTTACATTTTCACTCACCGATAATCTTTTCATTGCCTGCCTTTCTGAAAGCCCGTCTGATATCGTGCTGTTGCTCGATACCTATGACGGGCGGGTGGCATCTTACAGCCGAGGTAAATAAATATGAACATACAAACTCCCATCTACTGCGCTTTCGCGATGCTCCTGCTTGCCGGATGTGCCTCTGATAATAATTATGGTGAAGAACGTTTTCTTACTGAACGTGAACAAAAATCGGCGTTGGCCAAAACAAAATCGCCTCAATATTACGGGTTCCACGCATTTCCGGTGCAAGGAGGAATCGAATACAGGGGCTACGCACGGCTGCATCCGAACCACCAGACCGATGCTGATTTTCTGAAGGGCCAGCCAGTCATTGAAATTCGGGGCAAATCAAGCCGTATTAATGGAAATGCTCTACTGGACTTCAGCTCTCCGTCCTCCTGGATGGAGTTTTCAACCGCCAGCGAATTCGGCGCCACCTTTATGGGTATGAATGAAGACGTCATCCCTTATCGAGGAAGTTTTTCCGGCGATGTAAAGGCCTATGCAGCGGTGATCAGCCAGATACGAATTGATAATCTTTTCATGGAAAATGTTCCGCTCTATGTTCGTATGTCCATCGGAGGACTCGGCCCGTTTTCACGCGGAATTTTCACCCCCGAGATCGATGCGGTCTTAGGGTATGATATTCTCGGTCTCTACGAGACCATCCAACTCAATCTCAGAGATGAAAATGTAATTCTCTCATCCGCTCACTCTTATGCTCCCCATGAGGAACTGTTGATGACGCAGGCCAGAATCGTTCCGGTGCAGGGCTATGGTCTGGCCGTTGAAGGGTCCATTTTTGGAGAGGACACTCCGATTGTGCTGGATATTGCCGGGGACTATCACTTCATGCGAGGCGGTGCGAACGGAAGCGAGACAAAACAGGTCAGTATCGGCGATATTGTATATCGGAAAGTTCCCACTCTTCCACTACCGATGGTGATCAGCAACAGTCTGCCGCGGGCCGGTCGGCGTATGCTCGATAAATATCTCATCACCATCTGTCCCCGCCAGGGATGTGTCTATTTTGAACGGTACCCAGAGAAATAGAATATTACCCGGCACCGGCCGGGTTCCGTACTGCTGAAGCTATGATTCAATTTTGCCAACCGTCCGTGTTCTTTAGCGCACTTTTTGCGGGATGCGCCCTGTGCGCCTCCGCACAGAAAGAGTTCATCATGCCGGAAATGCAGCAGAACACCTATCTGTCGCACGCCAAAGAACCGGAACATTTCGGTTTCAGGACTCTTGAAACTGATGATGGGCTTGCTTTATTCGAAGCGCATGCACATCTCCATCCGAACCAAATGGGTGAGATCAAGCTGAGCGATGGCCAGCTTCCCGTCATTAACATACGCGGACATGCCAGACGAATCTATACGACCGCACTGCTCGACACCAGCTCACCGGCCTCCTGGATGGAATTCAGTACGTCTCAAAAATTCAGGGCGGTTTTTCTGGGAACTGATTCGGCTAATATTCCCTATTCCGGCACGTTCAATACCGGCGATGTTTCCGCTTATGCGGCAGTGGTCTCCCACATGCAGATCGACACGATTCATATTGAAAACACTCCCCTATACGTTCGCATGGCTACGCATACTCTCGGCCCGCTCGCGCGCGGCATTACCTCTCCAGACATTGGAACCGTGCTGGGCTATGATGTGCTTCAGGAATTTGAATATCTGCGCTTTAATTCCCAGGAGCAGCAGCTTGAACTTTCATCGACAACGCCTTATTCACCCAATGAGGATTTGTTAATGACAACAGCAAAAATCGTGGCTGTTGAACACCACGGCCTTGCGGTTGAAGGAAGCCTGCTGGGCAAACAGCAACCGATCATTCTGGACTTTGCCGGCGACTACTTTTTTTCCCGCGGCGATGTGAAAGTGAACATCACCAAACAGGTGAGCCTGGGGGACGTGGTTTTCCGAAATGTCCCGACCTTGGTTCTTCCAACCTATGATGCGCCGGCACGCGCAGGCCGACGGATGCTTGAGACCTATAATATTACCATCTGCCCCAAAAAAGGTGTGGTTTATTTTGAGCGTTTTCCGGAATAAACTCCGGAACGAATCAGATGCCGGATCGCGAGCACCGGATGTCGCAGCAGCATCCGGGGACCGGAATAACGCATAACCTCTTTTACCCGTTCCCGCATTTCCGGTTTGTAACAATGAACCGTACATTGATTGCAAACAGGTTTGTCGGCTCCGAACGGGCACTTCTCTATACGCTCGGCGGCATACGCCAATAACCGGGCACAGTCAGCGCAGAGCGCCTTCCGGGAGCCATGCCGCTTCCGGCAATAGAGCCGGATCATGATTTCGATGGTTCTGAACTCTGAATATATGATCATATTTACCCTGCTTCATAGGCTTGCACTGCTCACTCAAACACTTAATATGAGCCTTATCTTAGAGTATGTTCATGAAACTTAACAGAAGGGGATGCTTATGAAACGTCTACTCATTGCTGCAGCACTTATTTCCACGGGGGCTTATGCCGAAGAAGCCGCCAAGATTCAGGAACCGGCGGAAGCCACCGTTGAAAAGAAAAGCGAATATCAATGGCCGAACGTCAATGAATGGGCCAATAAAAATAAACTGAAAGACGGAATGCTCAGCGTGGATATCCTTCTGGGTTACGAATATGAAGACCAAACAGGCAATGCAACCAAGCCCGCCAATGCTGTCGTGAGCCGTACACGCCTCACGTTCAAGACCGCGAATCAAGAGGGATTTAATACGATGATTCAGGCCCAGTATGTCGGGCCACTGAATAACCATTATAATCCAAGAAACGCGAACTATGACACCATTATGGATCCGGAAGCCTTCCGTATGCAGCAGGCTTATCTGGATTATACCGGGTATGACACGCTTGCCCGCGTCGGCGCGCAGGAAATTATCCTCGATAATGCCCGATTCATCGGCAACGTTGGCTGGCGCTTCAACGCGCAGTCTTTCAATGCCGGGCTGATTAAAAACAATTCCATTGAAAACCTGACCCTGCTGTACTCCTACGCGGCCAGCATTAACGCGATTGACGGCAATCTTTATACGACCCGCCAGTACAACCTGCTCAACGGCCAATATAAACTGAACGAAAGCAATAATGCTTCGGCCTTCGCCTATTACCAGTCGAACGATAATGCAGCGAATATCAACACCTTCGGAGCACGTATCTGGGGAACCAACGGTAAACTTACGCATGATGCAATGGCTGCCATTCAGCGCAGGGCTTACTACGGGTTTCTTTCCGGCGCAATGGATCTGGACACGATCACGGTTGAGCTCGGCGGGGAATATCTCTCCGGCGGTGATGACACCAGAGAGCGTTTCCAAACGCTGAACGGTACGGCACATAAATTCAACGGCTGGGCGGATCAATTCATTCGCGCCGGAAACTCGACCGCAAACGGAAGTCTGGCTGCCGGCCTGATTGATGTGTGGGTGAAAGGAACAGTTTCTCCGATGGAAAATATGGACCTGATCGGGGTGTATCACTACTTCAACACGGCGGCAAATACCCCGGCCACCTCCTTCTCCGGCAACTACGGAAACGAAATTGATGCCATGCTTAAATACAAGTTTTGTAAAAACTTTGATGCACTCACCGGCATCGCGGTTTACATGAAGGGCAATGATTCCGCATCAAACTTAACATCTGATGACACCGTATTCTGGCTGCGTGGCAATCTCCGCTTCTAAGCAAAACAGATCCTGAAAGGAACATTCCAGAGATTGGACAATACCAGTCTCTGGAATTTTTTTATCTTTTTGGATAACGTTTCGGAGATTGCCCTCGTAACCATTAATGAACCCAACAACAACCAAATATGAGGCACGCAGCCCAAGTGAACCCAAACCTGCTGCGAACTTCTTAACATTACTCCGACTGCCCCGCCTAACCAGCGGGGTTTTCTTTTGCCCACGCACCCCGGCAATGCTACAGTTTGCCCCTGTTTTCCAAGGTTTGGAATAAATATGGACGATTCGGAAAAAAACGATACAAAGCCAGATCATAAGACACAGGCTCCCTCCCGCGAAATCGGCAATGCCAACCTTTTCGCCGATGACATAATCTTTTCCAACACCGAAAAAATTCTGTTCGAAGAAGACCTGCACGAAAAGCCGGCCGCGAATCGCGATGGCCTGATGGACGGAAATCCCGAAGAACGCTATTCCGCCAATAAAAAGCTGAATCAGGGAGGAATGAAGGCAATCTGGGAGGTGGATGATCATCGAACCGCGCGCAAAGTGGCTATGGCCCTGATCCAGGATTCCAAAATCGCCTCCGAAGAGGATATCGATTCCTTTCTCTACGAAGCCCGCCTCACGGCAAATCTGCAGCATCCGAATATTATCCCGATTTACGATATTGCACTGGATGAAAACGGAAATCCGTATTTCACTATGAAAGCGCTCAAAGGCGAAACGCTGGGCGATATCATTAAGCAGCTGCGCCATGGAAATCCGGAATACACCGGGCGCTTTACCCGCACCCGACTGATGGCCATTTTTCTGAAAGTCTGTAATGCGATTGATTATGCTCACACGAAAGGCGTCATTCATCTCGACCTGAAGCCTTCGAATATCAATATCGGCGATTTCGGCGATGTCCATGTGCTCGACTGGGGGCTCTCCACGCTGATCACGCATCTGAATGAATATGATGGCGAGCCGGTGTCCTGGCAGAGTATGGACGATGTCTCGCTTGAAAATGGACAAACCCTGACGCGCTATCTGGAAAAGAATGCCAAACGGCGGGAACATAAAAACGTGGTGGGCGGAACCCCGGGCTATATGTCGCCCGAACAGGCGCAGGGAGTCCCTTCCGATATCGACTTCCAGACCGACGTCTACATGCTGGGATCGCTGCTCTACGAAATCCTGACGTTTCACTGCCCCATCGAAGGCAGCACCGTAAAAGAGGTTCTGCAGAAAACCGTGCGCGGCGATTTTCCAATCCCTGGAAAACGGGCCCCGGAGCAGAAAATTCCTGCACCGCTCAGTGCCATTGCCATGAAAGCCATGGCCACCGATCCCTCCGATCGTTATCCCAATGTCGCCGCACTGATTACCGATGTTCATAAATATCAGGATGGCTTTGCAACCATTGCGGAGAATCCGACCTTCATCACGCACGCCCTGCTGCTCGTCAAACGGCATAAACTGGCCGTCGGCCTGATTGCCGCCACGGTTCTGGTTATTGGTGGAGCCCTTTTTCAAAGCTTCAGTTCCATCCGCCAGAGCGAGAAAGTGGCTGTCAATGCGCTGGCAAAGCTACAGGAAAAGAACGAATATATTGAACGGACAGCCCAACGGGTGGCACCGGATTATCTCAATCTGATGCAGCAGCAGGAAACCAGCTATGCCTTTGCAAACGCCGAAGAGTCGCTCGAAACTGCGCTGGCCTTTGATCCATCCCTTGGAAGTGCCTGGCTCGCCAAAGGAAAGCTCCTGCTGGCTCAGCTCGATTTTTCCAATGCATGGAACATTTTATCGGGCGAACACGGTTTTCCGGTTCAGAAAAATCCGCCGGCCATTCGACTGGCCAAAAAATATATGGAGCTCGGGCCGATCACCGATACAGAACTGCCGCAGCTGGTGAAAGATTTTGTGGCCTACAACGTTGCCGAAGGACTGCCCCGTCTGTTTTATCAGCTCAACAAAGCTCCATTCGATCCGGAAACCCGCTTCCCGGCTCTGGCGGAATCGCTGAAACTGCTGAACCCGGAAGTGACTGAACTGCATTTTCAATGGCAGCCCACCGGTTCCAATGGCTGGATCATCGATATGGGCAACAATCCGGAGCTGGACAATATTTCGCCCCTGTGCGGCCTGAAAATCCTTATGCTGAATGCCGGTAACATTGGAGCACCGGACCTTAATCTGCTCACCGAAACGGGGATGGTTGAACTCCGGCTCGGTGGGTCCCAGCTGAACCACCTCTTTAATCTCGGTCAGATGGCCAGCCTCCAGTCGTTGGACATCAGCAAAACCAACATCCGGAACATTTCCAACATTCTCAAATATTCCAAACTGCGGACGCTGGATATCAGCGGCATTGAAGGGCTGACAATCTCTTCCAATCTAAACTGGTTGCAGAACCTGAGAATACTGACCGTATCTGAGCAGTTCCGCGAGGATGACACCATAGTATCGCTATCGCGGCGTGGTGTGATTATTATCTACACAGACGACTAATATGGCTAACGAAGATCAATATCAAACCCGGGTCACGCTGCTGGCCAAACTGAAGAAAACCGAAAACCACGAAGCGTGGCTCGAGTTCGAGAAGATTTACCGGGCCTTCATCATCAGCCTGATTCTACGAATGGGCATTAATGCCGACGACGCGGAAGATATCTGCCAGGCGGTCCTGACCAAGGTCTGGCAGAAGATCGAAGATTTCGAATATAACCAGAACAAGGGTAAATTCCACAACTGGCTGGCCGCCATGACTCGAAATACGGTGAAAGATTTTTTCCGAACCAAGAAAAATTTTATTACCGGTCGCGACTCGGTGGAATATCAGGAGCAGTATGTGGCCATCGAGCAGCAGGTACTGCCGGATATTGAAAACCTGGCGCGCGAAGAATGGGTGCTGCATATCACCAATCTGGCGTGGGATAATATCAAAGGCGATATCTACGAAACCAAGCGGGACGTCTTCAAACTGGTTTCCGCCGAGCTTCCTACCAAAGAAATTGCCGCCAAGCTGGGCATCTCAGAAGCCAGTGTCCGCGTCTATAAAGCCGAAGTATTTGAAAAAATGCGCACAGAAATCACCCGACTGAATCGCGAACTCGGCTAAAAATTTAATGAGGTTCCCCGCTGCAAGCAGACGGGGTATCTTTTTTATTTGTAGGGCGGAAACAGGACATTCCCCATTTTTTTTCAGCTAAACCCCGGCAGTAGATCCTGCTGACTTTTTTTGGGAGGGGGCGTCTCCTTTTTCGGGCTGATTCGC
>JAROBA010000045.1 GCA_029432815.1 Pontiellaceae bacterium B1224 | reverse complement strand
TCCGGGTAGCCCCAAATGGCTACTGCACGGCTGAGCGGTTGATCGTCCTCATGATCCGCAAAACCATCGGCATCAGTATCGGCGATGGCCGGATCGGTCCAGATCTGGGATTCCTGAAGGTTATTGAGCAGATCGGTGTCATAGTTTTCCGTGGCATCCGTGCTGCTCGTCGGGTCGAGTTTGAAAAACTCTTCATACAGATCGCTCATCCCGTCGTTATCGGTGTCCACCGCAAAGGCGAATCCGATCCCCGCGAAAATGGCTATTACAAACAACAACCGGAAGGACTTCGTCTTTAATAATGCTATCTTTGACATATCTCTACCTTTTTTATAATTTTTCCTTTTTACGAGATGGTTATTCCTTTTACCCCCCCCTCACACTTTTACTACTTTTATTTTCATATTTTTTATTTAGTATTTTTTACTAGATAAAGGTGAGTGGTTCTTTACGTCATAACCGTCATCCGCTCCATATGCGTGGTATTTGTTTTCGGTTGATTTGGCGGCCGACACCAGTAGTATCCCAGGGATGATTCAGGTATTGGAAATTAACAGAGAGGCGCCGCAACCGGAACGGCTCGCGGCAGCGAAGGCCGTGCTGCTGGACGGCGGATTGGTGATTGTACCGACGGAAACCGTTTATGGAATCGCGTGCGATCCGGCGGTTCCGGGTGCGATGGAACGGCTGATTGCGGCCAAGGGACGGGATGGCGATAAACCGATTGCACGACTGGCGGCCGACGGTGAACAGGTGAAGGCGGCTTCCAAACATTGGAACAGCGGGCTCGATGCACTCGCGGCCAATTGGTGGCCCGGCCCGTTGACGATCGTGCTGGAAACTTCCAATGGCTGGACGGGCTATCGCGTGCCGGATCATGCAGTGGCGATTGAGCTGGCGAAGCTCTGCGGCCGGACACTGGCGCTAACCAGCGCCAACCTGAGCGGCGAGCCCGAGACGAAAACCGCACAGGAGGCCATCGCTTCCGTCGAAGCGGACCTCGTACTCGATAGCGGGCCTTCAGCCGAAAAAGCAATTCCGAGTACGGTCATTAAAGTGAATCAAAACAAAATCGAGTGTCTGCGCGAGGGACGAGTTCCCTTTTCGGAGATTGAACAGGTTTTTAAACACCAAGGCACAAAGGACTCTAAGTAAACAACTTTGTGAACTTCGAGCCTTCGTGTTTAATTTACGAGAGAAGAAATGAGCATGGTTTTATTTGTCTGCACCGGAAATACCTGCCGGAGCCCGATGGCGGAAGCACTTTTCCGGCATCGGATCGGATCGGATATGAACCTGGTGGCGCAGTCGGCCGGGGTTTATGCCGGTTCCGGTTCGCCAGCCAGCTCGAACGCCATTGAAGCGCTTCGGGAGCTTGGAATCGATCTTTCAACACATCGAAGTCAACCCGTCACGCCTGAATTGGTTGAAAAGGCGTCACTGATCGTGGCGATGACGACCGGCCATGCGGCGCAGATTCTGGACTGGTTTCCAGAGGTTGGAAACAAAGTTTGCTTGATTAACTCCTTCGGAACATCGAAAGTCCCCGCCGATGTTTCCGATCCGTTCGGCGGATCGCTAAACACTTACAAACAAACGCGTGACGAAATTGATCGGGCCCTTTCGGACCTGATTCTTTTTATTCGAAGTAAACAAACGTAACTTGAGGAACCCATTTATGAAGATTGCTATTGGCTCGGACCACGGTGGATTTGCACTGAAAACCCGGATTGCTGAAATCCTGCTGAATAAGGGCATCATTGTCGAAGATATGGGATGCGACAGCACGGAATCGGTCGACTATTCAGACTACGCGGCCGCCGTCGCCGAAGAAGTTTCCAACGCAACGGTCGATCAGGGTATTATCTGCTGCACCACCGGCATCGGCGTGAGCATTACCGCCAACAAATTCCCGCGCGTTCGCGCCGCCCTCTGCCTGAATGCCGAAATGGCTTCCATGACCCGACAGCACAACGATGCCAACATTCTCTGCCTTTCCGGCAAGTACACCGCCGACGCCGATGTTGAAGGTATTCTTGAAGCCTGGCTGGCGGCAGACTTTGAAGGGGGCCGCCACGAGCGCCGCGTCAAAAAAATTAAGGACTACGCCTCCGAAACGGCGGGTACGATTGCGGTGTACGATGGCGACCCGGAAATCTATGCCCTGCTGAAAAAGGAAGATGCGCGCCAAAAAGAAAATCTGGAGCTGATTGCATCTGAAAATATCGTGAGCAAAGCCGTCCGCGAAGTGGGCGGATCGCGTTTCACCAACAAATATGCGGAAGGCTATCCGGGCAAGCGCTGGTATAACGGATGCGAGTGGGTGGACGAAGCCGAACGCCTGGCCATCGACCGCGCCAAAGAGCTCTTTGGTGCTGAGCACGCCAACGTGCAGCCGCATTGCGGCTCCGGTGCCAACATGGGCGTATACTTCGCTATGCTGAATCCGGGCGATACTGTGCTGGCTATGAGCCTGGCGGAAGGCGGTCACCTGACGCACGGACATCCGATGAACTTTTCGGGCCGTTTCTTCAATGTTGTTCCGTACGGCGTGAACGAAGAAACCGAGCAGATTGACTACGATAATATCCAGAAGCTGGCCGATGAGCACAAGCCGAAGATGATCGTGGCCGGTGCTTCTGCGTATTCCCGCATCATCGATTTCAAGCGTCTGCGTAAGATCGCCGACAGTTGCGGGGCCTACCTGATGGTCGATATGGCCCACATCGCCGGGCTGGTTGCGGCTGGCTGCCACCCCAACCCGGTTCCGTATGCGGAATTTGTGACTACCACCACGCACAAAACCCTGCGCGGCCCGCGCGGCGGAATGATTCTGTGTCAGGAAAAATTTGCGGCGGATATCGACAAACAGGTGTTCCCGGGCATTCAGGGCGGCCCGCTGATGAACACAATTGCGGCCAAGGCCGTCTGCTTCCACGAAGATCTGCAACCTTCCTTTAAAACCTATCAGCAGCAGGTTGTGAAGAATGCGCAGGCACTCGCGGCGGCGCTGGAAGACGACGACATTCGTCTGGTTTCCGGCGGAACCGATAACCATCTGATGCTGATCGACGTGACCGGTGCGGGCACTACCGGCAAAGACGCGGCAATTGCTTTGGACAAAGCGGCGATTACGGTGAATAAAAACGGAATTCCTTTCGACAAGAAGAGCCCGTTTGTTACCTCCGGCATTCGTATTGGCACTCCGGCGATTACCACCCGCGGCATGAAAGAACCGGAAATGGAAAAGATTGCCGACTTCATTAAACGCGTGCTGCGCAACATTAACAACGATGCGGTAATCGCTCAGGTACGCGAGGAAGTCATTGCACTGACCGCGCAGTTCCCGATTCCGTAAACTTCCAACCATTGGAAGTGCAACAACGCCGATGTGAAAACATCGGCGTTTTTTTTGTGTGGATAAAAGCAAAAGCACGCGGAATCTCCGCGTGCTTCTGCAGGGGTCAGGATGTGGAGGAAAATATTATCTTTGAAGCTCGAACCCGGCCGGAATCACGGACTGGTCGCCCTGCGGGTCGGCAAAGAGCGGATAGTTGCTTGGAAGGTTGGGATAGCGATTTGATATAACGGTCGTTGTCTGCTGATCGTAGGCGGCCACGCTGCCCGGCGAGGTATAAATGCCGGTACTTGTTGAAGAATTTCTCGAATTAATGCCCACATACTGCAACCCGATGAATACCACAAACAGGGCGGCAATTCCGTATTTGGGTTCGGCAAAGAACCAGGGGATATTTACTGCGAGCATATCCAGCAGAGGTTTACGCTTCTCAGACTGAGCCTGACGGACCGAGCGCATAATATTCTGCTTGTTGCGCGTCATTCGGGAGTCTTCGGGTCTTTCGTACTGTTTCAGGTGCAACAGCTTTTGCAACAGTACGTCAGCCGCTTCCTCGGCTGGTGTTTCTACAGGTGCTTTTTCATTCATCATTTCATGAATTCCGACAGTTCGTTCTGCATTTGTCTTCGGGCATAAAACAGCCGCGATCTTACTGTTCCCACCGAAGCCCCAACTATTTTCGCGATTTCATCGTGTGGAATTCCCTGCATGTCATGCATAACCACAACGGTTCTGTGCTTTTCTGACAGGGCTTGCAGAGCTTCGTTCAATTTTATTTGTAATTCCGACAAACTAATACTCCGAAGCGGCGATCCTTTGGTCGTCAGATCCGAATATGCCTCGTCGAGTTTGATGTCCTGATCAAAGGAATCGAGGCTCAGTGCACGCTTACGATTGCGCTTTTTCCTATAGTTTATGGTTTTATTGACGCCAATGCGGTAGAGCCAGGTGTAGAAAGAGGACTTCCCTTTAAAGCGCGGCAGCGCCTCAAAGGCTTTAATGAAAATTTCCTGAGTCAGATCTTCCGCATCTTCTCGATTGGAGGTCATATTGTAGGTTAGACCATAAATTTTTCCGTGATATCGCTCGACCAGCATATCAAATGCCTGCACATCGCCCTGCTGCGATTTCAACACCAGTTCGTCATCAGAGGGTCCGTCCAGCTCCGGCACTTCCTCATTGGAAGCGGCAGCTTCGAGCTCCACTTTTTTTTCTTCCGGAACTTCTTCCGGATCAGATTTTAGATCAACAACCATACGTAACGCTATGTTAGAGCAAAGCGGCCCCCTTGCCAGTAAAAACATTCAAGACCTGAAAAGGATGAAATCCGTTCAAAAAAAGCTTCTGATTCATCCTTAAAAGCCTACTTCCGGGCGGGCGGTTCTTTCCCGAGTTCCGCCAAAACGAGTTTCAAATCCGCCCAGGCTTCTTTTTTCTTCGATGGATCGCGTAATAGATACGATGGATGGAAGGTCGGCATCAGCTTGATCCCTTCATAATCCTGCCAAACGCCACGCATCCGGGTGATTCCAACAGGATGCCCGAGCAGACCTTCCATTGCGGTTCCGCCCAACCCGACAATAATTTTCGGTTTAATCAGGCCGATCTGCTGCCGCAGATAGGGCAGACACAGCTCCATCTCTTCCTTAACCGGCTTGCGGTTATTCGGCGGACGGCACTTCACCACATTGGCAATATAGAGCTGACTGCGCTCATAGCCCATGGCTTCAATCATTTTCGTTAAAAGCTGCCCCGCCTTACCCACGAACGGGCGGCCCTGCACATCTTCTTCGGCACCGGGCCCTTCACCCACGAACATAATATCCGGTCCGTCTCCACAGCCTTCGCCCGGAACGGTGGAGGTACGTGTTTTGCATAATTCGCAGTTGGTGCACGTGGAAATATGAGCCGAAACCGCTTCCAATGTTTGGAAGTCATCCGGGATGGCTGTGGCATCAACCGTGATTTCAACTTCCGCTTCGGGCTCCGGCTCTTTGGCGAGCTCTTCGAGAACGGCCCGGTCCACTTCCAGACGCACCGCGCCTTCATCGCGCTGATACTCAAGGTAGCTCTCGATATCTTCGAGTAAACCGCAATAGGTCGTTTCTGCAGCCAAGCCTAAATCATCGCCTGATTCAATTGTGGAATCTGCGGTCATGCTCCAATTCGACCTTTACTGGACGGCAGCAGATCTAGCGCCCGCGGGTCGGAATCGCACGCCACTCGCAGCGCACGGGCAACGGATTTAAAAATGGCCTCAATACAATGGTGCAGATCCTCGCCGAATTTCAGTTCAATATGCAGGTTCATTTTCGCGGAGTCGCAGAACGAGCGCCAAAAATGCTTGATAATCATCACATCGAAGTCGCGGATATACTTCTGCTCATGGTCCATCTTATAGACAAAGAATGGGCGTCCTCCCAGATCCAGACAAACCTCGGCCTGCGCCTGCGCCTCATCCATCGGCAACACCCAGAAGCCGTAGCGATTGATGCCCTTGCGATCGCCGAGCGCTTCATTGAACGCCTCGCCCAGCACAATGCCGACATCTTCCACCAGATGGTGATAATCCACGTCGATATCGCCAGAGGCTTTAATCGTCAGATCCAGCAGCGCATGCTTCGCCAGCAGATCCAGCATGTGGTCGAAAAACGGAACCCCCGTCGAAATGTCATAGTTCGCCTTACCGTCAATATTTAACGAAAGGTCGATCTGCGTCTCTTTGGTATTGCGTTCAATATGCGATGTCCGCGCCTTTTCCATATCCATTCCTTTGGTTCGCGATAACTTACGAATCCACTGCCGCCACCATCAAGCTTGAAAGCGCGGCTTTCCAACCATTGGAAAGTTCCAACCATTGGAACCTTCCAGAGATTGGAAACTTTAGTCAACGCGGGCGGTGACTTCCACCAGATGATAGCCGAACTGGGTTTTCACCGGACCCTGCACTTCGCCGACCGGCGCACTGAAAACGACTTCGTCGAATTCCTTCACCATCTGGCCCGGACCGAACGTACCGAGGGCTCCGCCATCTCCACCCGACGGGCATTTGGAGTGCTGTTTCGCCAGTTCTGCGAAATCCGCACCTTCTTCAATCTGCTTTTTCAGTGTTGCGCAATCCGCTTCGGATGCGACCAGAATATGTCTTGCTGCTGCTGATGCCATTGTATCTCTCCATTTGGTTACTAAAGTTCAGCCGCGCAGATTGTCGCTTTGTGGAAGCAGGCACAAGTCGAAAAACCGTTCAACCCTGCTCAGGGAGTCGCCTTTTTCAGGCGCCGGGCACCAAAACCGACATCTTCATATCGATCCTCTCCTTCGACAGGCTTGCCCTCTTCATAAAGATTGAACTCGGCATGAAGAACAGGCGTATCGTCATCTGGATAAATCCCTTTACCCACCAAAATAACGCCCACTCCCACCGCCATACCTGCAAGGCCGATGCCCATCGCCGCGTATTCGTCCGAATTGTCGTCCGAATCTGAATCCCCTCCGTACCAATCCGAATCATCATCCAGACTGGCTGATCCCAGAAAAAACAGGCCAGCCCCGGCAATGCCCACAATCCCGCCCGCAACCATCAGAATACCACCCGTGGCCCAAGCCAGCCCCTCGCCCGCTTCCTGCATATCCGAATCCATTTCAGGCATGGGCAGAATCTGAGTTTCGCCCGAAGGCAGAATGAACGTCGCATGCGTCAGATCTTCATGAACCCGCAACGTGCAGGGCGTGACTCCACGCTTTTCGCCCGCAATCACATCCACGCCGGTGGGAAATGAGGTAAAGCTGACTTTCTGCGTTGCACAGCCCGACAAAAGCGCGACCGACAACACCGTCCCGATTATTTTGTTAAGCAACATCCGCACACCACCTTAGCCCCTCTCGATTCAAATCCCATCATTTTTGCGTCGGATTTTCAGCTCCACCGGATCAGGCAGAATATTTTTTTTCAGGCACCTGAGAAGAGAAGTTATTCTGCCTCCCCCGCACGAACGCGCTTCCTCTTCAATGGATTTCCATTGCCAAGTTTACCACAGCTCTATATCCGGACAGTTGGTTATAATGTGATTTCAGAAAAAGATTTTTTCAATGCCGCTAGCCGTTGTTTTGAGTTAGCGACTAAGTCAAATGTGAAAAATTGTTGTTTGCCGGATTGATCTTTTAGATTCACATAGCAGGTACTGTAATAATGCTTTGAATCTTCATAGTCCCACCAATCAACTTTAACTCCTGCAACCGTCCCTTAACTATTTGTACAACAGCTCCTTCATATCCTTTTTTGATGGATTCAATTGTTTTTCTATTACCACCTTTTCCTATTCCCAGTATTGCTGACGATTGGTCATCTTCAGGAATAAACATAAATACTACTAAATTTTGCTCGGGTTTTTTAAAGGACATTACTTCATATTTCCGATCAAGAATCAGGGATATTTCAGGGGAACTCTCTAGGGTTATAGCGAAAGGTTTTAGGTTCTCGTCTCCAAATGAAATTGATGCGTATATGCATATCAAGAGGGCATATATATATTTCTGTATATTCATATTTATCCTTCCAGACCCTATGGCTGAAGTTGATTCCGCCACGGGCGTTGGTTTGTTAAAAAAATGGCGTACCTGCGAACGAATCGCGGGCGGCTCCGATACCTGTCGGCTCCATTAACAACCTAAGTCACCATGAAGGAACGTACTGCAGGGATTGATGCACATAAAGCTGAAAGCGATACGATCAAAACATCCCGATGATGCACGACCTGAAAAATGATGATCTGCAAATCGGTTTCGAGGCGGGACCGACGGGGTTTGTTCTGGGACGACATCTGATGGATTCACCTGTCCTTTCGACTTTAGACCTGCGCCCTCAAAACCTATAGTGCACCCATGAACATTGTCTACAACGCTTCGGCTGGAACCGGTAAGACCTATCAGGTCACCAGCCTCTATGAAAAACTGGTCCTAGAGGAAGGCATCGATCCGCGCAAGATCCTGCTGATGACCTTTACGGATAACGCAGCGGCTGAGCTGCGCATGCGCGTGGCGCATCGTTTTCAGAAGGCGCGCCGAACCGCTGAACAGGCTGATGATTTTGAAACCGTAGAACGGACAATCACCGCCCTGTCCCGCTTGCCCTCGGCCCCGATCGGAACGATACACGGATTCTGTACCCGCCTGCTGCGCGAACATGCGCTGGAAGCCGGCCTGTCGCCGGGCTTTTCCGTATTGATCGGCGACGAACGCGATGAGCTGCTCAGCCGAATCTGCCGCGATGAACTGCTGAAGAAGCTGGATACCGACGCCCACTTCCGGATTTTCTGCTCCGGCATGCAGATGATCGGAACCGGCAAAGGGTTTGGCTCCAGCATCACCGACACCGTACCAAAACTGATCGGCGATGCCGGAAGTTTAGGCATTGCACTGGATCAGGCCACATCCATGCTGCCTGAACCACAGCCGCCGGTTTCCATCGTTGATTTTATTCAAATCAGCAACGACCTTAAAAACCTGTCCAAGCGGACGAAGAAAATCGAAGAAGCCATCCAAACGTTGGAAAATGCGCTGGAACAAACCGACGAACCGGAAACGCTGATTGAATTATTCAACAACAGTTTTTCCGGCCACTTTTCTTATGGCGAAGCCAAAACCATCTATCCCCGCTTCAAGGAACTGAAAGAAGAAACTGTCGCGCGCGAGCGCTACCGCGCTCGGTTCCCCGCAGCCAAATCCTTTGCCGAATATCTGCAGGCCGTTTCAACCCGGTTTAAACAGGCCAAGCACGACATGGACTCCGTCGATTTTGACGATCAGCTGCAAATGGCCTCCGCGCTGTTAACCTCCGGGAAAGCGAAGCCGGAATTCCAATACGTCATCGTCGACGAAGTACAGGACACGTCGCGCATCCAATGCGATCTGATTCAGGCGTTATGGGGCGCAGAAACCAACCTCGTGATCTGCGGGGACAAAAAACAGAGTATCTACACCTGGCGAGGGGCTGACCCGCAGGTGATGCCCGACCTGGAAGCCGCCATTCTTGAGCGGGAAAACAGTTGCCTTGAAAACCTGCAGACCAGTTATCGTTCCAAGGCTCCGATTCTCGATGTGGTTAATACCCTTTTCTCAGATGTCTACGGGCCCGAAGAGTATGCCGCAGGCGATCGACTCGAAGCGAATCCCGACTTTAAAACCGAAGGTGAAAAACCCTGCGTTGAGTTTCTGCAGTACGACGGCGATGAAGACCTCGATAAACCGGAAAAGGTCGCTGCGGAAATGGAAGCCGTCGCGAACCGTATTCAACTGCTCGTAAACGGTTCCAATGATTGGAAACCCGCGTTCCGCCACTCGGATGCGTTTCTTCCAACCTCTGGAACCAACGATTACCGCTATTCCGATGTGCTCATTCTTTTGCGCCGCACATCGCACCAGTCGACGTTGGAGCAGGCCCTCCGGCATGCCGGTATTCCCTACACCCTCGGCGGAAAAGGACGCGGCCTGTTCACCCGGCAGGAAACAAGGGATGTCGCCCTCTTCCTGAGCGCGATCACGAACCCCGACGATGCCTACGCGTTGATCGGCTTCCTGCGCTCTCCGTGGATCGGCCTTTCTGATCAAATCATTGCCGAACTGGCCTGGAGCGAAAAAGGGTTTTCGATTGAAACCCTTAAAGCCTACTTCTCCTCCGAAAGAGCAGACAGGAATGTCTGCTCCACACTCGGTGAGGCAGACATTCCTGTCTGCCAGCCCGCCGAGCTGCTCCAGCGCTACCGAAACTTAACCGGCACAAAGCTGGCGTCCGAACTGGTGCGCATGCTCATCGAAGAAACCGACTATGATGCGGTGCTGGCCGGACTGCCGCGCGGCACTCAGAGGCTGGCCAACCTGCGTAAAGTGCTCGACTGGCTGCGCGAAACCGAGCGCGGTGCGCAGACCACCCCGGCCATGGTCGCCCGCAAACTGGCGGAGCAAATTGCCTCGCCGCCCCAGGTGCCGGAAGCCGCCTTGCTTGATCCCGCGCAGAATGCTGTAACCATCATGACCGTGCACGGATCCAAAGGCCTCACCAAGCGCGTGGTCGTGATTCCAGACACCAGCTTCCAGCCTGATTCCGACCGCGATTTTGCGCGCATTTTTCTGGATGAGCAAAAGATTCCGGCCCTTGGAATCCGCATCACGGAGCCCAATAAAAACCAGGCAGCCTCTCCCGGATTCAAAAAAGCCAATGAGCGCGCTAAACTCGTGCGAGAGCATGAGCTGAAAAACCTGTTTTATGTCGCCATGACGCGGGCGCGCGATCTGGTAATCACCTCCGGGACGATCGGTCGCAACCCAAGCGGCTGGATGAAAACTCTGGAACCCATGATTGGAAAAGAAATTCCGGCCATCCCCTTCTCCTCCCTTGCCGCCGAGGCCAAAGCCGCTCCGCTGGCCGAAATTTCAATTCCCGACCCGGCACAACTGGCCAGCACTTTAAACGCCCTATCCGCTGTACCGGCTATTCCCGCGCTGCAGCGTATGCCCGCCACCCGTTTCGCAAAAGAACAGGACGAGATCGAAATCGAACTGCAGTACGAAAGCTCGAACTTCCAACCCTTGGAAAATGCGGCGGCGCTCGGATCGCTCGGTCACACCGTGCTGGAACAACTGGCGTTGAACAACTGGGACGGTGATATTTTCCAATGGTTGGAAATTTTTCGCCATGAGTTCGATGCCTCTAAAACGGAAGCACTGACGCTGGCTCCGCGCATTGAAGATGCAAGAGCTCAAATGATCGATGCCACCCGTGGCATGTCGGAACTGCGACCGGAATTCCCCTTTGTCCTGCAGGAAGGCAACAACCTGATCGACGGCACCATCGACCTCCTCTGCCAGACCGCAAGCGGCTTCTCCATCTTTGATTATAAATTTACGGAAGCTACCGATCAAACGGTAGCCGCCAACTATCAGGAACAGATGAATATCTACCGTAAAGCCGCCGAAAAACTATATCCCTCCGCCGACGAAGCTTCCACTCTGCTGGTTGT
Source organism: Pontiellaceae bacterium B1224 (assembly GCA_029432815.1). GTDB lineage: Bacteria > Verrucomicrobiota > Kiritimatiellia > Kiritimatiellales > Pontiellaceae > Pontiella. The sequence goes on along the minus strand of JAROBA010000045.1, from coordinate 28,153 downwards.
GATTTCGAGCAAGGGAACTCGGTTTATAAAGTGTATGTAGTTCCGTTCTTCACTTGATGTCGCCACGTCTTTCATCCTACATTTCTGATCTATGAGCGAAATCGACACCTTGGTCATCATCCCGACCTATAACGAAAAAGAGAACATCAATAAAATCGCTGCGGCCGTGCTGGAGACCTCCCCGCACGTTCACATCCTTTTTGTGGATGACAACTCTCCCGATGGCACCGGTGATATGGCGGATGCACTTTCTGAAAAATCCGACCGCGTGCATGTGTTGCATCGAACCTCCAAAGACGGGCTGGGCCGGGCCTACATTGCCGGATTTCGGTGGGCGCTGGAACGGGACTACAGCTACATCATGGAAATGGACTGCGACTTTTCCCACAACCCCAAAGAGATCCCGAACTTCCGCGATAAAATTCTCGAAGGTAACGACCTTGTAATCGGCTCGCGCTATTGCGGCGGCATTCGCGTACTGAACTGGCCGATGAACCGCCTGCTGCTCAGCCGCGGCGCCGCCATCTATGTCCATGTGATCACCGGCATGCCTGTTTCTGATCCGACCGGTGGTTTTAAATGCTTCCGCCGCGAAGTACTCGCCGCCTACGACTTCGATCACGTCAAAGCCAACGGTTACGGCTTTCAGATTGAAATGACACACAAGGCCTGGATGAAAGGATTCCGCATCGGCGAGGTGCCGATTGTTTTTGAAGACCGTCAGGAAGGCACGTCAAAAATGAGCGGCAACATTGTCTACGAAGCCCTCTGGGTCGTCTGGACGCTCGCCATCCGCAACGGGTTCCGACGGAAACCGAAAGTGAAACGTGAAACGTGAAACGTGAAACGTGAAACGTGAAACGTGAAACGTGAAACGTGAAACGTGAAAATTCTGGCTGACAGAACTTCCTGTTCAAGAGGAATCACGTATCAATAGTCACTCATCACGGCATCACGCCTCAATCGTCGCGTTTCAATATCCTCGCCAGCTCGGCCCAGCGCTCGATCTCGATTTTCTCGGGACGCTCGGTGTGTTCAATGCCAGCATCGAACAGAATGTCATCCACCGGCGAAATTTCCATTTTCTTCAGAATGGTTCCGATCTGTTTCCTGCGTTGGGAAAAACAGGATTTCACCAAATGCTTGAATAGGGGATATTCGTCGTTTCCAATGATTGGAACTTCGCGACGTTCCATTTTCACCACCGCCGACCAGACTTTGGGTGGCGGAAGAAAGCAGGTTGGGCTGATTTTTTTGACCATCGTGTTTTTAAAGAAGGCACCAGTAAGCACAGAGAGCACTCCATAGTGTTTGCCTCCTGCCGGAGAGCACAAACGGTCCGCCACTTCCTTTTGAATCGTAAGCGACATCAATTCGGGACGATGCTCGCATTCGGAAATATCAACCATCAGCCGGCTGGCCACAGAATACGGAAGATTGGCCGCCACTTTGGAAATGCCCTCCGCAAAGAGCTGATCCAGATCGACATCCAGCGCGTCAGATTCAATGAGCGTAAAATCGCTGAAGCGGGTTTTTAAATAGCTGGCCATGGTTGGATCTTTTTCGATGCAGGTTACGCTTCCAGCCTTTGGAAGTATCCGTTCGGTTAAGGCGCCAAGCCCCGGTCCGATTTCCAACACATTTTCGTCCGACTGAATATTCGCCGTATTCGCGATAATATCGAGAATGTTGGCATCAATGAGATAGTTCTGCCCCAACCCTTTATTCGGACGATGCCCCAGTTTTTCCAACAGGGCGCGTACTTCTTTCGGGCTCGTTAATTTAAATTCTTCGGACATCTTTACTTCCGTTTTTTAGGCAGAATGATTGTAGGCAGAATAATTCCGATCATTCCGGGTTAAAAATAATTCTGCCTAATGTTTCCAGGGGTTGGGTTTGCCAGCCATTTCGATGGCCAATTCAATGGCGCACTTCATACTTTTTGCAGAGGCTTTATTTTGTCCTGCAATACCGAATGCGGTGCCGTGATCGGGCGAGGTGCGAATGATGGGTAAGCCGAGCGTTACATTGATCCCTTCATCGAAACCGACCATTTTCAGCGGAGCCAGCCCTTGATCGTGATACATCGCAACCACGGCATCATAGTCACCGCGCAGTGCTTCATAGAAAATCGTATCGGCCGGAATGGCATCGGATACGTTAAATCCTTTTTCGCGCGCTTTTTTGATCGCCGGATTGATCAGCTCGATTTCTTCATTTCCGAGCACTCCTCCATCGCCCGCATGGGGATTGAGTCCGCAAACGCCAATTTTTCCGTTTTCAATACCGAATAATTTCAGCGCTTGGCCCGTCAACTCGATGTGCTCAACAATCATGTCCTGCGTCAGTGCCGCTGCCACTTTGGAAAGCGGCAGATGACGGGTCACCAGCATTACGCGCAGGCCGCCGCCGAGCAGCATCATTCCGAAATTTTTTGTATTCGTGAGTTCCGCCAGAAATTCTGTATGACCGGGAAATTTAATCCCTGCTTCATGGAAGCCTTCCTTGCAGATCGGTGCCGTGACCATGGCGTCCAGATTCCCGTTCTGACAGCCTTCAACGGCCATACGAATCGCCTGCTCCGCAGCCAGAGAGGCATCAATTTCCACTTCTCCGGGATTCCATCGTATGTCGACACCGACATCGCGAAAATGCACATACTCGGGAACCTCTAATTCCAAGGCCCGCGTCTGTCGTTTCATTTCAGTCACGGGGCCATATAGCATAAACTCCACCTCGTGTCCCCATTTCTCCTGCACAACCGCCTTGAGTGCGACCTCCGGGCCGATGCCGTTTACATCTCCAATCGTGATTCCAATGCGTTTCATAGCGGGGAACATAAAAAAAGGCCCCGCGCGAAGCGAGGCCTTTCGTGGGTTGGTTAGCGGTTTAGCTTATTCCCGGTTCACCACGATATACCGCGAGCTGCGGCCATCGGAAACGAGAAACAGGATCCGTCGGCCTTTTGCATCTGCAAGGGCCTCGGCAAATTCATCGGCGTCTTCAACCGATTTACGGTTTGCGCTGGTGATCAGATGGCCCGGTTGCAATCCGGCCTCCCAGGCTGGGCTGTCCTGTTTCACCGCGGTAACCAGCACGCCGCTGTTTTCCGTGTAGCCAAACTGCCGAGCTGTCGCACGACCCAGATCTTCAACGGAAATTCCTATTTCATCGAGAATGGCCGATGCCTGGGCCCCCGACTCTCCTTCCATCGCCTTTGTGATGGCCGAAATATTTTTATATTTTCCGTCGCGGAAAATCTTGAGCGTAATCTTTGAATTGGGCGGTGTTGCGGCAATCCGGTTCCGGAAGGCAGCCATTTTGCCCACCTTCTTCCCGTTCAGTTCCACAATAATATCTCCGCCCTGCAGACCGGCTTCTTCCGCCGCGGAATCTTCAATAATCTGCGAAATCAAAATGCCGCCGCGCTCATCCAGCCCGAAGCTGTTGGCCAGCTCTTCGTTCACATCCTGAATGTAGACGCCCAGCACACTGCGCGAAATTTTTCCGTGTTTGATCAGTTGATCTTTAATTTGGATGGCCTGATTAATCGGAATCGCAAAGCCAATGCCCATATAGCCGCCGCTGCGGGAATAGATGGCCGTATTGATGCCGACCACCTTGCCGTCGATATCCAGCAACGGTCCGCCCGAGTTGCCCGGATTGATGGCGGCATCGGTTTGAATGAAATTGGCGTATTCCGCAATGCCCACCTCATCGCGCCCTTTCGCGCTGACGATTCCGGCGGTAACCGTCTGCGACAGTCCGAAAGGATTTCCCGCCGCCAGCACCCACTCGCCCACCTGGAGCGCATCGGAATCGCCAAGCTCCAGAAACGGCAGTTCATGCGGATCGTCGATTTTAATCAGCGCCACTTCCGTCTTCGGATCGCTTCCAATCACCTTGGCGGAAAACTTGCGGTCATCTGCCAGAATCACCGTAATTCGGTCGGCATCGTTCACCACGTGATTATTGGTGAGGATGTAGCCGTCCTTCGAAATGATGAATCCGGAACCCAGCCCTTCTTTACTGTATTTTTTCGGTTCCAGCTCCTGCGGAATGGCCAACTGGCCGCGGCGGCCCCACAAATCCCGGAACGGCTGATAGCGGTAGCCATATTGCGGGACCTCGATCGTGGATTCCACATCAATGAAAACCACTGCGGGCAGCGCCTCTTTCGCGATTTGAGCAAATGCATTTCCGGTTTCCCGCAACACCTCTCTCTCGGCGGCGGCTTGGGCCGAAACGGCTCCACCCCCCATCAGGATGAACAAGCTCAGGACAGATACGATCTTTCTCATGGTTCCTCTCCTTCTTCTGCTTCAGGTTCTTCTTTCGGCTTGACCAGCTTTTCGCGCGGGATCAGGAAATCGCCCGCTTCATAGCTGCTCACCACATAGGTCCAATTGTTCAGTTTTTCAGGTGCATCTCCACTGAAACGAAGATAGCGGCCGTTTTCGGCCTCGCCACCGACCGTTACCGTGTAGGTCTTATTCGTGGTTGAGGCGGTGTAGACTGTTGCATTTGTAAAACCGAGCTCGGCGTCCGAGAGAGCCGGGTCCGCAATGGAAGTGCAGTTAAGATATTGCAGAGCCATCCGCAATTTGTTCGCTTCCGAAGATTGGAACTCTTCCGTCTCTTCATCGAGATCGGCCAGCGTCCAGGCGTTGCTCACCGTATGCAATTCCACATCGCCGACGTTGACCGAAACGATGTCGGCCGACCGAACATTCAGCAGTTCCGTATTGATCCAGTCTTTGGAACTTTCCGAAAACGGACGGAAGTCGTAGTCGACCAGATAAATTTCGGGTTGCTCATCTTTACGGATGAAATGCTGATTGGCCCAGCCGACGGAATCGGAACCTTCGCGCCGCGCGCCGATCTCCACCCACGCCACGGTTTTCCCGCCGCTTTTCAGCTCCACCCGTTTGGCTTCGTTCAGGCCATACTCAGCCGCATCGACGTTCGACGTGCGCACGGGAGCGCCCATTTTAACCTCGGAAGCGGCGCGCAACGCTTCGGCCAGCTTACTGAAGTCCACGGGATAATTATAGAGCGAGCCCACGACCCATTTGCCATCCTGCTTCGCAAGCGAAACGGTATTGGATCCGTCGGCAATTTCCAGCCCGTCCACCAGATTAAGTTCCAACCCCTGGAAAAGGGTTGCCCCGTTATCCGTCCCGGCCCGGCCCGTTTTTTTCCCGCTTTGCTGCACCACGACCACCACCAGTAAAACGGCCAGCGCGATCACCATTCCAATTAGTTTTTTTCCTGTCATTGGAAATCTCCTTTAACGTGTTTTTTTCATCCAGAGTCCGCGTCCGAGGCCGAACAAAGCAACCAGGATCGGGATCGCCACGATGTTCATCGCCTTGAGGCGCACGCCCAGCATTTCAATATCGCGGCGCAGGCTTTTACGCACTTCTTTGAGCGACTGCTGCGTTTGGAAAACCTCTTCGCGGAATTTTTTAATTTCGGCTTCCTGCTCAGGACTCAGGAACTGCTGCGGGCCGTCGTCGTTCGTCTGCTGCAGCTGTGCGAGTTTCGCCTGCGTGGCCTGCAGCCGGGCGTTGAGGCGCTCCTCTTCGGCCTGCCATTTGAACGACGCTTCTTTCTCCAGTTCGATCACGCGATCAAACGGACGGTCAAACGCGTTCCGACTGCGCAGCCCGATCAGCGCTTCACTGCCGCAGAGCTGCTCGACCATATTAACCGCAAAAGTCAGGTTGTCGTTCAGCGGCTGCACAATCGTCTGCCCCAGCAGATTCACACTCTGCGTCGCAAACCGGTCGGCCACCATATCCGCATCGGCCACCAGCACCACCACGCCGGGCTCTTTGCTTTCCTGAAGCCCCCCTTCCCGGTCCGGGAAGGCGGTTTTGAACGTTCCGGTAATCCGTACCGCCAGCGGAATGCGTTTTTTGGCGGCGGGAATTTCGACCCGTCCGCTACGAGCAGCCATGGTGCTGGCGGTGAAACCGTCGTCGGCTGTGAAGAGCAGCTCGGTCATTTCCAGTCCGTTGCTCACACTTCCTTCAAATACACCGGCAAAAGGCAGCATGAGATCGTTGAGCGATCCGGTGGCAACATCGTCGCGATCGATATTCGGAGTGCGGAGCGAAAGCCACGTGGCGTTACGCTGCGCCTGCCCGTTGCCCGTGGAAAGCAGACTCGCCGCCGCTTCGTCGGCCGCCAATTGGCCTTCCGTCATTTCGATGCCCCAGGCCGACGTCAGCTGATTCAGATCGGAGGCGTCCTGCGGCGGAGGCATACCCATCTGCATCTGTTGCGGATTCGCGCTTTCCTGCGCCGCCAGACTCATCGGATCGGTGAAGGCCAGCAGATGCCCGCCGCGCAAGACGAATTGGTCGATGGCATACAGCGTGTCCTCGGAAATATCCGCCGGGTGAATAACCACCAGCGTGTCGATATCTTCCGCGATGTTGGTGGCGGTCATCTCGATGGATTCCACGTCGTATTGCCGCTCGATTTCAGAAACGACGGCCCATTTACGCGCACCGCTCTGCTGCATCATATACGGATTCATCGCCGCCGCTCCGTTCACCGGCAGCGCGCTCATGATGCCCACCTTGCTCGTCTTCTCGGTTGAGACTTCCGAGATCATGCGGGTCAGCAAATATTCCAGCCGCGGTTCGGCATGCTGCGCCAGCACCGGAATGGCAGCCTCGCGATTTCCGGACACGGCCACGATGCCGAAATAGAGCCCGCCGCCCATGCCGAACATATCGAGCGATTGCGCCTGCAGGCCATAGCGCTGCGCCCATTCTTCCTCATCGGAATCGGGCTTCGGATCAAATTCTTCCACCACCAGATATCCATCCGAGCGGGATTCGTATTCCTTGAGCAGATCCCGCACACGGGCCGCGAAGTTTTTCGTGGGCACCGGCAGACGGTCGTTGCTCTTGGAAAAATAAAATTTCAACGTCACATCGCGATCCAGATTGCCCAGCAGCTGTTTGGTTCCATCGGAAAGCGTGTAGAGTTTATCTTCTGTCACATCCACCCGTGCGCGGATGGGACGCAGCACCGCGTTGAACGCGATGAGTATGCCCAGCAAAAGAACGATTCCCGCCAGGCCGGTCATTTTTTTCATCTGATTCATCGGTTAAAACCTCCCTGTTAGCGGCCCACTTTATTTTTAAGCACCACCTGCGTGGCGAAGAGCATGAAGACCATCACGGACGCAAAGTAGACGAGATCGCGCAGATCAATCACGCCGCGCTGCAGCGCTTCGTAGTGCGGCATGAAACTGAACGAAGCCACGCCGTCCACAAGCCACATCGGTGCCCAGCGCGCCAGGAGATCAGTCACCGGCGGGTAGCCTGCCAGGATCAGAAACAGACCAATCACCACCGCCAGAATGAAACTGATCACCTGATTGCGCGTCAGGGCGGAAGTAAACATGCCGGCCGCAACGTAGGCGCCGGCCAGAAGACCGCTACCCAGATAGCCGGACCATATCGCGCCTATATCGGGCGAGCCGAGATAAACCGCCGTCAGCGGCACGGTGAACGTCAGCGCCAACGCCAGCAGCATGAAGAGCCAGGCGGCCGCGAACTTTCCAAGCAGCGCCTGCAAGGGGGTAACCGAAACCGTAAAGAGCAATTCAATCGTGCCCGAGCGCCGCTCTTCCGCCCAGAGACGCATGGCCACGGCGGGCACCAGAATCATGTAGAGCCACGGATGCCACTGGAAGAACCCGTTCAGATCGGCCTGCCGCGCCTCGTAGAACTGGGCGAGCGAGAACGTGAAAAATCCGGCCAACATCAGGAAAATGATGATGAAAACGTACGCGACCGGAGAGTCGAAATATGCACGCCATTCGCGTTTGGCCACGGCGAACACATGGGATGCCGATTCGTTCATTACGCCACCTCCTTCTTCTTCGTGTCTTCTGTGGCGGTGATCTGCCGGAACACATCGTCGAGCCGGCCTTCATCGACCTTGATGTCGGAGACCGTCCATTTATGCTGCTGCGCCGCGCCGAGAATCTCGGCGGCAATGGACTGCCCCTTTTCGGGAAACGCGAGGATCTTTCCGTTTTCCAAGGACTGGACCTTTCCGATGTTTGGCAGTTTTTCGAGCGTCGGGACGATGTCCTTGCCTTTCGCGGAAAGGGTGACGGCGTTGTATTGAGTACTCCGCGTTTTGAGCGCAGCGGGCGTGTCGTCGGCCACCACCTTTCCGGCGCTGATGATGATGGCCCGCGTGCAGATGGCTTCGACCTCTTCGAGCACATGCGTCGAAAGCATCACGACGCGTTCGGCGGCCATCTCTTTAATCATTTCGCGCACAACCTGTTTCTGGTTGGGGTCGAGCCCTTCGGTCGGTTCGTCGAGCAGCAGAATGTCGGGGTCGTGCAGCAGCGTCTGCGCGAGGCAGGTGCGTTGGCGGTATCCCTTCGAAAGCGTGTCGACGGTCTGGTTGCGCACGGGCTGCAGGAAGCAGCGCTCTATGGCGTAGTCGACCCGGTTATTGCGCTCGGTGCCGCGGAATCCGCGCACCTCGGCGAGAAAACGCAGAAAACCGGACACGGTCATATCTTCATAAAGCGGCGTGGTTTCCGGCATGTAACCGATGCTCTTCTGCGCCGTAACCGGATCATTCGCCACATCAATGCCTTTGACGTGTATCGTTCCTTCAGTGGGCGGCAGAAACCCGGCCACCATGCGGATGGTGGTGGTTTTACCCGCGCCGTTTGGCCCGAGGAATCCCAATACGGTTCCTTTCTCGACTTCGAACGAAACGCCGTTCACCGCACGGCGGGGTCCGAAATCTTTGACCAAATCCTTTGCTTTGATCATCTCAACTTCTCCTTGTTTTAACGTATAAGTTTATCCTCTCCGTTGGTGGAACATTCGTTTCGCACCCCTTCCAAACCTTTCCAAGGTCAGGAACACAAAAGCAGACTTCGCAAGTGAAGCCCGCGTTCAAAATTTTAATCAGAAAATCGCAATCACCAGCCGCCGAACCAGCCCGAGGGCGATGAAGAGGAAGATCGGGCTCAGGTCGATGGCCGTACCGCCAAGCCGCGGCGCAGGAATCCAGCGGCGGATCGGGACGAGCACCAACTCGTAAGCCGGAGCAAGCCATTGACGGATTGCACAGGCCGCCGGATGCATAATCCATGAACACAGGACGTAGGCTAAAAGCCCGAATTCGTAGAGGCTGAAAGCAAATTCCAGTATGCGGGCAATAAACATGGCAGTCTTCCTTAAAAATGGACCGCAGTGCGTCTGCGCGCACTGCGGTACGGTTATGAATTAGAAGCTGTAGAACATAGGACCGAGAGTATCAAAGAAGCCCGTGCCGCTCTTACCGCCCGGGGTCTTCTTTTCGATCTCCTTGATTTCCTTGTAGATCGGCTTGAACATGTTCTTCTCGCCATAGCCAAGTGCTTCGGCGAGCTGGATCTGGTTGCGGGCTTCGACCAACATATCAGCCAGCTCATCGTTCTGCTTTATCGTGCGCTCGTTGTCCTCAGCCAGTTTTTCAGCCATAGCAAGTAGTGCCTGCGCCCGCAGCACCGGCAGCGGGATGATTTCTTCCGTTACCACCAGAGTATTGAGCGCGGTTTGCAGTGCGACTTTGGCTTCTTCGATTTTGCCTTCGTCAATCAAGGGTGCAATGGCCTTGATGGCATCCGGGTAGGTGGCGAGTGGAATGTTCGTGGTCTGGATACGAATTTCGCTAGCGAGCATGGTGAGCATGTCGCGGGCTATCTGCACATCCCCATCCTCGAGGAAATTCTCCACGGCCTTGACCCGCTCTTTCACCGCTTTTGGGGTTGCGAACAGATCGTGAGTTACAACCGCTACCCCCTGTGGTGCCAAAGCCAACGAGGGGTCGCGCGCAATGATCAGCTCAAGCTTGCCGGTTGTTTTTTCCAGCGCAGCCAGTGCCTCCTCGTTCCTGCCTTCGTCGAGAGCCTTGAGTGCAGCGCGCGTCTGAGCTACGGCATCCACAGCCTCGCTAAGGATTTCCTTTCGTTTATCATCGACCTTATTCCCTGTCTGGGTATCGACCTCCGACTGGACGGCCTGTGTTTCCTCCGACTGGGCTTCAGGCTCGGGTTGTTCTACCTGCTGATCCTCCGCACCAACCAGAGAGGAGGATAGTGCCAGCATGAAAATGGCAACCATCCAGCGAACGAATGAATTCCATTGTTTTTTCATATCTATACCTCCTTGCTAATGTTCATTGCTTAACGTGTCAGTCATCCAATATAGACAGCCATACGCATCTCCTCCTTTCATCGGTTAAGGTTTAGACTTCTTTTCTGAGATCTTGGCCAGTTGCTCATAAAGTTTGCGTTCCTCGGAAGTCGGATTCTGAGGGATCTGAATTTTCGCAACCACAAAAATATCGCCTCGTCCGCCGCCGGGCTTTTTCAAACCCTTTCCGCTGAGCCGGAATTTACGACCGGGCTGCGTACCGGGCGGTATGCTCAGACTTGCACGGCCATGGATTAATTTGAGGTCTACTTTATCGCCCAGCACCACCTGATGCGGGGCGAGCTTAATTTCGGTCCAAAGGTCGGCTCCATCGACCGTAAACTGATTATGCGGCGCAATGGAAATACGAATCAGCAGATCGCCATTCTGACCCTGGTTGCGCAAGCGCAGTTTGGCACCGTCGCGCGTGCCGGGCTGAATATTGAGGTCGTAGGTTTTTGGTTTACTCTTATCCGACGTGTAGACGGAAATTCGTTTTTTTCCACCGCGATACGCCTCCTCGAGGGTCAGCTTCAGCTCAACCTCGTCGTGCGTTCGACGCGGCGGGCGGGCACTGAAGTTTTCCGAAGATTGGAAACCGGATCTTCGACCGCCCATCATATCGCCGAACATGGATTCGAAGAAATCGCTGAAGCCGCCGCCTGAAAAGCCAAAGCCCTGCCCGCCTCTGCTGCCGCCGAAATCAAAGTGCACATTTTCCCAGCCATGCGGTGGCGTGAAGTCCTGCCCTTGTTTCCAATTGGCGCCGAGTTCGTCGTAGCGCTTCCGTTTTTCGGGATCGCCCAACACCTCGTAAGCTTCGGAGATTTCCTGGAAACGGTTCTGCGCACCGGCGTCCTTGTTGACGTCGGGGTGAAACTCGCGCGCCAGTTTTCGATAGGCCTTCTTGATCGCCGCTTCGGTTGAATTCCGCGGAACGCCCAGCACGTCGTAATAATCTTTATATTTCACAGCCACTCTTATTTTACCTCAATCGTACGGTTTTCTTTTTCCTCATCCGCCTTGGGCACCGTTACCACCAGTACGCCATCTTCATATCTGGCTTCCATTTCATCGACTTTGACGGGGCCGGGCAGCGTAAACGCACGTTTGAACTGACCCGAGCGGCGTTCTTTGCGTAACTGGCGCTGTCCCTGCTCCTCAACCGTTTCATCCGTTTTGCCGGAAACCTCCAGAACACGGTCCTTGATGTTGACCGAAATATCCGATTTGTCGGCACCGGGAATATCCATACGCACAACATAGTTCCCATTCTGTTCCTCAATATCCATATTCGGAGAAAATGCCGTTCCGCCCCAGAGCGATTCAAAGTCCGGATTCATGCGGAAGCGTCCGAATGAATCATTGAATATTTGATCCATCTGCTGCCGAATGTTGCGAAACTCGCTGAATGGATCCCACGTGCCGGGATCAAGCTGGAAACCGCCAAACGGGTTCACCGGATTTTGCGCGCCCGGTTTTTTTGCTCCCGCAGAAGCTGTACCTACCGCCCAGGGCTTCAGCTGCATCTGAACAGGTTCCCCCGCCTCAGTAACCAGAGGCTCCACATTCGTTTTTTGGTAGAGTTTCGCCATCACTACGCTTTGTACCGCGACTACGACAACCAAGACTCCGACCAGAAGCATGAACAGTTTACTATTGTTCTGCATTGTCATGTTATTTACCTCCTTGTCGTTGATTGGACGGGAGGAAACGGGGCGTTCCGCTCCCGTCCTGCAGTTTTAGTCAATGCTTATGGGGATGTGTTTACCCCGCTCTTTAGCGAGCTCTGTTTTCGGCAGTGTGAGCGTGAGCACACCGCGTTTGAATTTGGCTTTAGCCTGAGCGACATCCACCTCGGCCGTCAGCGGAATGGAGCGATGGAAACTACCGCTGCTCATTTCAGAGATATGATAGTTCCGTTTTTTCTTTTCGCTCTGTTCTTTGTGCTCCCCACGGATGACCAGGTTGTTTTCATCGAGTGTCACCTCGATGTCCTTTTCATCCATGCCGGGCAGCTCAATCTTCACGCGGATCTCATCGTCGGTTTCCGATACCTCGAACCCGGCCGACCCGGCCATACGCCGCCCGAACCCGCCGATGCCCCGATAGTAGGTTTCGAACAGTTCGTTAACCTCCCGGTGCAGAACATCGAACGGATTCTCGTTCCACCTCGGCTCATTCCGAAGGGGTTGCTTACGCCAAGGCATCAACTTGTCTTTCATATAACATCACCTCCTTATACCTTATCCTCCGGTTGTAATTTCGATTTTACGCGGTTTGGCCTGCTCTTCTTTGGGCAGTTCGAGCTCAAGCACACCGTTATGCAGACGAGCGCGGATTTTTTCGCGATCGATCAGCTGCGGAATATTAAACTTGCGGCGATAGGTGCCGGTTTCATATTCACCCATCAGCAGATCCATCCCTTCTGAAACCGATGCCGTCTGCGTTCCTGTGATTTCAAGCTCGTTGTTGTCGAGCCGGATATCGAGTTGATCCTGCGCCACGCCGGGCATATCGCAACGCACCAGAATGGCATCGTCTTTTTCATAGATGTCGGCATACGGAACATACACGCGACCTTCCTGAACAGGTTCCTCCGGCTGCTGCTGTTCCACTTTTTCGACTGCAGTATCTTTTGTGTCTTTCATTTCATGCACCTCCTTAAGCGGATTTGATTTCAATACGTTTGGGTTTGCTGGCTTCCTGGCGCGGCATCATTACGGTCAGTAGACCGTTTTCATATTTTGCCGCAACCTTGTCGTTCTCCACCGCAAAGGGCAGTTTCACCGTGCGTACGAATGCACCAAAGTTGCGTTCGTTTCGATGGCATACGGCATCTTCGGCCGGCTTCTCGCTCTTGCGATCGCCTTTGATGGTGAGCTGATTGTTGACCACGTTAAGATCCAGATCTTCGATTTCGAGACCGGGCAACTCAGCCGTGACTACAACCTGATCAGCATTGCCCCACACATTGAGTGCCGGGAAACGGGACAGGGATGTTCCGTTATCGTATCCGTCGAACAGACGGTTCATTTCCCGCTGAAGGCCGCGAAGCTCTTCAAACGGGCTCCATGTTCTGGCATTTGTCCAATACATTTTTTCGTTCCTCTCGTTTCTCCGATCACGACCATCGTGATGGAGTGCCCAATGGCTTCGACTGCCCTATATCAAAAAATGTGCCAATGGAAAAAATCGCGTAAAACTGCGATTTCTGTAATTTCCAGACCTTGGAAGCGTGAAAAAATGTCACACTTCCAATGCCTGGATAGGTCAAATTTTCACACCCCGATTCCGTACGGACACAAAAAAAGACCCCGCCGAAGCGAGGCCTTTCTTTGATCTGTCGAGGTCGGTTAGACTTCGAGCAGCTCGTCGTAGCTCGGCAACGGCCAGAGTTCTGATGGAACGATGGCTTCCAGCGCATCGATTGATGCACGGAGTTCGTTCATCGCTACAATCTGATCGGCCGGCTTTTCAGCGGCTTCCAGTTTGGCAACGCCGGCAACAGCTGCTTCCAGCAGACTGGACATTTCAGCCGTGATTCCTGCAACCGCCGGAACGGAGGCGTATTCGTTAATCGCCATAACCGCAGCCGGAATCAGCATGGTTTTAGCAATGTCGGCTGCTGTCGCAGCTTCGATACCGATGAGGGTTTCGTAGGTTTCCTCGTAAATGTTGAAGCGGGACTCGAGCTCGGCGTTTGAAAGCACGCCGTATTTCGAGAACAGATCCTTGGCTTTCTGCGTCTGCAGGGCCGGGAGAGCATCTTCGGTAGTCACGAGGTTCGGCAGTCCGCGCTTGGCAGCTTCTTCCAGCCATTCGTCGGTGTAGCCATCGCCGTTGAAAAGAATACGCTTGTGCTCTTTAATGACAGCAGCCAGAACACTCTGCAGGGCATCATTGAATTCTTTACCGCTTTCAACAGCCGCTTCTACTTCCGTGCAGATGTAATCGAAGGCTTCAGCAACGATGGTGTTCAGCACGATGTTAGCACCGGCAGGACTCTGGTTCGAACCGAGGGCCCGGAACTCAAAGCGGTTTCCGACAAACGCGAACGGTGAAGTACGGTTACGGTCGGTATTACCACGGGGTAGTTCCGGCAGCAGATCAACGCCGAGGTGAATGGCTCCGCCATCTTTCGAAGCACTGGCCCCACCGGCTTCGATCTGCTCGACGATATCAGTGAGCTGGTCGCCGAGGAAAATGGATACAACCGCAGGAGGCGCTTCGTTGGCTCCCAGACGGTGATCGTTTCCGGCTGATGCAACAGATGCACGCATCAGGTCGGCATGGGTGTCAACGGCTTTCATCAGCGCAACGACGATGGTCATGAATTTGGCATTTTCGTGCGGGTTGTCGCCCGGTTTCAGCCAGTTCTTTCCATCCGGTCCGGAGATGGCCCAGTTATTGTGTTTTCCGGATCCATTTACGGCCGCGAACGGCTTTTCGTGCAACAGGCAGGCAAAACCGTGCTTCGCCGCAGTTACGGGAAGAACTTCCATGGTGATCATGTTGTGGTCAACAGCAATGTTGAGCGTTTCGAAAACCGGAGCGATTTCGAACTGTGCCGGACACACTTCGTTATGACGGGTTTTAGCCGGAACACCATATTGCCAGAGCACGGCATCGAGCTCAGCCATGAAAGCGGCAACGCGCGGTTTGATTGCACCGAAATAGTGATCGTCGAGCTGCTGGTGCTTGGTGGCACCTTTACCGAACAGAGTGCGGCCGGTGCGCAGGATATCAGGGCGTTCAGCAACAAGGTCGAGGTCGATCAGGAAATATTCCTGCTCAGCACCGAGAGTCGCTTTAGCCATGGTGTCACCGCAATCGATACCGAAGAGTTTGCCGAGCCGAACGGTTTGCTCAGAAAGCACATTCATGGAACGCAGCAACGGAGTCTTTTTATCGAGCGCTTCCCCGTTGTATCCACAGAATACGGTCGGAACACAAAGTGTGGCCGCACCCACGGAATCATACTTGATGAACGCAGGGCTGGAGGGATCCCAACCGGTATAACCGCGGGCTTCGAAGGTGGCGCGCAGACCGCCGGAAGGGAACGACGAAGCATCGGGCTCGCCCTGAATCAGCTCATCGCCGGAGAAACCGGTAACAACGCCGCCTTTGAAATCCGGAAAGATGAAAGAGTCGTGTTTTTCGGCGGTGGAACCGGTGAGCGGCTGGAACCAGTGCGTGTAATGTGTTGCACCCTTTTCCATGGCCCATTCTTTCATGGCTTCTGCCACTTCATCAGCAATGCCCGGGTCCAGTTTAGAACCGGCGTCAATGGTATTCTTTATCGAGGCAAAAGTCGGAGCCGACAAACGGGCTTCCATGACCGGAAGGCCAAATACGAGTTCGCCGAATCCTTCGATGGTATTCTTCATGTTATCTCCTTAATAATTAATTGCCCCCGGAAGCCGGCGGCAATGCACCCTACTTTAAACAAGTCCAGCCTTCCAGACTCTGGAAACACCGGCTCTACTATACAATTCAGTACAATTCAAAAGAGCTTGCGTATGAGCATGTAGTATACCAATCAAAACTGATAGTGCTATCCATAAGCAGACTAGATAGTTACAATTTTTTCCGAAAGCAGCGTGCCTGTCAATAAATAACAATATTGTATCTCAATAATCGATATCGATACATAAATGACGTATTAAAACCTCTTATTTGAAAGACTATTTTTCTTTTTGAAGCTCGGCCATCTGAACCTCAAGCCGCTTCATTTTGTCTTTCAACTTCGGCAGGGTGATCATACTGGCAATCATCTTTTTGGTCAGGAGGTGAGTCATTGCCGGAGAACCGATTACAAAATCCTTCGCCTTCACGTCTTTCATGACCCCGGCCTGAGCACCGACAATGGCACCATCGCCCACTTCAAGATGCCCTGCCAGCCCGGCCTGCCCGGCCAGGATCACTTTGGAACCAATCGTGGTGCTTCCAGAGATCCCGGACTGGCCACACATCACCGTATGTTCACCAATCACAACATTATGTGCAATCTGAACCAGATTATCGATCTTCGAACCGTTACCGATTTTGGTCTTGCCAAAACGAGCCCGGTCGATCGCAACATTTGCACCGATCTCGACATCGTCGCCAATGACCACTTTTCCAATCTGTGGAATCTTCGTGCGCGACCCATCTTTCTGCACGGCGTAGCCAAAACCATCGGAGCCGACCACGGTTCCGTTATGAATGATGACGCGATTTCCAATCTCTGTAAATTCGCGGGTGGAGACCAGCGGATAGAGCAGACAGTCATCACCGATAACGCTTTTATACCCTATGACGCAATTCGCCTGAATGACGGTATTCGCGCCGATCACTGCACCTGCTTCAATCACCACATTGGCGCCGATTGAAACACCCTCGCCCAGCTGAGCTGATTCAGCTACCGAGGCAGAGGCGTGTATGCCGGGTGCCGCCGCAGGCACGGGTTCGTAGAAAAGTTCGGCGATTTTTGCAAAAGCCTGATCAGAATTTTCGGAACGGATAACTGCACACTTTACAGAGCGATCCCAGTCGTTCGGCACAATAACGGCAGAGGCCGCAGTTTCCGCAACCTGAGCCGCATATTTCGGGTTTGCCAGAAAGCTGATATCCCCGGAAGAGGCCTCTTTCAAACCGGCGACAGCATTGATCTCAATATCACCGCGTCCCTCAAGTATACCTCCAACCTGTTCCGCTATTTCCGAAAGCTTCATGATTTATTCCTCAACCTTTGTTTCGACTGCAAGTTCAGGTTCAACATCTTTCGTGCTTTCGCGGCCTTCATTTAGAACGGCGAGCACATCAGCGGTCACATCGACCTGGGGACTGGTAAAAAGCACCATATCGGTTCCAATTCTGCTCTGAGCCGAACGATCAATCACCGCACTAAAACCCTGAACCTTGGCATATTGAATAATCACTTCATGAATTTCATCGAACAGTTTTTTGGTCATGCGCGTATTCTGTTGTTCCATCTGCTGCATACGGAGCTTTTCGAAATCGATCATGTCCTGTTCTTTTTTCTGGAGTTCAACGAGTTTTTCCTCCAGCTGATCGCGCTTATTATCGCGCACATCCTGACTCAGGGTTTCATCCCGCGAATCAGTACGAAGCTCTTCAATCATCTCCTTCATCACTTTAACTTCATCCTCAATCTCTTCCCGTTCCATCTTGATGTCGTCAGCCTGCTGCCGAATCTGATCCTGCGCCAACTGGGTTTTATAGAACTGCTTGAATACTTCCTGCAGATCTATAAAGGCAATTTCTTCGGCGGCATGCGCGGTTCCAAGCAATATGAAGGCGGTTAAAACAAGGGAGGTTAATGTCTTTTTCATATGAAGCATCCTTTCAGTAGAATCTAAACGAAAACTGTACCCAACCCGCCTAATCCTGACAACCAATTCATGCACCTTTCCAAGCCTCAGCATAGTTTGGCGGCTTTGTGTGTCATGCCCCGTTCCTCTCAAAAAAAGGACAATTCCCTTTTATAAGCGGAAACTTTCCGAAATAAAACGATGCACGTCCCGTAATCACAAAGCCTTCAAATTGGCCTATTAGCGAAGTAACATGACACACTTTTCCGGTGACTCAAAAAATAGTACTCGCCAACACATTTCAAAAATGGTGAGTTATATCCGTTTTCAGGAACAATGGTCAGCAACGACCGAATCATTTTAAAAATGGGTATCTTGTTGGGTTCCCGTTTTTCAGCGCAAGGTTTCCCTCCTCTTTTCCTTGCGCTGTTTTTTTGCCCTCAGCACCCTTCGACAAAAATCAGAATAATTTTGAACTATTTTGCACAAGGCGGTCTAACCCCCTGTAACAATTCCCTGAAAACATGATTCCCGCTTGGGCTGATTGTTTCCGATGCATGGTTTTTTCTCCTCTTTTCCATGCATCGTTTTTTTATATCTACACAAAAAAAGCTCATGCTGAATCCACATGAGCTCTAAACCTAGATCCGGTCTAAATCAAAGCGAGTTGAAAAACCTCTATACATTAAACAGAAACTCAATCACGTCGCCGTCCTTAACGACATATTCTTTCCCTTCAGTTCGGAGCAGCCCCTTCTCACGACAGGCTAATTCTCCGCCATTCTCGACAAAATCGGAGTAGGCCATGACCTGTGCCCGAATAAAGCCCCGCTCAAAATCGCTATGGATAACCCCAGCCGCCTTAGGTGCCGTATCGCCCTGATGAATCGTCCAGGCACGCGTCTCTTTAGGTCCCTGCGTCAGATAGCTGATAAGACCAAGCGTACGGTAGCCCGTATGAACAATCTGATCGAGACCACTCTCTTTCACGCCGTATTCCTTCAGAAACTCAACCCGCTCCTCATCCGACATACCATTAAGATCCTCTTCCATTTTCGCGCAGATCTTAACCACATCAGAATCGCGCTCCGCTGCATACGCCTTTACCGCTTTTACATAGTCGTTGTCTTCGCCCAGACCGTCCTCATCCACATTGCAGCAATAGATCACTTTTTTATCGGTCAGAAACTGGGATTCCTTGAAGATTAACCGTCCCTTTTCCGAATCTTTCTCTACAAATTTATAGGCCATATTGCCTTCGCCCAAGTGCTTCAACAAAGCTTCAAAGGTCGGCATCGCGGCTGCCATGGCCTTATCGGTACGAGCAGCTTTCTTAACGCGGCTCAGCCGATTTTCCATCATCTGGAAGTCTGCAATAATCAGCTCGGCCTCAATAATTTCAATATCCCGAACCGGATCAATAGAGCCGTCTACATGCACCACGTTACCATCATCGAAACAGCGTACGACCTGAAGAATGGCATCGGTTTCCCGAATATTGGTCAGAAATTTATTTCCCAATCCCTCGCCCTGACTCGCTCCTTTAACCAACCCGGCAATATCCACAAAGTCTACGGTAGCCGGGAGAATTTTCTGCGAACCGGCAATCTCTGCTAGTTTAGCCAAGCGGAAATCCGGAACCGGCACAACGGCCTTGTTCGGTTCAATCGTACAAAACGGATAATTGGCTGCTTCCGCATTCTGTTCGCGCGTCAACGCATTAAAGATGGTCGACTTTCCAACGTTTGGAAGTCCGACAATTCCGACACTCAGTCCCATGATGAATCCTCTGATACGTGAAAAGTGAGCCGTGACACTACATCACGCCTCACGTTTCACTGGTCATTCCGCTATTTCTCTTTCGTCGCTGCTTTCTTTTGCGCAGCTTTTTTAGCGGTTGTTGTTTTGAGCGGCTTTTCGCTCGGCAGGAGCGCACCACCTATATTATTAGCTCCACCGTCCACATAGATCGTCTGCCCCGTAATCTTTTTGGAATATTTACCGAGCATGAACAGCACCGCATTTGCCACTTCCTGCTTGTCGCCGATCACATCCCACGGCAAAGGGCTCATCTGCCGCCAGGTCTTGGCGAGATGGGCAAAATGCGGGATCGATTTTGCTGCTTTGGTAGCCAGCGGACCGGCAGAAATGGCATTCACACGAACATGCTCACGGCCGTATTCACGGGCCAGAGCACGAACGAGCGCTTCCAAAGCCGCTTTGTTTACACCCATCCAGTTGTAATAAGGGAATGCAACCTGCGACTCGAAAGACAAGGTAACGATTGAACCACCCTTTTCCATTTTTTCTAAAGCAAAGTGTGACACGGTAGCCAAAGAGGCACAGCTGATATGGAAGCCCTGCTTAATATCTTCATAGGCCGGTGTGTACATCGTCGGACCCAGGCAGGTTTTCGGATTGGCAAATCCAATCGAATGCAGCACGCCATTAATCGGACCGGTTCTATCAAAAAGGTTACGCACTTCGTTTTCAACCGTCACATCACAGTATTCAAAGCGCATGGCATTTTTTTGTTCCTGCGTCAGATCCGTGCTGCGATCGAAGAAGATACGCTTCATACGCTCACTCTGAACGGAATAGATAACATTCCCGCCCATTTCTTCAATCATTTTGCCTGCGGCATAAGCAATCGAGTCTGTGTTGAGCAGACCCATAACAACATACGTACTACCTGGTTCAATCATCGTGCGAACTCCTTATTCTTTAAAAGCGGGCGCAAACCTATCATTTCACCCGTTTAATGCAACCGGGGAATAATAGGTATTTTATCTCATTTTAGCGACATGAAAAACACGCCAATACTTGCTTTATATATGAATACACCGTATGAGATTCGACATGAATCCGAAACTCCTGATCCTCGCTTCAGCCGCACTTTTCTTCAGTGCACTTCAGACGACGGCCACAAAGAAAGTGGCCTATATCCATGGCGACATTGCCCAGGACGGCACCATGCCCGCCGGTTCCGCAACACCCTACGATCAAATGCTGCTTTCCGATTCCGGCAATACAGGATGCTCGCAATTTAAAACCATGGTCGAGGCTCAGGGTTACACCATTAGCCAGTACTACGATCAGACCACCACGCTCACGGCCTCCTTCCTGAACGCCTTCGATGTCATCATCTTCGGATTGCATCAGAAAATCTGGAGCCCGGCAGAAATAAACACGCTCGATAGCTGGATCCGTTCGGGGGGCGGTATCATGATGTACAGCGACTCTGCTGCAGGAGGAAAATACAACGTGGTCGGCATCAACAACCCGACCGGCCAAAACGCTGTAAACAACATCCTCTCACAATACGGGATGGAAGTAACCGTGGACCAGGGCGGGGGCATACGCGCCTACACGTCTCCAGCAAACTCCTCGAATCCAATCGTCTGGGACCAGCCCATCTTTGAAGGTGAAGGAGTTTCCCCCGTTGCCATTGATCCCGCCGGAGCTGCCAAGGCACTGATTCCGTTTAACGATGCACACAAGATTTCCGGCAGCACCATGAACCCCGGCACCAGCGGCATCACAATTTCCAATCCGGAGTGGGCCGTCCTGGCCCATTGCCCGGTCGAGAACGGAAATATTATCGCCATCTTCGACCGCCAGCCAATGTGGAATAACGGCCCTGGCTCCGACATCAATGAAGAGGATAATAAGGAAGTACTCCGGCGGATCGTTCGCTACCTTGCCCGCGACTACGGCAACTCGTCCGAATGGCTGAATCTGGAAAGCACCGGTGGTCTCGAACTGACCTATCGCCAATGGAGCGGCGGCACCGGAACCCCCGGTCATGACTATGTTGCACACAACAACCGCTTTACCGTCCAACAACGCACCAACCTTTTGAGCGAAACGTGGCAATCAAACTCAAACTGGATTGAAGCAATCTCCACAGTTCCGGAAGCCGACGGTGAAACCGAGCTCGCTACTGTGCGCCTTCTTCCAATCTCTGGAAATCCCAACCGCTTTGCCCGCGTCGCCCTCTTCGCCGCGACAAACAACACCCCCACTAACACCGCAAACATTGTCCGCGCCATCAACTGCGGCGGCGGAGCTTTTTCGGCCGCCACCGGAATCATCTACGAAGCCGACACCCTGTTCTCCGGAGGTGGCATTGACTCCTTTCCGGGAAATCCGGTTGCCAACACCGAGGACGACCCGCTGTATAACACCGCGCGTTCAAAATCCAGTTTCACGGGCTATAACATTCCGGTCACGAACGGCAGCTATACCGTCCTCCTGCAGTTTGCCGAAACCTACTGGACCGCATCCAACCAACGCGTCTTCAGTGTATGGATCGAGGAAAACCCGGTCATTCAGAATCTGGATCTCTTTACAACCGCCCCGGGCAAATGGGTCGCCTACGACCTCGATTTCCCCGTCACTGTTTCCGACGGCACGCTGAACATCGCCTTCAGCGCCAGCGCCAACAACGCCTTGCTCAACGCGCTTGTTGTGTTCCAAAATTAGGTGCCGGCTCCGGCCCTTTGCTCAGCCTTCTGCTTCGTGCATCGACTGCAGCAGGTCGAGGTAGATACCGGCCGCACCTTCCACCTGCTGGAAATCGATGGATTCGTCGCGGGTGTGAGCCTTGGCGAGCTGTCCGGGGCCGAGCACGACCGGACAGCAGCCGGCATCGCGCAGCAGATTCGCATCGGAGTGGCTGTTGAACGGCGCGGCTTCCCATGGGATCGAACGCGCGCGATAGACCTTCATCAACTGCAACGCGAAGGGGTGCCCCTCATCGATACTGTAGCCATCGGCCAAAGTGGGAAAATCCAGCTCGTAGTTGGAGGCACCACATTCAATGACCTGTTTTTCAACAAAATCCTGCAGAGCGTCGGCGAACGCTTTGGCCTGGATCTTTGGCGGAATATGCAGATCGACACTCGCGGCACAGCGATCGGGAACGGCGAATCCCGCTTCGGAACTGTGCAGGTCGCGCATGTTGAGAACAACTTTATGGTCAATTTCATTCACGTGGTCTTCGAGCTGCAACAGAAAACGCAGCATCGAGCGGATGGCGTTGGTCTCGTGGCCGGACATGGCCGCATGGCGTCGATAGCCGAACGAACGCAGGATCATTTCAACATAGCCATAGTGGTTAAGACATGGCTTCAGCTCGGTCGGCTCCCCCACAACAGCCTGCTCATAGGTGTACTCTTTAAGCAAAGCCTGCGTGCCGTCGCCCGTCTCTTCTTCACCGACCACCAGCGCCAATGCCGCGTTGTCAGGCAGGATCTCGGCTTCACTGGCGGAGACAAAGGCCTCGATCATCGCGGCACAGCCGCCTTTCATATCCGCCGTGCCCAGCCCCGCGCAGATGTTTCCTTTCATCGAAAAACTGAACTGCTCGATATCGAAAGCCGGAACAGTGTCATAGTGCCCCAGAAAAAGAGTATCAGCGCTGCGCGAGCGCGAAATGATCAGGTTGTAGCGCGACTCATCAACAAACTGCCGGATATACGAGAGTCTTTGCTCGTCGAGAAAGGCCTCAAGGTAGCCGGCCAGCTCTTCCTCTTTGCCGGACGGACTATAGATATCCACCATGCCGCGAAACAGCTCAAGCATCCGGACGCTATTAATTTTCGGAGAGGTCATGACTCATCCTTTTGCAGATAGCACGTCATGTAAATATGGTCGGTCGGATTATCAAAGCCCTTGGACTTGAAGAACTTGATGGCAGGCACGTTATCGGCCTGCGTATCAATCATCAGCATGCGCACGCCCTTCTCTTCCATAATGGATCGAAATCGATCAAAAAGCATGCTTCCAACACCTATCCGCCCGGCCTCCGGATCGACCCCGAGCCAAAGCAGGTGGCCGTAGTTCCACGCCGTACGCACCTTTTCAATGGTGGTTCCCATGGCAAAACCGACGACGCACCCGTCGACTTCGGCAACGAGTAAATATTCCGGTTCGCTGTTAAACAACGATGTCACTTCATACTCATCCCAGGTGCGATACAGGTTTGATGCGGATTGCGGCGTAAACACCTTTTCGCCCAGATGAAAAATATCCGCGAGGTCATCAATCGTCGCAGTCCGGATTTCAATGCTACTGTTCTCAATATTCATAGTGCGATCTCTCTATTTCAAATAGATATCGCTTACAAGTTAATTTGAACAGGGATTCAGCACCTAAGAGCCGAGGCGCATACACTTACAAGACCGATCCCGCAGAAAGCGCCAACGGGATCGGCGTGGCCCAGAGCACATGGCGTTCGCAATGCGGCCGGAAGCCGCATTTACACCCTTCGGCTACGAATAAATCTCGGCAACGCCTTCAACGAATTCGCGCGATTTTTCCTGCATGCCCTTTTCAATGGCCTCCTCTTCGGAGAGCCCCTGCTCGGCAGCATATTGGCGGACGTCTTCGGAAATGCGCATGGAGCAGAACTTCGGTCCGCACATGCTGCAGAAGTGAGCCGTTTTGGCATCTTCGGTCGGAAGCGTGGCATCGTGAAACGACCGGGCGGTGACCGGATCGAGCGCGAGGTTGAACTGATCCTCCCAGCGGAATTCGAAACGGGCTTTGCTCAACGCATTGTCCCGCACCTGTGCACCGGGGAAACCTTTGGCGAGGTCAGCTGCGTGGGCCGCGATTTTGTAGGTAATCACACCGGCCTTCACATCTTCTTTATTCGGCAGGCCCAAATGTTCTTTGGGTGTCACATAGCAGAGCATTGCACAGCCATACCAACCAATATTAGCCGCACCGATGCCGCTCGTGATGTGATCATAACCCGGGGCAATGTCGGTCGTCAGCGGGCCGAGGGTGTAGAAAGGTGCTTCGTGGCAGGCGTCGAGCTCCCAATCCATATTGTCCTTTACACCGTGCAGCGGCACGTGGCCAGGACCTTCAATCATCACCTGCACATCATGCTTCCAGGCAATCTTCGTCAGCTCGCCCAGCGTTTCCAGCTCGCCGAGCTGTGCTTCGTCGTTGGCATCGGCAATCGCGCCGGGGCGCATGCCATCACCGAGAGAAAGCGAAACATCGTACTGCTTACAGATCTCGCAAATTTCTTCGAAGTTCGTATAGAGGAAGCTTTCCTTGTGATGCGTAACGCACCACTTCGCCATAATAGAGCCGCCGCGACTCACGATACCGCAGACGCGCTGGGCCGTCATCGGCACATAGCGCAAACGAACTCCGGCGTGAATGGTGAAATAATCGACGCCCTGCTCCGCCTGCTCAATCAGCGTATCGCGGAAAAGCTCCCACGTCAGGTCCTCCGGTTTATCGCCTACTTTCTGAAGTGCCTGATAAATCGGAACGGTGCCCACCGGTACCGGACAGTTGCGCAGGTTCCATTCGCGGGTGTCGTGAATGTTTTCGCCCGTAGACAAATCCATAATCGTGTCCGCGCCCCAAAGGGTGGCCCACTGCACCTTCTCAACTTCTTCGCCAATACTGGAAGAAACGGCGGAGTTGCCGATGTTGCCATTGATCTTCACGAGGAAATTGCGGCCGATAATCATGGGCTCGGCTTCAGGATGGTTAATGTTCGCCGGGATGATGGCGCGTCCTTCGGCCACTTCTTTGCGCACAAACTCAGGGGTGATATGATCTGGAATATTCGCGCCGAAAGACTGCCCCGGATGCTGATGATTCGGCGAACGCATGCCGGCAGTCTGCGCCTGAGTCAGCAGACCGACATCATGCTCGGATTTCATATATACCGCTTTAAAGGCTTCCTGACGTCCCAGGTTTTCACGAATGGCAATGAATTCCATTTCCGGCGTAATGATCCCCTTTCGTGCATAGTGCATCTGGGAAACATTGGCCCCTTCCTTCGCGCGCAGGGCCATTTTTTCCAATGATTGGAAAGGAACGCGGTTGGTATCGCCGCCCTGCCCATCGTCGCCCGGCTGATATCCGCGGGCTTCCACTTCGAGCGTATCTTCGCGTTCGGCAATCCAGGCTTCGCGCAGCTTCGGCAACCCTTTTTCGAGATCGAGCGTATAATTCGGGTCGGTCATCGGGCCGCTGGTGTCGTAGACCATGATCGAAGAATTTTCCTCGATGGAACCATCCGATTTTTTCGTATCGCTCAGTCGGATTTCACGCATCGGAACCTTAAGATCGGGACGATTGCCGGTGATGTATACTTTGCGGGAATTAGGGTAATCTGTTCCGTAATCGTTGTATTTGTGCTTTTCCTGAATCATGGTTTCTTCCTTTCAGTCAGACCGTGATGCGTAATGAGTAATGCGTGACAAAAGCACCTTACGAATTACGTATTACGAATTATTTTTCCAATGTCTGGAAAACACGGGGAACGGAGGCAGAAAATCTGCTTCCCTACGCCGGCATTATCCGAACAGGTTCGAAGGGTTAATCTCAGCCCGCCTCCTCTTAAACCGGGCACCCCTAGCAATGAATCCCGAGCAATCTACCCCATTGCGCTCACGAGTCAAATTTTATTCATGACTAATACCATCATATTTACTACCTTGCGCGGTTTACAACCGGGATTCTCGTGCTATTATCCGCCCCCTTAATCATTTTGGAGAGAAATCATGGACTGGAAAGCAATCGCAGATCGTATACTTGAAGGCGGACAAATTACCGAAGCAGAAGCGCTGGCCGTACTGGAGTCATCGGACGACGAACTCCTTGAAGTACTGCAGGCGGCCTATCGCGTGCGCAAAAAATATTACGGCAAAACCGTCGCCCTCCACCTGCTGCAGAATGTGAAAAGCGGCAAATGCCCGGAAGACTGCACCTTCTGTTCGCAGTCCACGCGCGCCATGAACGATGTCGAGCGGTACGACATGCAGACCGTCGAAACCATTGTTGCCGGAGCCCAGGCTGCGGCCGACCGCAATGCGAAGCGCTACTGCATGGTTTCCAGCACCCGCTCCCCGAGCCCGAACGAGCTCGAAACCATCTGCGAAGCAACCATTCAGATTAAGCAGAAATATCCCAACCTCGAAATCTGCTCTTCGCTCGGCCTGCTGAATGAAGAAAAAGCGCTGAAGCTGAAAGAAGCCGGCGTCGACCGCTTCAACCACAATCTCGAAACCTCCAAAAACTTTTTCCCGGAAGTGGTCACCACCCACGACTTTGAAGAAAGAGTGAACACGGCCAAGGTTGCCAAAAAGATGGGGCTCGACCTCTGCTGCGGCGGACTTTACGGCATGGGCGAAAGCCTGCAGGACCGCGTGGACCTCGCCTTTGCACTGGCCGATCTCGACGTTGATTCGGTCCCGGTAAACTTTCTGGATCCAAGGCCTGGAACCCCGTTCTACGGCAAACCGAACCCGCTGAAACCCAACGATGCCCTGCGCGCCCTCTGCATGATGCGCCTCGTGATTCCGGCCGCGGAAGTCCGCATGGCGGGCGGCCGCGAAACCACCCTGCGCGATCTCCAGCCGCTGGCCCTCTATCCGGCCAACTCCATCTTCACTGCCGGCTATCTGACAACTGGTGGCCAGGAATATGAAGCTGACAAACAAATGATTGAAGACGCCGGCTTTGAAATCGAAATTCAGGCAGCCAAAGGGGCTGAAGAACCCGCACTCGCCTGAAACGTGAAACGTGAAACGTGAAACGAATCCTGCTCAATGAGAACCCCCCAACAAAAACAATCACGACTCAATCGTCACGTGTCATTTCTTCTATGAACTTCTGGAACACCATTGACCGCCCCATCATCGCACTGGCGCCGATGGAAGACGTTACGGATACGGTTTTGCGCGAGTTATTGCTCGATGTGGCCGATCCAGGCGCATTGCACGTCGTGATGACGGAGTTTGTTTCGACCGATGGGCTCGTGCATAAAAAAGCAAGGAAGCGCGTTATTCATCGCCTGCAGGTTACCGATGAAGAACGCAAACTGCTGAAAGAAAAAAACGTTAAAATCGTGGCGCAGATCTGGGGAAATACTCCGAAAAACTATCAGCAGGTTGTTAAAGAGATTAGCGAAGAGATGGAATTCGACGGAATCGACATCAACATGGGGTGTCCCGTCCCGAAAGTGGTGGCCCGGGGCTGTTGCTCCGGACTGATCGGAAATCCGACCTTAGCCAAAGAAATCATTCAGGCGGCACAGGAAGCCACCGACCTACCGGTCTCAGTCAAAACCCGCATTGGCTTAAAGTCCATCGCCACCGAAGAGTGGATTGGCCATATACTAGAAACCAAACCTGCCGCGCTAACCATCCACGGGCGGACCCAGAAACAGATGTCGCAGGGCCTTGCGGACTGGAGCGAAATTGCGAAGGCCGCGCGACTGCGCGATCGGCTCGGGCTCGATCTTCCAATCCTTGGAAACGGTGATATCCAATCCCTGGAAGAAGCGCGTTCCAAATGCGCTGAATTCGAACTCGATGGGACCATGATCGGACGCGGTATTTTCAACAATCCCTGGTTGTTTATGGAAGATCAGCGGGAGCGCACGCCAGAGGAAAAACTCGACATGCTCTGGAAGCATACCGAGCTTTTCGACCGCGTTTGGGGAAGCTCGAAAAACTTCCACATCCTTCGCCGCTATTATTCGATCTATTCAAAAGGTTTTCATGGGGCTGCCGAGCTGCGCGCCAACCTCATGAAAACCGAAAGCATTGCGGATGTTAAACC
>JAROBA010000044.1 GCA_029432815.1 Pontiellaceae bacterium B1224 | reverse complement strand
CTTCATTTTCACCCTTCGGGTGACCGATTTCACCACATCCACTGTGCTTTTAAACCCTAGAGGTAGGCAACTACATCTGCGGTTTTAAAATCTTGAGGCTGCAGTAAACTTGGCCATTCCCGAATCTAGGATAAGCTGTTTGCCGGTTTCTGCCAACCGGACGCGGAGGCCCGCGCCCCTGCTGTTCCAAGGCTTGGAAGAAGTTGTGCGAATCAGGGACGCCGCTGTGAAAAGTGAAGCGTGATGAAGATCGCGACGGCGGCGCAGGTGGCGGCGGCGAGAAAGATGGAGGCGTAGCCGCAGGAAGTGGCCAGCATGCCGGCCAGCGGACCGGTGAAAGCGTAGGAAATATCCAGAAATGCGGCATAGCCGCCGATGGCCGTGCCGCGCATCTGCGGCGGAACGAGTTTGACCACTTCGACACCCATTGCCGGAAAAATAAGCGAGCACCCGCCGCCGGCCAGCGCGGCCCCGATCCAGGCCATTTCGCTGCTGCCGGATTTCCAGAGCAGCAGCAGACCGGAAATCTGAACCAGCAGCGAAAGTACGGTTATTTTTATACCGCCCAGTTTGTCGGGCAGATGTCCGCCGACAATACGAAGCAACACAAAGGCTAACCCGAAAAAGGTCAGCGCCAGTCCGGCATGCTTCCATTCATTGGCTTGAAAATAGAGCGAAACAAAGGCGCCGATGACAGCAAAGCCAACGCCCTGCAGCGCCAGAACCAATCCGGGCCGCCAGATGGAGCCGATAACCTTCCAAAGCGGAAGACGGGTGCCGGGGTGTGGCGCGACGGCCGGAACGCGGCGGTTGATCAGCCAGGCGACCATCGGCAGCGTCAGCGTTGAAAGGCCCAAGGCCGCAAAGCCCCAGTGCTGATTGAGCAGGAGTCCGAGCGGAGCCCCCGCGGCGAGAGAACCAAAAATGGCCATACCGACCCACGACATGACTTTGCCGGATTTTGCAGGTCCGGCCAGACCGAATCCCCAGGCGAGTGTGCCGGTGAGCAACTGGCTTTCGCCGAACCCGAGGATCATTCGACCGATCAGCAGTATCGCGAATTTCCAGAGGTTGGAAATCGGCAGCAGTGCCGCGGCGAGATAGGCGATGCCCGCCAGCGAGCAGGCAATCAGCCCCTGCATAGCCGTACGTCGACCGCCAAAGCGATCCGCAAGCCCGCCGGCATAGCCACGTGTTGCAACCGTGGAGAGAAACTGGATGCCGATGGCAATGCCGACCATCGTGTTGCTGAGTCCGAGCTTGTTGTGCACAAACAGCGGAATGACCGGCAACGGCAGGCCGACGGTGAGATAGGTGATGAAAACCGCGATCGTTAATGACCGCAGCGGTTGATCGGTTTGTTGATTTTCCGGATTAGGCATTTGAGAATTGTGATACAGACATTCCTGTCTGCGCTCCTATTGCTCTGGGTGGGCAGACAGGAATGTCTGCCCCACAGTTATTTATTGCAGTGCTTTTTCGAACTCGACCTGAAAACAGCTGAAGTCGTCCGTCTGAGGCATCTGGCCCAGTTCATCTAGCGTCCCATCCATCCACCATCAACCACCATGGTGTGCCCCGTCATATAATCGGATGCGGACGATGCGAGAAAAACGACAGGGCCGGCAAAATCATCGGGGGTCCCCAATCGGCCGGCCGGAATCCGTTCGAGAATCGCCGAGCTGCGTTCCTCATCATCCTGCAGCGCCCGGGTGTTATCCGTTGCAATATAGCCCGGCGCAATGGCATTCACCTGTACGCCCTGCCCGGCCCATTCGTTCGAAAGAGCCATGGTCAACTGACCAATCCCGCCCTTACTTGCCGCATACCCCGGAACATTGATTCCTCCCTGGAAGGTCAGCAGCGAGGCCGTGAAAATAATTTTTCCAGAACCCCGTTTCACCATTTCTTTTCCCAATTCACGAGACAGCACAAACTGCGCATTGAGGTTCACTTCGATCACTTTATCCCAAAACTCATCCGAATGATCCGCAGCCGGAGCCCGTAAAATGGTTCCCGCATTGTTGACCAGAATATCGATTTGCGGAATATCGGACTTCACCTGATTAATGAAAGTATGGAGCGCCGCACGATCGCCAAAATCGCAGGTATAGCCGGTGAACTTTCGCCCGAGAGCCTGGACCTCTTTTTCAACGGCACTGCCGGCTTCAAGCGTGGCACTTACTCCGATAATATCCGCTCCGGCTTCCGCCAAAGCAACCGCCATTCCTTTGCCGATCCCGCGCTTACACCCCGTGACCAGTGCCACTTTTCCGTCCAGTTTAAAATGATCCAGTATCATGCCTATATTCTCCGTTCCGCCCGTCTCACATCCGATTCAATGCTTTGACCCGACGTATCATTCGTTTGAATTTCCACCCACTTAAATTCTTCAATCTGTTTATCAAAAAATGATGACGGTGGATTCAACAAAACCAAACACATTTTTGCAGGCCGTTCTGAGGTTCACCCGCGAAGGCATCTATTGCAGGGCTTTTTCGAACTCGACCTGAAAGCGGCCGAAGTCTTCGATCTGCGGCATGTGGCCCAGCCCTTCGAGTTCATAGAGCGTGGCGTTCGGAATGGCGGCTGCGGTTTTTTTGCCCAGCTCCTGATATTGACCGAGCAGATAGGTTACGCCTTCTTTCTTCCAACCGCGGCCCGGGCCGGTGCGGTCGCGCGTGCCGATGATCAGATAGGTCGGCACGTTCAGCTGGCTCCATTCATTGCAAACCGGCTGCGTGAAAATGATGTCGTACGTCTGCGCATTATTCCAGGCCACCTGCGGCCAGTCTGGCCCATTGAGCCAACCGATTTGAAATTCAATCAGATCGTCATAGGCCGATTCCCATTTGCCATCGTAGTAGTACTTCAACTGATAGGCTTTCACATCCGCCGCCGTTTGTTTGAGCTGGTTGGCATAGAAGAAATCAATTGTTTTGTACTGTACATAGTTCAGGTAATCCTCCAGTCCGATGGGGTTCACAAGAATCAGCCGATCCACCTCGTTGCCATACATCAGCGTATAGCGAGTGGCCAGCATACCGCCCATGGAGTGGCCTACGATGATGGGCTTTTCAATCTTCAGGTTTTGAATCAACGCCCGCGTGTTATCCGCCAGCTGCGCAAAACTGAATTGGTAGTGCTGCGGCTTGGTGGATTTCCCGAAACCGATCTGATCGGGAATCAAAACCCCATAGCCAAGCGACTGCAGCAGGTTTGCCGTTTGCTCCCAATAGGCACCCGAAAAATTCTTTCCGTGCAAAAGCACGACCGTCGGTTTTTCGGTAGTACCGGGCAGATACATATAGGCCATATCCAGCGTTTGCTGCTGCGATTCAAATTCGAAGCGCTCAACGGGAAACGGATATTCATATCCTTCCAGCTCCGCATCGTAACGCACTTCCGCTTGCGCGCTTATCGTGCCGATGGACAACAGCATCATGGCTACAATCATTCTGTAGCGGCTTTTTCTATTCTGAAAAATTTTCATGGAATCTCCTGATTTATGGGATTAGGACGGTGTCTCATTGCCTTTTTGGTGTACGTGAGAGTGAGCGGAATCACAACTCTCAATGCCGTTATTTTAAGAAGCCCTTAAAATACTGATTTAATATTGAACGTACGGTGCTTAGCGGGTCTCCATTAAATCTCATGAACAAGGAGAATCCCATGAAGTCATTAAGCATTGCCGGAGCTTTACTCGCTGGAACCACATTAGTGGTTTCCTGCTCGGAGCAGAATGGAACATCAGATATGAATGCTGAAAAAACAAACACCAGCCTCAAATCGCAATTGGATGAGCGAAAGAATGCCTTTGGCGCGAAAGCCTCTGCCGATGTGAAAAAGACCTACGCCGAAGGGATTCAGGCAGTGGTTGACAGCGGCGTGGTGCAACAGGCTAAACAGGTAGGCGATATGGCCCCCGATTTTGAACTGACCAATGCCGCTGGCGAAATGGTTCGTTTAAGTGATGTTCTGAAAGAAGGCCCTGTGGTTTTGACCTGGTATCGCGGCGGTTGGTGCCCGTATTGCAATCTGGCCTTGCGGGCGATGCAGAAGGAACTGCCGAATTTTGAAGCACAGGGTGCAACGCTGATTGCAATCAGCCCCGAGCTTCCCGATGAATCGATGTCGACCACCGAAAAAGATGAGCTGGAATTCCAGGTGCTCAGCGATCTCGACAACGCGACCGCCAAAGAATACGGCATTGTCTACACCCTCACCGACGGCGTGGCCTCGATCTATGAAGAAAAGTTTGCGCTTTCCGCCCACAACGGAACCGACTCCGATGAATTGCCGCTCGCCGCAACCTACGTCATCGGCCAGGACGGCGTCATCACCTATGCCTTCCTCGATGCGGACTACCGCAATCGCGCCGAGCCTTCCGACATTACCGCCGTACTGCAAAAATGAGGGTGCGACCTTTCGGGTGACTTTGATAGTGTGGCTGGATGAAGGAACAACCACAAAACCAGACCCTCTTAGTCACCGCATCCCCCAGCCCGTTCCACCGCTTTGTGTGGGACAAACAGGGCGTGAGACTCGATATCCCCGAAGGCTGGGACTGCCTCAAGCCCGGGGATGCGGCTGTCACAAAAACGCTGAAAGGCCTCGGTCCCACCTGGACCGCAACGCGTAAGAAAGGCCGCAAAGTATTTTCCGATGGCGTCTGGGCTCCTGCGGAAAATATTGCGGAAGCAAAACGCCTCGTTGCGGAAAAACGCGCGGCACCCGGCTACGCCAAAAAACGCGAATCCGATCTGAAGCGCCGGGAGAAAAAGCAGGCGGAATACGAAGTCAGCTTCAACGATGCGCTGCTGAACTGGCTCAATTTTCATCCGCGCTATCAGGCCGAAGCCGAGCAACTGGCTCAGTTGATTTGCGCGCACGCTGTGCCCGTCGGCAGCGGCACCGTCGCCCGCACCGAGCGCATCCCCATTGAAGACCGCGCGTCCGCCGCCGTCATTGCCTGGATGCGCCACGCCACTACGGCCTACGACAACATGCACATTCCGCTCGTTAAAGGCCGACGGCGTGAAGTCCGGCGCGAGCTGGCGGCTCAATCGAAAAAGATTCTGTCGACCTATCGGCAGGGGCGGGATGTGGATAGGGACCTGTGCCCATTGGCGCGGGCCTTGAAATAAGATGTTTTTGAAACCCGGATAACGATGAACGAGTTCAATACTAAATACCTGCTTACCGATGACGGCGGAGTCACACGAT
Source organism: Pontiellaceae bacterium B1224 (assembly GCA_029432815.1). Classification (GTDB taxonomy): domain Bacteria; phylum Verrucomicrobiota; class Kiritimatiellia; order Kiritimatiellales; family Pontiellaceae; genus Pontiella. The sequence goes on along the minus strand of JAROBA010000044.1, from coordinate 34,779 downwards.
GCCGCTGGGGCCATGCGCCGGATATTTATCGGAAATACCACGATGACGAATGGGGCCGCCCGGTGGCGGACGATTTCCGTCTTTTTGAAAAAATCTGCCTGGAGGGGTTTCAGTCGGGCCTCTCCTGGCTGACCATTCTGCGTAAACGGGAAAATTTCCGTGCGGCCTTTGCCGGATTCGATTTTAACCGGATTGCGGAATTTGGTGACGCCGATGTTACGGCGCTCGTACAAAACGAAGGCATTATCCGTCACCGCGGAAAAATTGAAGCAACGATCAACAATGCCCGTCGGGCGCAGGAACTGGTGAACGAATTCGGCTCGCTGGCGCGCTATATCTGGCAATGGGAGCCGGACTCCCGCGAGCCGCAAATCGGGGAGCAGACCGATACGCCGATTCCCAGCATCACGAAGACCTCGCAACGATTAAGCAAGGATCTTAAAAAACGCGGCTGGAAATTTTTCGGGCCCACGACGGCCTATGCCTTCATGCAGGCGATGGGATTGGTGAACGATCATATCGACGGCTGTGCCATCCGCGAAATTGTTGAGCACGAACGCAAAGAATTCCAACGACCGTGTTAACACAATGATTGAATCCCTTTCCATTCCTCAGGCCCGGAAACTGGTCCTGCTCTCTCAAGGACTTCCTCCGGCGAAACAAAGCGGTTCGGCGCTGGATGCCACGTTATCGGCGATTGAGCATTTGGGCTATGTCCAGATCGACACGATTTCGGCCGTACAACGGGCGCATCACCACACCCTGTGGAACCGCAACCCGCGCTACGAAACCGCGCATCTCGATCAGCTCGTTGAAGACAAACAGGTTTTTGAATATTGGTCCCACGCCGCGGCCTACCTGCCAATGCGCGATTACCGTTTCAGTTTGCCGAAAAAGCGCGCCCTCGCCACCGGCGAACAGCAGCATTGGTTTAAGCCCGATCCCTCGCAGATGAAATCGGTGATCGAGCGGATTACCGAAGAAGGTCCCTTGATGGCCAAGGATTTCACGCATCCCGGGAAAAAGGTCGGTGCCTGGGGCGTCAAGCCCGCGAAGCAAGCGCTGGAAACCCTGTTTATGCAGGGCGATTTAATGATTACCCGCCGCGTTAATTTTCATAAGGTCTACGATTTAACCGAACGGGTGCTGCCGGAGGAAATCGACACGTCCGTGCCCGCACCGGAAGAGCACGCCCGCTTTCTGATTTTCCAATATCTGGAAAGCAATGGACTGGGTCGGATTACTGAAATGACGTATCTGCGGAAAAACATAAAACCGCTCATCACCGCAACCCTGCAGGAAATGGTGGCCGCCGGAGAAGTGCAGGAAATTCGCGTCGGACAAACCGCCTACTATGTATTGCCGGCCTCGCTCGAACGGCTGAACCAACCGCTCTCCCGCAGCAAACTTAAAATCCTTTCGCCCTTCGACAACCTGCTGATCCAACGCAAACGTATGTTGGCGCTGTTTAATTTCGACTATCTGCTGGAATGTTACGTGCCGGAAGCCAAACGCCAATACGGCTATTTCTCGCTGCCCATTTTATGGAATGGAAAACTGGTGGCGCGAATGGATTGCAAGGCCGATCGAAAAAAAGCGGTGCTGCACATTCTCCATCTCGCACTGGAGCCCAAGCTTTCCAACACCGAAGCTTTTTCCCGCGCCCTGTTCAACGAACTCGAAACCTTCCTTGCGTTTAATGACTGCCAGAAGTTTAGACTGCATAAAACGAGCCCAACTCCCTTCAAATCCGCCTTTGATGCATGGATCAAATAAGGCGACCGCGAATACGATATTCATCCTGAAAACGGACCGACGACCTCGCCACTGATCTATCGAAATCAAAGCCCGACAACGGACTCGTTTACGCCATCATGACGGAAGGATTTTATCAATCACTTTTACGAGCGGCAGCCGCGTGCCGGGATGCGGCGCAACCGCCGGAACGCGCCGATTAATCAGCCAGGCCAGCAACGGCAGTATCAGCGTTGAAAGACCGAGCGATGCAAATCCCAATAAAGCTCAAAATCAAGGGAACCGTGATTTCTACAATGCCGCGCAAGACCCCCACAAAAACTGTCAATATGGTTTGAAAATCATCTTTTCTTTCGACATCACCGCTTAACGTCGGCATCGTTGAATCTGATTTATTTTTCGGATTAATAAGGAAATATCACCATGGACAGAATAACTAATTCCCTGCTCAAAGAGTTCACTACTGAATATAGTGTTGCCGCCACTGATACCTCCAAACAGTTTGAGCACTTTTGCTCATATTTAATGACACTACGCCATTTTTCAGACTCATTTTCAACTGACGATGTTATTACTGGATCTGGAGCTGATATTGGGATTGATGGGGTTTCAATCATAGTTAACGGTTGCCTAGTTACTGAACCGGAGGAAATTGAAGACCTCTTAGAAACAAATGGTTATATTGATGCCACCTTCATTTTTGTACAGGCAGAGACTTCGAGTTCATTTGATACAGCCAAAATCGGTCAATTCGGATTTGGAGTTCAGGACTTTCTTAGTGAAATGCCAAAACTTCCTCGTAATGATCATATTAAAGTTAAAGCAGAAATATTTACTGAGATATATAACCGTAGCAGTAAATTTAAACGAGGTAATCCTAATTGCTATCTGTACTATACGACTACTGGAAAGTGGGTGGGTGACCAAAATCTCGAAGCAAGACGCAAGTCTGTAGAAGCAGATATCATCGACGAATCCCTCTTCAATAAAGTCGCGTTCAAATGCTTAGGTGCGGCTGAACTCCAAACTGACTATCGAGAGTCAAAAAACTCAATTTCATGTGAAATTGAATTTTCCGAAAAAGTGACTCTCCCAGAGCTTGCCGGAGTACAGCAAGCGTATATTGGAGTATTGCCCTCAAGTGAGTTTAAAAAGATTATCCACACAAATGACGAAGAAATCATACACTCTCTATTCTATGATAATGTGAGGCACTTTCAGGACTGGAACCCTGTTAACAAAGAAATTCTTGAAACACTGAGTGATGAACACGAGCAAGCTTATTTCCCGATTTTCAACAATGGCATCACAATTGTCGCCAAGAACATTAGAACTACAGGTAACAAACTACATCTTGAAGATTATCAAATCGTGAATGGTTGTCAGACCAGTTATGTGCTCCATGAAGCATCTATAGGGTTGAAAAATGACACTAGAGTTCCCATTAAAATTATTGCCACTAATGATCAAGAGATTAAGAACTCAATCATTAAAGCCACAAACAGACAGACTCAAGTTGGAGATGATCAACTCATAGCCCTTACTGATTTTCCAAAAAAGCTTGAGGATTATTTCCCAACGTATGAAGGAAAGAAGAAGTTGTATTATGAGCGGCGCTCGCGGCAGTACAATGGCCAAGATAATATTGAAAAAGTTAGAGTCATAAATATGACAACTCTTATCAGGGCTTTTGCTTCACTGTTTTTAGACTTACCACACAGGACTACCCGCAATTACAAATCTCTTCTCAAAGGAATAGGGAAAGATGTGTTTGGAGCTGATGACCGCTTAGAAATGTATTATTTAGCAGCATTCTGTCATTACCGTTTGGAACAACTTTTCAGAGCCCAGATCATTGATAGAGAATTAAAAGTGGCTCGATACCATATATTGATGGCGTTTCGCTATCTCGCTCAGAAGGGGGAAAAACCAAAAGCCAATAATTCAAATGACATGAAAAAATACTGTGAAGAAATAATGATCCTTCTGTGGGATGAAGAAGCATCAAAAAATCTCTTTATTAATGCAGAAAAAATTGTGCAAGAAATTGCCGACGGCAACTTCCACCGAGACAATATTCGAACCGAACCTTTCACAGAGGGCGTATTAAGCAAAATCGCTTTATAGATAGGTACATGAAGTCTGGAGTGAAAAAATGCATGCCAAAAAAGGAATCTTTACGATATTTTGAGAGTGCCCGTTAATTTCATATTCATTGAATATTTCTTTTAACAGTTTCTTCATAAATGAAGCCACTTTATCGAACCAACCCGCAAATTCGGTGATATGAGAAAGCGAGATCGGGTGCGACTCCAAAATAATCGACAAGCCAAGCGAAGATCGGCATCGTTCATCCCATTATTTCAGGAGAAACTATGAATCAAGATTTTATTAAAAATGTAACCGAACAGCTGGATGCGCGGATTGAAAACGGGCAGCTGACAGGCTGGAGCCTGAAGGCCACCGATTCACGCAGTCTGCAGCGCCTCTATTCCTCGCCGGACGGCGCAACACTGAACTGTCATCAGAGCCGGCGGGTCGATGGCGAAGCGCTTAAACTTTCGGTCTACAGCCCCTCCGAAACCAAGGGTATGGTGGGCACCTCCATGATTGATCTGGTGACCTATCTGCCGATTGATCAGCAGCTGAACAATGCCATTGAGCTTTCAGCGTGCAGTCAGAACAAAGCGTGGGAACTGGCGGGCTCGCCTTCCATCGAACCGAAGACCGTCGAAACCTGCGACCCGGAAATCCGTGACAACCCGGAGGCCGTAGCCGGTGATTTGGAAAACCGCTTCAACATCGCCTTTGCGGCCGCCGAAGGATGCCGCCTGAATTCGGCCGAGTTGTTTGTGAACTATTCCTTCACGCAGCAGATCAATTCCAAGGGTCTTTCCTATACCAGCGAGCTGAGCGAACTTTATCTCGAAGCCGCCATGGAAAAGGCTGGTCAGGAAAACGACAAGGAAGTGCACGAGCACACCACCTCGGTCACCGTTAAGGACCTCGATGTGGAAAGCTTCATCAACGAATGCGCCCTGCAGGTGGCTGTGCTGGGCGACAGCGAAGAACCGGATACGGCCGACAGCGCCACAATCCTGATTGGCAAAGATGCACTCTCGCAAATGCTGAATGCACTCCTTTCCCAGCTCAACTGTCTGAATGAATACCTGAAAATGCCGTACCTTAAAATTGACGATCGCTTCGGCGGCGGCTATGGCGATTCGCTGGAACTGAGTCTCGACCCCACCCTTCCCTGCATGGTGCTTTCTTCGGCCTATGCCATCGACGGCCTGCCGGCCAAAGGCGGTTCGCTGATTGAAAACAACACCGTGGTGAACCGCGTGATCGGCAACCGCTTCGGTCAATACCTTGACCTCGAGCCCAACGGACTCAGCGGCAACCTTGTTGTTCAACCGGGCACGCTTGCTGAAGAAGATTTCCAAGGATTGGAATACACCGAAGTCATTAAGTTTTCCTCCTTGCTGATCGATTCTTCAAAACTGACCTGGAGCTCGGAAATCAAACTCGGCAAACACGTCGCGGAAGACGGCACCGTCACGCTGGTGAAAGGCGGCGTGGTTTCCGGCAACCTGAAGAAAAACTTCATCGACTGTAAACTGTCATCCAAACTCGGAACCGTGAACGTTCCGCAGAGCAGCTATGATCCGCCGCTGGGCTACCATGGCCCCGACGCCATGCTCATCACCGAAGGCGTCAGCATTGCCGGCCAGACCAAGGAGGAAAACTAATGAACCGCATCCCCTACCCTTTAAACGATGAACTCGCCGCGTTTTTTCCAATGCTTGGAACACTCGTCCAAACCTTGGAAGCGGGCGCGGAAGATAAACTCTATGCCTTCGCTATGCTCGAAGATCTGGATCAGTTCCAGAGCAATGTGAGCCAAACGGAAACGAGCGGGTTGACGACCGACCGCGGGATCGTCCTGCGTATTCTGGCCGGGCACCGCAACTTTGAATATGCCACGAATAATTTCGATGAAGCCGCGCTGATCGAAGCGGCCAAAAGCCTTCGCGCCGAAGCACTGGCCTATTTCCAATCCCTGGAAAACCCACCGGTTTTCACCCCGCCGACCTGGAGCGATGAACCGCTGGATGAATTTGCCGCACCGATTCGCGAACAGATTCTAACTGATGGGAAACTTCCAGAGGCTGGAACTCCGGTTCATTTCGGCAGTGCGTACGATCCAACCATTTCAGAATCGAGTAGCCGCGCGGAAACGGCCAAACGCTCGCGCGAAATCAAGGAATCGATTGCGAAAGCGGGTGGCGACAAGCTGGCCTCGGCCGGTTGTATGATTCGCCGCAAGGTGAAGAGTCGGCTTTTTGTCGATCGCACGCGCCAGATGTCGCAATCGCTCTTCAGCAGTCTCTACTATCTCTACGCCATCACGCCCTCCGGCAAAACGGTGCGCGATATTGTCGGCGGAATGGTGGGCGCCGAAGCCGCCGCGGGCATTAATGATGAGCTGATTCAGCGCCTCGTTGAAACGGCCGACAAAGTTGAAAACGCCGAGCGCATTCAGCCCGGTCGCTACCGCATCATTTCCGGCCCCGATGTGACCGGCGTGATTGCCCACGAAGCCTTCGGCCATACGCAGGAGGGCGATACCTGCCGCCTCGGCCGCAGCTGCGCACCGGGCCTTCGTAAAAAAGGAACCCGGGTTGGAAATAAGCAGGCGTCGATCATTAATAACGCCGGCGTCTTTGCCATGGGCGACATTCCATACGGCGTGAACGGCACGCACTTTTTCGACGACGAAGGATTCATTGCGCGTCCGCAAGTCATCCTCGACGAAGGCGCACTATCATCTCCGATGAACGATCTAATTGCATCGCTCACCGGCGATATCAATGGACCGGCGCCTCGGCAGTCGAACGGCAAACGCGAAAGCTGGAAGCGCCCGCTGATGCCGCGCCAGACCAACACCTATTTCACTGCGGGCGACAAAACGCTCGATGAATTGGCTGCGTTGTGCGGCAACGGCTTTATTGCCGAGCACGCGCACGGCGGCATGGAAGACCCGAAGGGCATGGGCCTCACGGCCGGCACGGAATATCTGGAAGAAGTGAAGGACGGCAAACGGACCGGAAAGCTGTTCCTCGGGCCGCAGGGCGGGCACATTGAACTGTCCGATCCGGTGCCGCGCCTGCTCAATTCCATCATCGCCAAAAGCGTGATCTCGGAAGAGGACCCGCTGAATGAAAGCGGAAGCGAACCGATCAATAAATGGGGCGGCTGCGGGAAGTATCACAAAGAAGGGGTTGAAGCCGGATGCGGCGGTCCCTGGATTCTATGGGAAGGCATCACCTGCGGGTAAAACTAAACACTAAGGCACAAAGACACTAAGAAAATATCTTCGTGTCCTTTGTGACTTAAGCGAGTTTACGAGCGAGTGTTTACATTTTAAAAGCCCGGGCGAATGCCCGGGCTTTTTCACTTCCATCCGCCTACGTTCAACCTACGGCGTGACGGGATCCTTGGAAATTGTTTTACCGACGGGGCGGTCGGTCTTCGCGCGGCTTGGCAATATTCACGCGCAGACTGCGTCCATCCAGATCCTTTTCATTGAATTTGGCCACCGCACTGTTGGCCTCTTCGACCGTTTCCATTTCCACGAAGGCAAATCCGCGGGAGCGGCTGGTGAATTTATCCAGCATCAACTGGCAGGAAACGACGGTTCCGGCTTGCTGAAACAAACTTTGAATGTCTTCCTCTGTAGAGTTGTAGGAGAGGTTTCCCACATAGATTCTCTTTTCCATAATACCCTCTCTTTCCCCGGTCAGCGCAATCGCCCGGCCCCGACTGTTTCGGCTTCAAGAAACCCCTTGGTTCCCACAATGCCCCAAATGATCGCACCCTGATCGGAATGAGTGAACTCTAACCCCTCCGGTCTGGAAATCAACATTAAACACGAAGAGCGCAAAGATAACGAAGTTCAGCCTCGTTCTTTGCGCTCTTGCGGCCTTCTGTTATGAAGTTTTTAGTCGGCCTTCTGCCGACCGAAGCGTTTCCGCTCGTTCTCGGTGAGCATCTTTTTACGCATACGAATGTTGTTGGGTGTTATTTCAACCAGCTCGTCCGAGGCGATATATTCGAGCGCTTCTTCGAGGCTTTTCACCTGAGCAGGAGCAATCTTCATGGCACGGTCCGTACCGGAAGCACGTACGTTGGTAAGCTGTTTGGCCTTCTGAATGTTCACCACCAGATCTTTATCAATACAGTGCTCAGCCAGAATCATACCTTCATAGCAATCTTCACCGGGTTTGATAAAGAAGGTGCCGCGCAGCTGGAGTGCATCGATGGCAAATGCCACGGCAGGCCCCTTGGCCTGGGAAATCAGGACCCCGTTATTGCGTTGCTGGATTTCGCCTTTGTACGGTTCGTAGTGCAGGAAGCGGTGCGTTACAATGGCTTCTCCGGCGGAAGCCGTCAGCATCTTGGAACGCAGACCGATCAGGCCACGGGTCGGGATCTGAAAGCGGATGGCTTTGCGGACGCCATGCTGTTCCATATCCACCATTTCGCCCTTACGGGTTCCGGCCACTTCAATGACTTTACCGGCATATTCATCCGGAACATCGACGTGCAGGATTTCGATCGGCTCTTCTTTCTTACCATGCTTTTCTTTAAAAATTACCTGCGGTTGCGCCACCGACATTTCAAAACCTTCGCGGCGCATGGTTTCAATCAGAATAGAAAGGTGAAGTACACCACGTCCGCTGACCCGGAAATTATCGCCACCGGTTTCCTCCACGCGCAATGCTACGTCGCGCTCCGTTTCCTTCAGCAGACGTTCACGCAAATGGCGGCTGGTGACGTACTGGCCGTCCTGGCCGTAGAAAGGCGAATCATTCACGCCAAAGGTCATCGAAAGCGTCGGCTCGTCAATATGAATGGGGGGAAGCTGCTCGGGTGTTTCAAATGCAGTTATGCAATCGCCGATATCAATGTCGGGAATACCAACGATGGCACAAAGATCGCCGCAGGGCACTTCTTCCACTTCGTTGCGGCCGAGGCCTTCGAAGGTGAAGAGCTGTTTAATACGGGTCTGGGCCTGTTTACCATCGCGGCGGATGTGCATGAGCGGCTGTTTGGTGTTGAGTGTTCCACGGTAAACGCGGCCCACACCGATACGGCCGACATAGTCGCTGTAGTCGATGGAAGTGACCTGCATCTGCACCGGTCCTTCATTAACTTTCGGAGCCGGTATATGTTCGAGAATGGCATCCATCAGCGGGAGCATGGAATCGCGGGGGCCATCGAGCACGGTGTCTGCCCAGCCGTCTTTACCGCTGCCGTAGAGCATCGGGAAGTCGAGCTGTTCATCGTTGGCATCCAGTTCCACAAACAGGTCGAAAACGAGGTCGTGAATCGTATCCGGACGGGCATCCGGCTTATCGATCTTATTGATGATGACCACCGGCTTCAGGTTCAGTTCCAGTGCCTTATCCAATACAAAGCGGGTCTGCGGCATCGGACCTTCGGCGGCATCCACCAACAGCAGAACACCGTCCGCCAGATTCAAAACGCGCTCCACCTGCCCGCCGAAGTCACTATGGCCGGGGGTATCAATCACGTTGATCTTAACGCCCTTATAGTTGACGCTGATGTTTTTCGATAGAATGGTTATTCCGCGTTCGCGTTCGAGATCGTTGCTATCGAGCATGCATTCCTGCATATCCTCATTGTCACGGAAAAGATCCGCCTGCTTAATAATTTCATCCACCAGCGTGGTTTTACCGTGGTCAACGTGCGCGATAATCGCGATATTTCTAATTTCCTGGGCCATCTTGGAGCTCCGGCAGAGTCGCAGCTCCGCATATTCTTTAAACTGTTCCCGCCTCGCGGGTTCGAAATGAGGCGCGAAGATATAGCTTTCCCTTTAAAAAGCAATGCTACAGCCACATAAATAATCTCTGAAATTCAACGCTTCCAATATTTGGAAAAATTAAACTCCAGAGATTAACAGAATATTGAATTGTGAAATCAGCTACGTGTGATGCTATTCAACCGGCAGATTTGTCCGTTTGATGATTTCTTTGAAGTCGTAGTTGATGAACCAAAACGGGGTTTCCGCGTGGTTCAGCAAATAGCTTTTGGCCGTCGACGGCATACCCCCTTTGGACCAGCCCTCTTCAAAACGGCGGCTGGTCTCCATGGCGGCAACCTGCTTACCATCGATATGTATCACCGCTGCAGAATCCAGATCAAACGCGTCTATTTGATAGCGTTTGACATAGCTGGGGTGAAGATATACGTAGACGACATGGTCACCGGGCTCGATGTTTATGTAATGAACCGTCTCGGCCAGCGCCAGGCAGCTTTTCGAGTCGCAATCCAGCATCGCCATCTGGGTGACGTCAATTTCATCAATCCACCCACCCTCTGTGGTGAAATAGACCCCTAAACGAATCCATTTCTGAGCGGCACCCTGCTTGTGATCCTGTTCGGTCTGGATCTCGTAATAGGGGGTATACACGGTGTCTTCTGCTTTCACCTCTTTGATGGTGATTTTTACATCCTGATCGGCAATCACACTTGAAACAGCAAAGCCAATCAGGCCTGCTGCCATGAATATCGCGATTTTAATTTTTTTATATAACTTCATTTTTATGCTCCTTAAGCATTTTTGTTAATGGCCTGTTGTTCGCCTGAATGGCTCAATCCTTACAGCTCGGCATACGTTTTCTTTAACCGCGTGCATTCGTCCTTCCAAACATTGGAAATAAGATCTGTATTTCGGTCGCCTGATTCGGCACCATCCCGAACCATGATTACTTTTCTTGAAGGCAAACTGGATACGAAACAGCTCGGACGTGTTGAAATGAATATCGGCGGCGTGGGATATGAAGTTTTCATTCCCCTTAGCAGCTACGATACGCTTCCGCTCGAAGGCGAAACCTGCCGTATTCTGACCTATCACCACATCACGGATGCGGATCAAAAACTGTTCGGCTTCTGCTCGGAAGATGAACGCGACATGTTCATGAAACTGCTGACTATCAGCGGCGTCGGCCCGAAACTGGCGATTGCCGCCCTTTCCGGGCTGCCGGTGCGGGAGCTGAAGAATGCCTTGATTAACGGCGACACCAAACGGATCTCCACGATTTCAGGCATTGGAAAGAAAACTGCGGAACGAATTGTGATGGAGCTGCGCGATAAATTTGACCACTCCGAACAGCTCGACGCCTTTGCTCCGCTTGAAGCGCCTGCCGGAGACAGTCGTATGCGGGATGCCGCCCTCGCCCTGACGGCTCTCGGACAAAAACCCGACGACGCCGCCAAGATGATCAAAAATGTGGCCGCGAAGATGACCCCGACGATGACCGTCGAGGATCTCATCCGCCTCGCCCTCACGAAATAGTTTTTGACGGGATAACGGGATTAAATCCTGCTCATCCTGTTATCCGGTCTGAAAACGTCTTAGCGATTGCTGAGCCAGACGGAACCGTAGGGCGGGATTTCGAGTACGTCGTCGAGATCATCATATTTGCGGTCGTTGATGATGTCGTGCCACTGCTCCGTGCAAATGAGGTTCAGTTCCACCAGCGGCAATGACTGCGGCTCATCACTCACATTGTGGATGGCAAAGATCGACTGATCCCGATCCAGGCTTTCCCGCCAGAAAGCAAACAGTTTTTCGCCGAGATGCAGCGTGTACTGTGTGGCATTCGGATGGAAAGCGGGCTGCTTGCGGCGGATTTGGATCAACCGTTTCAATTCATTAAATACCGTCGCATGGCGGCCGTTCGGATCGTCGTCAAAGGAAGAAGTCAGTTCCGAGTTGGTCCAGCGATGCCGGTTGATCGAACGGGCCCGACCGGTTTCGGCATACAGTTCGTAATCATTTTTCGTTCCGAGCAGGCTGTTGAGATAGAACCCGGGAATCCCTTCGAGGGCCAGCATGATCGTATGCGCGCAGATGAAACGCGCGCTCTGAAACGAGTCACCAATGATTCGACCGTCGGCATCGCGTTCGGCAGCATCCGCATTTGCAACGGTTGTCTTGAAGGCGTCGTAGAGCGAAATGTTCACTTCATACGGCACATCCCTTCCGTCGTCTTTGCGCCGCATGGAGATGGTGCCGCCATTGGATTGAAGGGTGTCCAGAAATCCTTTCATTTCCTCCCCGCCCAGCAGGCCTTCCGCCGGACGAACGCCAATGCCGTCGTGCGAGCTGATAAAGTTAAAATACGCCCGACCGCGCTTGGCCGGCGGCATTGACATCATCCAGCTTTGCAGATGCTTCGCTTTTCCGGTGAGCAGGCTGTTAATCAACAGTGGAGGAAGCGAGAAATTATAAATCATGTGCGCTTCATTCCCGTTACCGAAATAGCTCAGATTCTCGCGATTCGGCACATTTGTTTCTGTGATCACGACGGCGGTGGGATCCAGATGTTCCAGCAATAAGCGCATCAGTTTAATCAGCTCGTGCGTCTGCTTCAGATGCACACAGGTTGTGCCAGATTCTTTCCAGAGGAAGGCCACGGCATCCAGTCGAAAGAAGCGGATGCCCTTTTTCACATACAGCGCAAATATACGGATCATTTCGAGCAGTACATCCGGATTCGAAAAATCAAGATCCACCTGATCCGGCCCGAAGGTGCACCAGACCTGCTTGATACCATCCACCGTTTTCACTTCGGTTAACAAGGGCGTTGCCCGCGGACGGACCACATTGGAAACATCCATGTTTTCATCCGGCACGATGAAATAATCTTTGCCGGGTTCCTTGCCCTTTTTGAAATTTTTAAACCATACCGACTCGGCAGAGCAGTGGTTCAGAACCAGATCCGCCATCAGTGTATAATCTTTACTCAGACCTTTGATATCGTCCCACGAACCCAGTTTCGGATTAATCAGGGAGTAGTCGATCACGGAAAACCCGTCATCGGAGCTGTAGGGAGAAAAGGGCAGAATATGAATTCCGGTCACCGTGTTCCGGAGCTCACGATCGAAGAATCGATGCAGATTTTTTAACGGAGAGACCGGACGTTCGGCGGCATCATCCAGAACACTATCGCCATAACAGATCGCCAACACATCGTTCTCGCTCCACTTGTTATAACTCTCCAGCGCCGAGGTGACACCGGCCTCCAGTCCGGTTTCCTGGATAATCCGTTCGGCCAGCGCTGCGATATCCAGATCCGGATACACTTCGTTCAAATGCTGCTCAACACGATGGCGGAGGCGTTGCGCCTGAGGATGCATGCCCGGAACCACGACCTGCTGCGAACCATACTGCTGCGTATCGGCATCGACCGCGTGTACCAGACGATCGAGAATATCCGGCACTCCGGCAATGACACGCTTCCAGCTGGGCATAAACGGCGTTTCCATCGATTTCTCCAGAAACTCATACCCGGCGTTCATAATATTTTCGGCAAAGAGTTCCACCGACAGCCCTTCTTTATGCAGATCATACAGCAACCCGTTCATGGCGGCATCCGCGCTGTAGCTTTCCACCAGATCCAAGGCAATACGGTAGTAGGAGGCTTTGATGGTTCGGATTTTTTCAGGCGAAAAGACTTCCCCTTTGGTGGCCATCTTACGGAAGAGCGACTTCGCGATATCACAGCTCATTTTCGACAGACCTTTTGCTGCATCACCGGCCGAAAGGTCCTGATGTTTATGATCGTAAATATCGGCCACATCCACCTGACAGATCTGGTTCGTGGCATAGTTTCGGTGAATTTCCGAAAGCACGCCCATCTCCAGTCCCCAGTCCGACGGAATACGGATATTTTCAACCACATCCCGTTTCATGGCAAATTCGCCAGCGAGGGCATAGCGGAAGCTATCGAGAAAATCGAGATACTCATTCGTTCCGCACACCTGTTTCAGAGCGCGGATCAGCGGAGTAACCAGCAAGCGGCAAACGCGGCCGTTCAGCGAATTATTCGCTACACGGGCGTAATAACCCTTACAGAATTTATAGCTGAAAGTCGGGTTCGCCACCGGATAAATCAGGCGCGCCAGCATGTCGCGTTTATAGGTCACGATATCGCAATCGTGCAGGGCAACCGAATAGGCTCTGCCAGTCGCGAGAATATAACCGAACATATACCAGACGTTGCGGCCTTTTCCCGGTCGGTCCGGGGCCAGCCCCTTTTCCTGCAGCAGGGCATCGATCTCGCGCAAACGCGGTCCATCGTGCCACATAATATTCGGACGCTGCGGCAACCGGTTGAAAAAATTCAGTGCATGCCGGTATTGCGATTCATCGGCGCGGTCCAGCCCCACCACGATCTGTTCGAGATACGGCACCGACATCAGCTCATCGACAATGTTCGATAGCGCCGGACCTTCGAGCTCCGAAAACAGCGAAGGCAGCAGCAGGGCCATCGGTCGGCGTTTACTGAATTCTATCAGATCCTGTTCAATGGCTTCGACCGGTCGGTCGCTCAGATTATGCAGTGTGGTTACAACTCCGTGCTGATAAAAATCGCCCATGTTCTCTCTCCTTAAGCGTTGTCTTCAATAATCGTTAAAATTGCTTCGTTCCATCCCTTTGGCCCGAACTGTTGCGGGAATATACACCGTATGGCCGAAGGTTGCAGTTTTTCTTTATGCGCCGGGTTGGGGATGGCCACCGCAATATCTGCGGCATTCAGCATGCCCAAATCGTTCGGGCTGTCGCCCAGCGCCACCACCGTCCAGACATTGGAAGGTTCCAGGGTTTGGAAATGAGCCAATGCCGCCGCCATGCCTTCGGCTTTGTCGGTTGGCCCCATTAAATGAATAAACCGTCCGCCGCGCACAGCACGGATGCCTTCTTTTTCCAGCGCCTGCGCAAATGCGGTCCAGCGTTCGTCCGAGTCGTTCCATAAAATCGGCTCGGTCGACTGCCGGTCCATCGCCATTACAGCGGCGTCATGACTCAGCCCGGTCAGCTCGACAACTTTTTCCGGCTGCATATCCGCAAACCCGATGAACTCAAATTTCTGCTCGGTCCGCAACTGATGCGCAATGGCGAGGATCTCCTCGCGGCTTCGGCCCAAACATTGAATTTCATATCCACCGGCCTCAGAAAGAATCGCCAGTGCCCCGCCGTTTTCCGCCACTAATACCGGTTTCCCCAATCCGGGAATCACCGACAGATCGGTTGCAAGTCGCTGCATTTCGCTGACCGTTTTGCTGGAATTCAGCACCAGCCCGGCTTTGGCGGATGCCAGCTTCTTCAAAGCTGGTTCGGCGGCCTTCCAGGAATAGGCCTCGTCCAGCAGCGATGCATCGAGATCGGTCGAAACCAGATAATGCACGGGCCGCTTCGGGTTCCGAACATTGGAAAAAACTTCGTGGTCTTCGCCGATCAGGAATACTTCATCCGCCCGATCCGGCATCTCTTCAAACATCCAGCGGGTGAGGCGCTCATAGTGCGAAATGAAAAACGCCAGCTCCTGCTCATTCATCGCTTCGGAATCTGAACGGCCCTGCTCTTTCAGCCGTTGGCGCAGTTTTTCCTCCTGTTCGCCGCGCCATTCATAGATGACTTCAAAGCAGGGCGGCTTCAGCATCACCAGATAATCAACCAGCCCAAATGCCTCGGCATAGGGACCGGCCAACTGTTCGTTCACAAACCTTCGCCAACGGCCATCGGCATCCTGCTCCAACTCGAAATCGTTACAGGCTTTTTCCAATGATTGGAAAGGCTGCGCGGAAGCACCGATACACCAGCCTTCGAATAAGATCACATCCACCCCGTCGGCAGGGAAAGGCGAACCTTCGGCACTGCGGTCGTCCGAGCCCTTATCAAACCGCGGGACCAAAAGATCCTCTACGGAGTGTTCTCCGCGGGCAGCCGCAACGATCTCCCGGAAAACATCCATTTCGTGCGTCCCGGGAACTCCGCGGGTTTTCAGCAGCGGATGCACCTTTTCCGCCAGCTGTCCACGCACGGCCTTTTGAAAATAGAGATCGTCGATCGAAAGCACCAACGCACGCAACCCGCGTTGTTTAAGAACGCCGGCCACCAGAGCCGAACAGGTTGATTTTCCGGTGCCCTGCCCGCCGTTGATTCCAATGACCGGAACATGGTCCAGTTGCTGAACCAACCGCTCGATCCGCTGCGCCAGCGGTCCGTAGAAACGCCTCGCAGTCCCCATGTAGGAGGCCGGCAGTTTTTCACGAACGATGAATTCGTGTACGAATGCAGAAATTTCAGAATTTAATTCGATCATAAAATCCGGTATTCCTCATTAATTGCTCATAAAGCCCATATGTGTATTCGAAGATTTAATAATCGACATATTTGTCGTTAACAGCCCAGATCTGTTGATTATTTTTCTTCTGTTTCGGTCAACTTATCGCTCTTTATCACATTCCGCATAAACTTGGTATTCATTTAATGGGTAACAACTTACCGCACACTCCTTCCAAGCTTGACGGGTTATTCCCATAAAACGACTGTAATAGAACTAATCTACAGGGAGCAGAATCAGTGCCACCCCATGCCCCGCGATGGCGTGCCAAACCGAAGCCCAATGCTTAAAGCGCGTATATTCAATTTATGAAACGGGAAGCGAAAAATTCGCACACTACCGCTTCAGACCGGGCGATCTCTTTCGAGCGAGTTCCTTCGGAAAAACCCTCGAGGCAAAGGACAACCTACGGCACCTTAGGTGCCTTTCAGTTTTTGGATCCTGTCAAGTTCGTCCTGACCAACTTCGCACTCTTTGAGATAATCCCAGTCGAAGGTCCCATGCCGCTCTGTTTCGCAGATGCATTCGGCCAGATGAAGGGCGCAAGCCAATCCCTTTTGACGCTCTTTGAGTCTGGATGGCTCATGATGCAGCGCGATTGCTATCACCTGTTCATTAGAAAAGCCCCAAACTGCTAGAAAATAAGCCGCAATCTCACTATGACTGATACCGGCCACCTTCCTCTCGGCGTCAACATCCAGACACCCCGTCTCATCGATTATCGCGCCGATTTGCTTCCACTGTACCGGTGCAAATTTGGAAAGAACCAGCTTACCGACGTCATGCGCGATACCACAGAAAAAGGCTTTCTCAATCACATCCCGTCTGGCTCCCCACAGCGTCAGGATTTTTGAAGTCATGGAGGCGCACTCAATACCATGGCGGTTCAGCTCTTCAAGAAAGTGTTCGCTTCCCGGGCCGCATTTAAAGGTATCTTCCAGCCCTTGACTGAACACAAGACTTCCCACCATGCCGCTGCCAAGCAGGGACACTGCGCACTCAACGTTCTGCACGGGCTCGCTCAGGCTGAACAGCGCCGAGTTAACGAGCTTCAACACTTTGGAGCTAAGCACGATATCCTCAGAGATATGCCCAGCGACCTCCGACAGCGAAGCCGACGGATCACGCAACTTCCGCGAAACCACCTCGAATACACGCGGTAAAGGTGGCAATGCTTCACCTTTTCCGAGCAATTTGAGCAGGGCCGGATCATTCACAATTGAGCGTAACGATAATGCACGGTCAACTTGTTCGACAAATTCCTCTTGAGCAATCGGCTTGGTTAGAATCTGTTGCGCATCGCCAACCATAGCACGCAACATGTGTTTCTCCACTTCATCGATCACAAGAAAGCGGATTGTTCCGGGCGATTCGTTACGCAACCATTTAAACAGCTCGAGGCCACTGCCATCCGGCAAAAGATATGCCGACACCACAATATCAAACGGTTCGGACTGGTGAAGCGCCAGCGCCTCCTCTACCGATCCGGCAAAATGGATGGACCAGTTGTTCTCTTCCGGTTTCAAGACCGAAACTAAATCAGCACGAGCGGGTTCGGAAGGCTCGACGAAAAGCAATTTTTTCACAGGGGATTTTTCCTTTTTGACCAACGACACCAACCTCAGTGCCAATAAATAAAACCATTTTCATAAGTACTGCGGCTTTTAGCAAGCGGATACCAATTTTAAAACGTTTCCTCCAGCGCAGAATGCCAGATCTGTTGGTTGAGCCCCGCATATTCGAATAGATAATCCTGTAATCCTGTCTTAAAAACCGGTTTTATGTGCGGTAATTATGAACGACGATATCATCACACCTGATCAGGAATTCGAGCAAAAGCTTCGCCCTTCGCGCTTTGAAGATTTTACGGGGCAGGAAAAAATTATCGAGCGGCTCGAACTGTTCGTCAAAGCAGCCCGCCAGCGCGAAGACGTGCTGGATCACGTGTTGCTGTCTGGACCTCCAGGCCTAGGAAAAACAACCCTCTCCTACATTCTGGCCGATGCCATGGATGTGAACATTAAATGCACCTCCGGCCCGGTGGTCGATAAACCCTCCGACCTGGCAGGCCTGCTGACCAGCCTGGAGCGCGGTGATGTGCTGTTTATCGACGAAATTCACCGCATGCAGCGTTCGGTGGAGGAATATCTCTATTCCGCTATGGAGGATTTCGTGATCGATATCGTGATCGACCAGGGCCCGAATGCCCGCTCTGTGCGGCTGAATGTTCAGCCCTTCACCCTGATTGGCGCCACCACCCGTGCCGGCATGCTTTCCGCTCCAATGCGCTCACGTTTCGGGCTGGTGAACCGGCTCGACTACTATAACGCCGAAACCCTCTGCACCATTATTAAACGTTCGGCCCGGATTCTGGGAGTGGAAATTGAGGAGGCCGGGGCGATGGAAATTGCATCGCGCTCGCGCGGCACCCCGCGTATTGCCAACAACCTGCTGCGCCGCGCCCGCGACTATGCGCAGGTGCTGGCTGACAATATTATTACTGCCGAGCTGGCCGATAAAGCGCTCAACCTGCTGGATATCGATGGCGACGGGCTGGAGGAAATGGATAAACGAATTCTCAGCTGCATCATAGAAAAATTCAGCGGCGGCCCCGTCGGCATTAATTCGATGTCCGTATCGGTCGGCGAGGAATCGGATACGATTGAAGAAGTCTACGAACCCTACCTGATTCAGGAAGGCTATCTGCAACGCACCGCCCAGGGCCGTATTGCCACCGACCGCGCCTACGCCAAATTCGGCCTCGTGCCACCGGAAAAATAACCGCTATGAAAAAGCCCGACCTTAAAAACAATCCGATCATTGCTTTCATGCTCAGCTTTCTTTTTCCAGGCATTGGAATGTTTTATCTGAAGAGCTGGCGTAACGGACTCATCAACATCGCCATTGTGGTGGTGTTCAGTATTTTTTTATTTCAGGTTGAAGCCGTCCCGTTTTTCATCCCGGTATTCATCGGAATCGCCTCAGGCGCCTGGGCCTATCTCGAAGCGGAAGCCCTCCGAAAATCCAGTTGATTTACTGCACTACAGCCGCATTCGTTACCGGCGCGGTGGTTGGAGCAACAATCTCAATCGGGGCATTTATTTCGACCGGAGCATTTGTACTGCCGATCCTGCCTCCGGCCCTCAGGTTGTCGATTGCCTTCTGCGCGCTCTCCAAAATCATCCCGTAATGCGCCAACATCGTTTCTTCATAAAGCGTATCAATCTCCTCCATGCGTTCTTTTGTCAGCTGATCCGATTTCGTATTTTCTTTAAGCAGTTCATCCAGCTCGGCGGCCTTCACCGTGTTTGCGGCACTCATCACTTTCGATGCCTCGGCAAACCCCTTGTTC
Source organism: Pontiellaceae bacterium B1224 (assembly GCA_029432815.1). Classification (GTDB taxonomy): domain Bacteria; phylum Verrucomicrobiota; class Kiritimatiellia; order Kiritimatiellales; family Pontiellaceae; genus Pontiella. The sequence goes on along the minus strand of JAROBA010000044.1, from coordinate 15,447 downwards.
ATTTTAATCTGAGCGTTCATGGTCACAAGCTCCGCCTGAATCTGCTTCAGCAACGCCGCATTTTCCTTACCTTTTTCGAGGCTGGCCATCGCCGTTTTTTTCAGCACATCAATAGATGCCCCATGGGCAGCCACCTGATCGGTCTGTTCACGATAAGACGCATCGATCATTTCCTGCACTTTGGATGAGGTGGTGCAACCGGACAGTATTAAAGCGAGTCCCGAAAGGGCGATAGATGTCAGTAATTTCATAATGATTCTCCGGCTTAGATTAATTTTTCCTCTCTAACTGCGGCAAAGCTATGAGCTAACTCTGCGGCGGTCAACCCCTATATCGAGCAGTGTTTACTGTCTCGTGTTGCTTTTTTCAGCAAAGACCCGCTACGCTGTTCAAAACTTCCAAAGGATGGAAAATGAATAAAGAATTTGCTGTTTTACCCAAATGGTTGATTAACCTGTTTTTATGGATCGGCCTCACGGCCGGTATCGCAGTTCGCTCGCTGATGCTGCTCAACCGCGCCAACCCGGCAGCTGCCGTCTGGGTCTGGCGCTTTGCCATGTTCAGCTATTTTATCTTCTTCGCCTATCGATACTTCATTGGTCGCCGCCGCAGACGCGTCGTCACCAATCACGACCTGATTGAAAAAATAAGGCTCGTCGAAGGACTCGACGAAACTACCCGCGAAGGGACGATCTACATTCTCCGCTCCATTGTCCGCTCCAAGGAATTGTTTAACTATTCCTTTATCTGCCTGCTCAGTCTCGTGGCACTCGTGCTCGATTTTTTTGCCTAAAAACCCCCGGTTTAATTGGCTAATCACACAATCGCCTAAAATAGTACAAAATTTGTACTTGATAAATTCCGCGCGTGCTCTAGATTCGAATGCACTTACCAACACAAAGGAATAAAAATGGCTTCAGTCACATTAAAAGGCAATGCATTTAACACCGTCGGCGAACTTCCAGCAGTTGGAAGTGCGGCACCAGCATTCTCCGGAGTAAAAACCGATCTCTCCGAGTGCTCCCTCTCGGACCTCGCCGGAAAAAAAGTGGTTCTCAACATTTTCCCCAGCATCGACACCGGCGTATGTGCTATGTCCACAACGAAATTTAATGCCGAAGCCGGCAAGCTTGATAATACAGTTGTACTTTGTGTCTCTGTCGACCTCCCCTTCGCCCTCGGCCGCTACTGCGGTGCGGAAGGTCTCGAAGATGTGGTTCCGGTTTCTGTATTCCGTAATCCGGAATTCGGCAGCGGCTACGGTGTAACCTTCGCCGACGGCCCGCTCGCAGGACTGCTATCCCGCTCCGTGGTTGTTATCGATGAAACCGGCAAAGTCGTCTACACAGAACAAGTAGCCGAAACCACTGAAGAGCCGAACTACGAAGCGGCTCTCGCCGCCCTCTAAATCATTTTTCCCTAGTAACACCCCCACCCCAACAGAACGGGTCGCCTCTTCCCCCCATGGCGACCCGTTCGACTTTTCATACTAAACGGCCCGATCATTGATCGGGCCGTTTTCTTTAAGATTGCCGCCTCTGCTAAACAGCCATACATTCGCAATGGAATTAAACTACGGGCGATAAAATGAGTGAACGGGGCATATTGGCGATATACACATCTTTTTCGCAGTCATCCATTTGCGCGTAGATGCGCACTGCCCTTTCATCAAACTCCAACCCGTTCTCCAGATGCTGAAATGGCGTAAAATCCGGTGGGCCTACTTCAGGGTCAACGAATAAATCAGCATTCCAATCTCTGGAAAAAATCCTGGAGCGCCGGGTTCCACCCCAGCTTATGCCGCATCGCCCGTGATTCAGGAGTAATCAAGTGCTCCAGAAAAGAACCCCATATTAATCCGTGTTTATCCGTGTGCATCTGTGGCTTCCTCTTTATCTTGTTCGGGAAGTTTAGGAGTAAAAACAATGCGATGCAGGCAATGCTACAGTAAGGCGGAAATTCGGAACGGGCTGTGTTCCGTTTGCGGGATTGATCCGGGAAAAAAAAGAAGCGAACTCTCGGCCGAAGAAAAGAAAGCGCGTTTCCATGCGCGCGGTATCCTACTCGTCGCCCTATGCCATTGGATAGGCGCCGTATGCGGCCTGATTCTGGCATCGCATTTTCCCTCCCCCGTTCCGATGATCATGCTCGCCGCCATCAATATCGCACTGGGCCTCGGGCTCGCCCGCTATTCGCTATGGGCCTATAAAGGGGCGACGGTTTATTATTTCCTGATCGGCATGGTTAATGTCATATCCATTCAGGCGGGCCCAATCCATCTGGCCGGAATTGCCTTGGCGCTGATTGCGCTCTACCTCGTCGGGAACGGCACTTCCAAGGCGATCTTTGAACGGCGACTTCCGGAAGTGTAGTACAGCCGGAACTCAGGGCGATAGCCCGTGGGTCCGGCTTCCCATATGGCAGACCGAGTGGAACCGATCCCTCCTGATGAATCGAAGCAAAAAAAGAGCGCAAAGTTTGCGAGATCAATCAACCCCGCTCCTTTGCGCTCTTTGCGACCTTCAGTTTAATTTTTTATCGTTCTGTCATCGGCGCGTAATCACGCAATGTTGCGCCGGTGTAGATCTGGCGCGGACGGCTGATACGCAGGCTTTGCTCGTGCATTTCACGCCAGTTGGCAATCCAACCCGGCATACGTCCGATGGCAAACAGCACGGTGAACATATTCACAGGAATGCCGATGGCACGCAGCAGGATACCGCTGTAGAAATCGACGTTCGGGTAAAGGTTCCGTTCGATGAAATATTCCTCGGACCGAGCCATCTCTTCCAATTCGTAGGCAATGTCCAATAAGGGATCTTCAATCTTCAGCGCTTTTAACACATTGTCGACCTGACCCTTGAGGATCTTGGCGCGCGGATCAAAGCTCTTATATACGCGATGGCCGAAACCCATCAGTTTTTCAGGCGAGTTTTTGTCTTTCGCTTTTTCAACAAAGTCGTGCGGCTTGATGCCGTCCTCATGGATGTGGGTGAGCATCTTGATCACTTCGCAGTTGGCACCGCCATGCAGCGGCCCCCACAGCGCTCCGACGCCAGCCGAAACCGCGCTGAACAGGCTTGCGTGCGAGCTGCCGACCATGCGCACGGTGGAGGTGGAGCAGTTCTGCTCGTGATCCGCATGCAGAATGAAGAACAGATCCAGCGCACGCTCCACTTCCGGAATCGGTTCATAGAGGTCGAACGTTTCCGAGAACATCATATGCAGAAAGTTTCCGCTGTAGCTCAGATCCGGGCGCGGCGGCATGAACGGCTTGCCGATCGAGGTGCGATAGGCCCAGGCGGCAATTGCACGCACCTTCGAAATAATCTTCGCGGTCGGAGCCGTGAAGGCCGGCCCCTCCGTGGCGGTCGTCAACAACTCCGTATTGTAGCAGGCGAGCAGATTGAGCATGGCGGAAAGAACAGCCATGGGCGGTGCGTTATCCGGAAAACCTTCGAAGTGGCTCTTCATCCCATAATGCAAGGTTGCTTCGCTTTTGATCTCGGCTTCAAACGCACTCAGTTCATTTGAGCTCGGAAGCTCGCCATACAGCACGAGATAGGCGGTTTCCATGAAGGACGATTCCGCCGCCAGATCTTCGATTGCATAACCACGATGCCGCAAAATCCCTTTTTCACCGTTAATGAATGTGATGTCGGAGGTGCATGAACCGGTGTTGCCATAGCCCGGATCCAACGTGATCATTCCGGTTGCACCGCGCAGTGCAGTAATATCCAGGCCGACTTCTCCTTCTGACCCTATAACTGCTTCCAGTTCAATTTTTTTATCTTTATACTCCAGAGTTGCTTTATCACTCATGATTCGACTCCAATTTCTATTTTATTTAAAGATTCCTTCACGGCCCGTCCAATATCCGCCGGCGACTCAACGACATGAATGCCGCATTCCGCCATCAGCTTCTTCTTTGCGGCAGCCGATTCGTCGGCCCCCGAAACAATAGCTCCGGCATGGCCCATACGACGCCCCGGCGGGGCGGTTTGCCCGGCAATGAAACCAATCACCGGTTTACTAACATTGGCCTTGGCATACTGCGCTGCTTCAATTTCCATGGAACCGCCGATTTCACCTATCATAACAATCGCCTCGGTTTCATCGTCGTGCTCAAACATTTCCAGCAGGTCTTTCATAGTGGTTCCAATGATTGGATCTCCACCAATCCCGATGCAGGTTGATTGGCCCAGCCCTTCCGAACCAAGCTGATGGACCGCTTCGTAGGTCAACGTACCCGATTTCGAGATCACGCCCACGGTGCCCTTTTTGGCAATAAAGCCAGGCATGATTCCGACCTTCGCGCCTTCCGGCGTCAAAACGCCCGGGCAGTTCGGGCCGACAAAACGCGAACCGGTTTTATCAACAAACGCCTTCACTTCAACCATCTGCGCCACCGGAATTCCTTCCGTGATGCAGACGATCAGTTCAATTCCTGCAGCAGCCGCCTCCATGATTGCGTCCGCCGCAAAAGGCGGTGGTACAAAAATCAGGGATACGTTTGCATGCACTGCCTTTCGGGCTTCCGCACAGCTGTTGAACACCGGCACTTTGCCTTCCAGCGCGGTCTGCCCGCCCTTGCCGGGCGTCACGCCTCCCACGACATTCCCACCGTATTCCAGACATTGGGTCGCGTGGAATGTGCCCTCGGAACCGGTGATGCCCTGCACAATGATCTTCGAGTTCTTATCTACTAAAATCGCCATAACTACATCCTGTATTTTTTAAACACAACGGCACGAAGTTCTCCAAGTTCAGCTCTGCAGAGCTTCGTGCTCTTAGTGCCTTCGTGTTTAATTTCCCTTAGCGGCTTCCACAACCTTGACTGCGGCATCCTCGAAAGAGTCCGCGGAAATGAGATCCACATCCGAGTTCGCCAGCAGTTCCTTGGCAACCTCCGCATTTGTGCCCGCCAGACGCACCACCACCGGCACGTTCAGATCGAGCACCTTCACCGCTTCAATAATCCCATTGGCAATCCGGTCGCATCGAACGATCCCGCCGAAGATATTAATGAGTACCGCCTTCACATTCGGGTCGGAAAGAATGATGCGGAATCCGTTCTTCACGGTTTCCACATTGGCCCCGCCACCCACATCCAGGAAGTTGGCCGGTGAACCGCCGCGCTGTTTAATGATGTCCATCGTGGCCATCGCCAGTCCAGCTCCATTCACCATGCAGCCGACATTGCCATCGAGCTTAATGTAGTTAAGGTTGAACTCGGCAGCATCGACTTCCGCAGGATCCTCTTCGTCGAGGTCACGCATGGCCTCAACATCCTTGTGCAGGTAGAGCGCGTTGTCATCAAAGTTAATCTTGGCATCCAGAGCCACCAGATCGCCCTGTTCAGTCACGATCAGCGGGTTGATCTCCACGATGGAGCAGTCGAGTTCGCGATAGAGTTTATACAGCTTCTGAAACATGCCGATCGCCTGCTTCGCTGTCTGCCCTTCAAGCCCCAGCGCCTGAGCCAGATTTCGCGCCTGAAACGGACGCAGTCCAAACCCCGGCACAATCGCTTCCTTCACAATTTTTTCCGGCGAGTTTTTAGCGACCTCTTCAATTTCCATCCCGCCTTCGGACGAAACCATGAATGTATCCATGCCCTTAGCGCGGTCGAGGGTGATGGCTGCGTAAAACTCCTGCTTAATGTCGAGCGCTTCCGCCACCATCACTTTTTTAACCAACCGGCCTTCCGGACCGGTTTGATGCGTGATGAGCGTCATGCCCAGAATATCCTTCAGGTTCTCAAGCGCTTTCCCGCGGCTCGTCGAAAACTTGACACCGCCGCCTTTACCGCGACCACCCGCGTGAATCTGAGCTTTGATGACAAATTGTTCGGCGCCAAGTTCTTTGCTTACCTTATCAATGGCCGCTTCGGCCTCTGCCAGGTCCTCGATGGTTACGCCATCCTGAATCGGAATGCCGTAGCCCTTCAAAAGTTCCTTGGCTTGGTATTCATGTATTTTCATTTATTCTTCCATTTCCTTTTTTTCAACCTGTTCAACCGTGTCGTGAATAAAGCGTAGTATCTGGCGGATGGTGACCAATCCGAAACCGCCGTCCTTCAACCGGAGCGGTACATGCCGATGTCCGCTGATGGATAGAATGTTGATGACATCTCCAATGGAGTTCGACTCGTCCATAATTTCATAGACCGGCCGCATGATCGCCGAGATCGGCTGGCGGTCGCGGTCGATGGAGGTGAGCACCACATTCTGAATAATGTCGCGCTCCGACAGAATGCCGTACAGCCGCTTCGAATCGCCTACGAGAATGCACTCGATATGCGCCGCCTTGAAATGAGCAATTGCCGACGCAATGCTGTCGCGCGGCGAGAGCATTTTCGAGCGTTTGTAATCGTAGTCGTAGAAGATCTTTCCAACCGTGGTTTTCAGGCTGGCGGTAAGCGGATCGGTGGATTTCAGCAACGCATGGATCTGTTCGTCCATAATGTTCGACTCATCATTATCCAGAGTCCTGATACCCGTAGAACGCTTGATCGATGCACCGTTATTCGAAACCGTCCAGTATTCGGAACCACGCAGCAGCGCCTGTAGATTACGGCGACCTTTCAGCGCGGTCACTTCCTTGATCTGCGCATCCAGCTCATCCTCGTAAACCGGTTTTTTAACAGCATGAAAAACCCCCACCGGAAGCGGAAAATCAGGCGAGTCCATCATAACCAGCATCGATGCATAGACCGGATCTTCCCGGTACATATCGTGTTTCACCAGATCCTTTTTCGTGATGCCCTGCTCGCCGATGGTAACAACAACCGGATCGGTGCCGCGCAACACAATACCTTTGTTGCGTTTTTCACCGAAGATCAGCGGCTTGCCCTGCTCAAGATAGAGCAGGCGGTTTTCGCGGGTTGAGCGGTCGGAAATCTCGCTCCACGCTTTTTTATTAAAAATCACGCAGCTCTGCAGAATTTCCACAAATGACGTACCGTGATGCTCCGCTCCTGCCTTGAGTACCTCGCTCATATGCTTGGGATCGGTATCGAGCGCACGGGCGATAAAGGTTGCTTCGGAAGCCAGCGCAATACGCAATGGATTGATCGGTTCGTCAATCACGCCATACGGACTGGTTTTGGTAATCTGCCCCTTCACCGAAGTCGGGCTGTACTGTCCTTTGGTCAAACCGTAGATGCGGTTGTTCAGCAGGATGATATTCATGTCCAGATTGCGACGCAGGGCATGAACCAAATGGTTGCCGCCAATACTCAGCCCATCACCGTCGCCGGTAATCACCCAGACCGAAAGCTCGGGGTTGGCAACCTTGATGCCGGTGGCAATGGTCGGTGCGCGCCCGTGGATCGAGTGAAAGCCGAACGTATCCATGTAATACGGAAAACGACTGGAGCAACCGATACCGCTGACAAAAACAAATTTTTCTTTCGGAATTCCAAGCTGCGGAAGCACGGTCTGAACAGAGTTCAGTACGGCGTAGTCGCCACAGCCGGGGCACCAGCGCACCTCGGAGGAGGAGACAAAATCTTTACGGGTCAGATATTCTTTTAAGCCATCCATCACATGCTCCCGTTAAAGGTATTCCCTGAATGCATCCACGAGTTCCGAGATTTGGAACATGCGTCCCTGCACCTTATTTATCGATTTGACATCGACCAGAAATTCAGCGCGGAGAACCAGCGAAAGATGCCCGAGATTCAGTTCGGGTACCACCACGGTGTCGAACTGCTTCATCAGTTCGCCGAGACCGTGCGGTAATGGATTCAGGTGTCGAAGATGGATGAAGCTGACGGCTTCACCGGCGGACTGCATGCGTTCGACGGCCATTCTGATGGAACCGTAGGTGCTGCCCCAACCGATCACCAGCAACCTACCTGTAGGTGCGCCCAGCAAAGCAGGCAGCGGAATATCGTTTGCAATGCCTTTCACTTTATCCGCACGAAGCCGGCACATCTTTTCATGGTTTTCAGCATCGTAACTCACCTGCCCCGACTCGGTTTTTTCCAGCCCGCCGATGCGGTGTTCAAACCCCGGACGGCCCGGTACGGCCAGACGGCGCGCCAGCGTTTTGGGGTCGCGCTTGTAGGGCACATATTCCTCGCCCTGCCGAATTGGCTCCACAGAAATATCAGGAATATCTGTCACCGACGGAATTTTCCAGGGTTCGGAACCGTTGGCCAGATAGGTATCGGTCAGCATCACAACCGGCGTGCGAAATTTCAGCGCCAGACGGGATGCCTCGATCGCGCAGTCGAAACAGTCCCCAGGCGAGTCGGCCGCAAGGACCGCCACGGGCGATTCACCGTTGCGTCCATACAGCGTTTGCAGCAGATCGGCCTGCTCGGTCTTGGTGGGCAGCCCGGTGCTGGGCCCTGCGCGCTGGACATTGATCACCACCAGCGGCAGCTCCGTGATGACCGCCAGCCCGAGAGCTTCCGACTTAAGACAAAGACCGGGACCGCTAGTGGTAGTTACGGCCAGCGCACCGGCAAAGGACGCGCCGATTGCCACACCGATGGCGGCAATCTCGTCTTCGGCCTGCACGGTTTTGACGTTAAAGTTCCGATGTTTGGAAAGTGTTTCAAGAATCGGGGTGGCCGGTGTGATGGGATAGCTGCCCAGTACGAGGTCGCGCCAGCTGTTTTCCGCAGCGGCAATCAGGCCGAGCGCCGTTGCTTCGTTGCCGGTAATCTTGCGATAGACGCCGTCCTCAAGCATGCGCTTGTGCACGGTATATTGCGGAATATCGATATCCTTGTTTTCACCGACAATATAACCGGTTTTCAGGGCGAGACTGTTGGCATCGGCCATCAGCGGCAACCGGTCGCGCCACTTGGTTTCGATCCATTCCAGCGTCAAATCAAGCGGACGTGAATACACCCAGTAGGTGATGCCCAGCGCAAAGAAGTTTTTGCAGCGCGCCCGGAGGGCCGGCTTGAGCGGCATCTCTTTCAGCGCTTCGTTAGTCAGGGCATTGATGTCCACCTTGATAACGCGAAACTCTTCATCGAGCGCCGGATCATCGAGCGGATTGGTTTCGTAGAGGGCTTTTTTCAGATTGGCCGGAGTAAATGAACCGGTGTTGATAATCAACAGCCCTTTCGGCTCCAGTTCACGCAGATTGACCTTCAGCGCAGCAGGGTTCATCACGACCAGCGCATCGGCTTTATCGCCGGGCGTCATGACATTGGCGGCACCGAAATGAACTTGAAAACCGGACACGCCGGGCAGCGAGCCCGCCGGCGCACGGATCTCGGAAGGGAAATCCGGAAAGGTTACAATGGCATCGCCCAGCAGTGCGCTGGCATCGGCAAACAGTTCGCCGACGGTCTGCATACCGTCACCGGAGTCGCCCGCAAAACGTACTACGACCGAGTCTTTTTCCATCAGCGTTTGAAGTTCTTCAGCCATGATTTATTCTCCTGACGTTCTGGACGGAATAAGACTGCTGTCCGGCGGAAGGTTCATGACCTCCAGCGGGAGGTGTTCGCTGATAAACGTCATCAGCCCGCGGATCGAAAGAATACCCTGCACCCTGCCGTCATTGAGGATCGGCATATGGCGGAATGGGTTGGAGTGAAAAATCTCCAGAGCTTCCTGCACGGTCAGCTCGGGCGATCCGGTAAAGGGATTTTTTGTCATGATGATGTCCACGGCCGTATCCCCGGGCAGGGTGGAGCCAACATATTCGTGCATCAGATCCCCATTGCTCAGAATGCCGATCAGTTCCTGTTTGGCATCTTCCACCAGCACACAGCCGATCTGGTTGTATTTCATCTCTTTAACGGCATCGACGATCGTGGTGCCGGAAGGAACAACAGCAACACGCTGGAGATCGACCTTGCCGATTGGCTCAGACCAGAATGTTTGCTTCTTTCTTGCTGCTGCCATGGGTGTTCCTCCTGCGTGATGCGTGACGATTGAGCCCTGAGATTCAGCTAATCTTCACGCCTCACTTTTCACTCGTCAGACTGGCCTTAATAAACTCTCGGTTGAGGCGCGCAATATTTTTCACATCAATCCCTTTCGGGCAGGCGACCGCGCACTCATATTCATTCGAGCAGTTGCCAAAGCCGAGCTCGTCCATTTTTCCAACCATATTCTTTACGCGTTGGGCCCGTTCCGGATGGCCCTGCGGCAACAGAGCATACTGGGAAACCTTGGCCGAGGTGAACAGCATAGCCGATCCGTTCGGGCAGGCCGCCACACAGGCGCCGCATCCGATACATTCCGCCGCATCCATCGCCGCTTCAGCCATCTCCTTTTTAATCGGAGTCGTCGATGCTTCCGGCGCGTTACCGGTTTTCACCGAAACATAGCCGCCTTCAGCAATGATTTGATCAAGACCGGAGCGATCAACAATCAAATCCTTAATCACCGGGAAAGCGGTGGCGCGGAACGGTTCAATCACCACATTCTGTCCATCTTCAAAATGGCGCATGTGCAGTTGGCAAAGTGTTGTGCGTTCGTGCGAGCCGTGGGTCTTTCCGTTCACCGTGGAACCGCAGCATCCGCAGATGCCTTCGCGGCAGTCGTGCTCGAATGCAATCGGCTCAATGCCCTTCAGCGTCAGCTCGTCGTTCACCACATCCAGCATTTCGAGGAACGAAGCATCGGTATCAATGTTCTTTGCCTCATACGTCTCGAACTTACCTTCCTGACCCCGGTTCTGCCGCCAAACCTTCAGCGTTAAATTAATCTGTTTTGCCATGACATGCCTTCCTTACAACAAATTTTAAACACCCGCTTCACTTAAGGCTCGAAGAGCACGAAGCCTCCGTGTTCTTAGTGCCTTTGTGTTTATTGCTATTTATAGGACCTCTGTGTTAAGTGAACCTCTTCGAATTCCAAATGTTCCTTGTGAAGGATCGGTTCTTTATCCAATCCCGCAAACTCCCACGCGCCCACGAAGCAGAATTCGTCATCGTTACGCAGGGCTTCACCCTCATCCGTCTGGCTCTCTTCGCGGAAATGGCCCCCACAGGATTCCGCCCGCATCAGTGCATCCTTCACCATCAGCTCAGCGAATTCCATAAAGTCGGCGACGCGGTTCGCTTTTTCCAATGCCTGATTCAAGTCATCGGCCGAGCCCGGAACATTGACGTCTTTCCAGAATTCCTCGCGGATTTTTGGAATCTTTTCGAGGGCTTCTTTCAGCCCCTTTTCATTGCGGCCCATACCACAGTTTTCCCAAAGTAGATGACCGAGCTCTTTGTGGAAATCATCCACAGTCCGCTTACCGTTCACGGCGAGCAGTTTATCGAGTTTATCCTGCGCCGCTTTCTCCGCTTCGGCAAATGCTTCGTGGTCGGTTCCAACCTTTGGAAGTTTATTGGAGGCGAGGTAGTCGTTAATCGTATTCGGGATCACAAAGTAGCCATCGGCCAGTCCCTGCATCAATGCGGAAGCACCCAGGCGGTTCGCGCCGTGATCCGAAAAGTTGCATTCGCCGATCGCATAAAGGCCCGGCAAAGAAGTCATGAGGTTATAGTCCACCCAAAGACCGCCCATCGTGTAGTGCACCGCCGGGAAAATCATCATCGGCGTCGTATACGGATCTTCATCGGTAATACGGTTATACATTTCAAACAGGTTTCCATACTTGGCAACAATCGCGTCCTTACCGAGGCGCTCAATGGCTTCGGCAAAGTCGAGATAAACGGCGTTGCCGGTCGGGCCGACGCCGCGGCCTTCGTCGCACACCATTTTGGCATTGCGGGAAGCGAGGTCGCGCGGAACCAGATTTCCAAAGCTTGGATATTTGCGTTCCAGATAGTAGTCACGCTCGTCTTCCGGAATCTGGTTGGCCGGACGCTTGTCGCCCTTGGCTTTCGGCACCCAGATACGGCCATCATTACGCAGCGACTCCGACATCAGCGTCAGCTTGGACTGATATTCGCCATGCACCGGAATGCAGGTCGGGTGAATCTGCGTGTAGCACGGATTGGCAAAAGCGGCACCCTTTTTGTAGGCACGCCAGGCGGCACTTGCATTGCAGTTCATCGCGTTGGTGGAAAGGAAAAAGACGTTGCCGTAGCCTCCGGTGGCCAGCACAACGGCATCGGCTTCGTGGCGGCTCAGTTCGCCGGTGACGAGGTTGCGCGAAATAATGCCGCGTGCCTGGCCGTCGATCACCACGACATCAATGACCTCTTCGCGGGTATACATCGTGACCCCGCCCTTTTTAATCTCCTTCGACAGCGCACCGTAGGCACCGAGCAGCAACTGCTGGCCGGTCTGACCGCGGGCATAAAAGGTACGTGAAACCTGCGCACCACCGAATGAACGGTTATCGAGGTAGCCGCCGTACTCGCGGGCGAACGGTATGCCCTGCGCCACGCAGTGGTCGATAATCTGGTTCGAGCATTCCGCCAGGCGGTGCACATTGGCCTCGCGGGAACGGAAGTCGCCGCCCTTCACGGTGTCATAAAAGAGGCGGTAAATGGAGTCGCCGTCGTTCGGATAGTTTTTGGCAGCGTTGATCCCGCCCTGCGCGGCAATCGAGTGTGCACGGCGCGGGGAGTCGGAATAGGTGAAGCAGTGGACCTGATAGCCCAGCTCCGACATCGTGGCCGCAGCCGAGGCACCGGCCAGGCCGCTGCCGACAATGATTACCTTGTGCTTCCGCTTGTTGGAAGGGTTGACCAGCTTTACTTTGAATTTGTGGTTCGTCCACTTTTCGGCCATCGGGCCTTCAGGAATTTTTGCGTCGAGTTTCATATCTCTTTCCTTGAAAAATTAACACCCGCTGCGCTCAAGGCACAAAAAACACCAAGCTTCGTGATCTTAGTGCCTTCGTGTTTATTTGATTGCTGAGGTTCTGTTGCTATGAACATCTTGAGTTAACCCGGTTATATGATGAAGGCGAAGATCGGAATGATCGCGAAGGTTGCGGCCATGCCCCAACCGACAATGGCACTGACCAGCTTAATTTTGCTGCCATCGCGCGGAACGTAGATCCCGTAGGTCTGAAGTGAGCTCTGCAGGGCATGGCTGAGGTGGAAACCGACGGCAACCATAAAGAGCACATAAAAGGCCAGATGAACGGGGTCGCCCTGAAAGCGCTCCAGTACCATGGCATAAACATTATACATGTGGTCGCCATGCTCGCTGATGATCTCGGTCTTTTCATAGAATTTAAAATCGAGCAGGTGCTTTACGATAAAGATAAAAATCATGATGCCTGACACCGGCATCAGCTTGGCCGCCAGCGAGCGCTCTTTCGACGATTTCAGCGTGTGGCGCTTATCTGCCGCCTTGCGGTTCGCCAGCACCACCCGAAACGCCATAATCATATGAATCGTAATCGAGGTAAGCATCAGCAGTTCAATGCCGATGACGACCGGAACCAGCTGATGCAGATGGTACGCATAGGAGTTAAAAATATCCGGTCCGAACAGAAACAGCACATTGCCGCCCATGTGCGGAATCAGAAACAACAGGAACATGATCAGGCCGGATGTCGCCAACAGCAACTTTTGACCGATCGACGACAACATCGTTTTTTTAATACTCATTCGGTTAATTCCCTACTTCAAGGACCACTTATTACGTATAGATGATTATACCTATAACATTTTCATGCTTTTGAAAACCGCTTTATTTAGATTTCTTTTAATCGCGGGTACCAGACTATGGAAAATAACATATGCGTCCTGATTTATGGGTCCATTCTAAATACCTACTCCCCGATCATCAAGACCTTGTCAGAAGTATTTGGCCCACGATCCGCGCGGACGCTGCAAGCTGGCGTTCCTGCAATCCGCAAAATCGGTGTAATTTATGGATGATAGGTTGATTTTTCCGGGCCGAAGGGCATAATTGACCGATCCATTTGATACCTAATAAGGAGACTGTTATGTCGAAAATAAAAGACCTGAAACTCGAAAATATCGATGCCCTTTTCCCTGCAACCTTTACACCGGACCAGATCGCCAAGGGAAAAACCCTGTTCCTTAAAGAAGTCTCCGAAACCATGCACGAATTCTACGGCGGCAAAATGCAGACCATTCCAAAGGCTGGATATTACGGCTTCAACTGGTTCAACGTCTGGTATTCCCCCGGCGTCTCCAAAGTTTCCACCGAAATCCGCGATAATCCCGAACGCTCGTTCGACCTCTCCAACCGCGGCAACCTCGTGGCCATCGTGTCCGATTCCACCCGCGTGCTGGGCGACGGCGACTGCGGGGCCTCCGGCGGTCTCGGCGTGATGGAAGGAAAAGCCTTCCTCATGAAATATCTCGGCGGCGTTGATGCCATTGCCCTCTGCGTCGATTCCAAAAATGCTGAAGGCAAACACGACCCGAAAAAAATCATTGAATTCGTTAAAATGCTGCAGCCGAGCGTCGGCGCGGTAAATCTGGAAGACATTTCGCAGCCCAACTGCTTTGAGGTGCTCGACACACTGCGCGAAGAGTGCGAAATCCCGGTCTGGCACGACGATGCTCAGGGAACCGGTTGCGTCACCCTCGCCGGACTGATCAACGCCGTGAAAGTGGCCGGCAAAGAATTGGGCGACGTTAAAATCGCCATGCTCGGTGCCGGTGCTTCCAACACCACCATCGCCAGCCTCATCATCCAGGCCGGCGGCGATCCGAAGAAAATGATCATGTGCGACTCCAAAGGCGGACTGCATACCGACCGCGCGGATATCGAAGCCGATAAAGCCTTCTATAAAAAGTGGGATCTCTGCCAGCGCACCAACCCGAACAAGGTTAATTCAATTGAAGAAGCGATGAAAGGCGCCGACGTGCTGATCGCACTCTCCCGCCCCGGGCCGGACACGATCAAACCGGAATGGGTTTCCTCCATGGCCGATAAAGCAATCTGCTTCGTTTGCGCCAACCCCGTGCCGGAAATTTATCCGCACGCCGCCAAAGCGGCCGGTGCCTATATTGTCGCCACCGGCCGTGGTGACTTTCCGAACCAGGTGAACAACTCGCTCTGCTTCCCCGGTCTGCTGAAAGGCGCGCTGCTGGTAAAAGCCAAAAAGATTACCGACAAAATGGCTATTGCCGCCGCCTACGCCATCGCGGAATCCGCAGAAGCCAACGGTCTGACGCCCGACTACATCGCCCCGCTGATGGACGAGCCGCAGACCTTCCCCGCCGTCGCCAAAGCCGTCGCCCTCCAGGCGATTGAAGACGGCGTCGCCCGCACGGAAATGACCGGCGACGAAGTCTACGCCCGGGCCAAACAGGAGATCGACGAGGCCCGGAACCTCACCCAAAGCCTCATGGACAACAACTTCATCAAACAACCGACGACAGAGATGATCGAAGCGTGCCTCGAAAAGGCGATTGAGTTGGTTGGATAGTCGGCGGGACTTCCAATGTCTGGAAGCTTACAGACATTGGAAAACACCAAAATAATAGATGCTATGTGGGGGTTTACATCGGCCTTATAATCCTTTGATACACAACTAACAAAGGAGGCATGAATGACGACTACCCCGCATAGC
>JAROBA010000043.1 GCA_029432815.1 Pontiellaceae bacterium B1224 | reverse complement strand
TCGACTAGACGCAAGTGGGGGAGAGAATGCAAAGATTACGATGCTAAAGGATCGACACCTTCGGCACTTAAATTCGCCGATTCGTGGTCTAAGATTGGGGGTAGGCGCAGACATTTGGTTTCTGCGTTGGAGGCATGTATATTGTGTCATCAATTGCGTGGTACATGATGGTTGTAATAGGTGTGTTAATTAGATTTCACTAGTGAATGCTGTATTACGGGGTTAACCTGAATGGCGCTGACTTAAGCCGCTTTTGAAGGAGCCAGATTTCAGATTCCCAAGCACTGGTTGGAGTATTGTGATATGAATAAGGCGATGTGATGAAATCATGTGCAATTTTATTATTCGTAGTGGTTATTCTCGTAGCATGTGGCAAGGAGAAAACTGGACTTACTTTCGATGAGGTGAAGACGACGCTGGAAAGTATATATACCCGCTCGGAATTGGTGAAGGAGTTTGGGGCTCCTGGGGCTATTGTAAAAAGTGTAGAAAAAGTAAACACAAAGTACATATATTGTGACGAGGATTTCGACATTGCTAGTAATGGGTTTCTTGGTTTTACCGTTCTCTTGGCACAGGATGGTGGGATTATTCTATGGAGGCCGCTATTCATAGAAGAACAGCAGCTCATTGAGGGGGTGTAATAACGAAATAAAGGGAATGGGAAATGGGCGGTCCTGTTAAGCCGCTTTTGTGTTGTATTTGCCGCGGTGCTCAATCTCTTCCATTTCGCCGCGCGGTTTGATCAGAGGGTGGTGTGGCTTGATTTTCGCTGAGGTATTTCCTGTGACCCGGGTAAGAGGAATACGGTGCATCCAGCAGTTAAATTTGCCTGTATTCCCTTTCAGTTGTCTGCTGGCAACCGTTTCCGGTTGCGCAAGGCGTGAGTAAAAGCGGTCGGTTGTATGCAAAATAGTAGAACTTTTCGCTGGCATCTGCCGTCAGTTTCGCTATGTTGCTCGTCCTTTCGCGTTGTTTTGGGGATTGCGGGAGGGTGCTGAGTTGTGCAACTGATTCATCTACAGATGCTTTCGCACCTTTCTCATATCGAAGTGGCTGGCGGTTTCCGGCGGACGAAAGAAGTGAAGCTATGAATGCATCGGCAATCGGTCTCCGATCCGGATTAGGTTTCGATCTGAAATGCAGTCTGATAAGAGCGCGTCTCTTTAGGGCCAGCAGTTAAGTGAGAGGCAGTTTGTAGTTTAGGGGTTTTCCTGGGTTTGGAAGGCCTATTGAATTTAGCGAAATTTGTTGAATGTTTCGCTTGCGGTGCAGGGAGTAGGTGACTACTGTCCTGCGCTTGTCTTTTTTATAGGAAGGGATATTTATGCCTACAATCAATCAGTTAGTAAGAAAGCCGCGTGTGCTTCAGAAGAAAAAGAGTAAGTCGCCTGCACTGGCGACCTGCCCGCAGCGTCGCGGAGTTTGTCTGCTCGTTAAAACGCAGACTCCGAAGAAGCCGAACTCGGCCCTTCGTAAAGTGGCCCGTGTTCGTTTGACTAATGGTCGTGAAGTGAACGCCTATATCGGTGGTGAAGGTCACAACCTGCAGGAACATAGCATGGTTCTCGTGCGCGGCGGTCGAGTGAAAGACTTGCCGGGTGTTCGTTATCACATCGTTCGTGGTGCGCTGGACTGTCTCGGAGTAGACGGACGTAAGCGTGGTCGTTCGAAATATGGTGCGAAGCGCCCTAAATAAGGAAATTTGAACTATGGCTAGAAGACGTAGAGCAGAACGACGCGAATTGATCCCGGATCCCCGGTACAACAACCAGACGGTTGCGTATATGATCAACTGCGTGATGGAACGCGGTAAGAAATCAGTTGCCGCTAAAATTGTTTATGGAGCCCTGGAAGATATTCAGGCACAGCTGAAAGACGAAGATCCGGTGCAGGTGTTTACGACCGCTGTTGAAAACGTCTCTCCGCGACTGGAAGTTAAATCCCGTCGTGTCGGTGGTGCAACGTATCAGGTTCCGCTGGAAGTAAAACCGAAGCGTCAGGTTGCCCTTGCGACCCGTTGGCTGATCTCCTTCGCTGCAAAGCGGAAGGGCGTTCCCATGCGTAAAGCACTGGCGAATGAAGTGATTGATGCCTTCAAAGGTCAGGGCGCTGCCATTAAGAAGCGTGACGACACGCATAAGATGGCACAGGCCAATAAGGCTTTCGCTCACTACCGCTGGTAAGACTTCGGTCTTGTGTCGGTACTATAGGAAATCCCCAACGGATGGGGGTCGCCGATTGAAAGGAAGGTTCCAATCATTGGAACCTTCCGGTTATTGAAGAAAGAAATGAATAATACTGTGAACCAGAAAAACAGCAAAGCAGGTAAGGGCTCGGATTCCTCCAGGGAAGCCGAAGGCCGTCCATATGCGCTGTCTTCGGTTCGCAATATCGGAATCGTTGCTCACATTGATGCGGGAAAAACAACGACCTCCGAGCGTATTCTGTATTATTCAGGCAAGGTTCATAAAATCGGCGAAGTTCATGACGGCACTGCTACCATGGATTGGATGATTCAGGAGCAGGAACGTGGGATTACGATTACATCGGCCGCGACCACCTGTTTTTGGAATGACCATCAAATTAATATTATCGATACCCCCGGCCACGTAGACTTCACCGTGGAAGTTGAACGCTCACTCCGAGTCCTTGATGGCGCAGTGGGTGTTTTTTGTGCGGTCGGCGGTGTACAGCCCCAGTCCGAAACAGTTTGGCGTCAGGCCACGAAGTACAAGGTGCCGCGTGTTGCTTTCGTAAACAAAATGGACCGCATGGGTGCCGACTTCTATAAAGTGGTGGACGAGCTTCAGCAAAAGCTGAAAGCTCCGGCCGTGGCCATTCAGTTGCCGATCGGTGCCGCCGATACGTTTTCCGGTGTGGTTGATCTCGTCAAAATGCGCGCGATCACATTCTCTGAAGATAATATGGGTGCGCAGGTTGAATATATTGATATTCCTGCAGACCTCGCTTCAGATGCAGAGGCCTATCGCGCAGACCTGATTGAAAAGGTTGCCGAGTTGGACGAGGAGTTGCTGGAAGCCTATATGGAAGATGCCGATGTCTCTGGCGAGGCACTGCTGGCAGCCATACGTCGCGCAACCATCGCAAACGAACTTGTTCCGGTGCTGGTGGGTTCATCGCTGAAGAATAAAGGCGTTCAGCCATTGCTTGATGCCGTGGTTGATCTGCTTCCTTCTCCGTTGGATGTTCCAGCTGTTTCAGGAATTTCTCCGAAGACCGAGGAGACGCTCGAACGCGAAACCTCCGATTTTGATCCGCTGACCGGTCTCGTCTTTAAAATGGCAACCGATAAGTTTGTGGGTAAACTGGCCTTTGTCCGCGTCTATGCCGGCCAGCTGAAAAAAGGCATGAACATCTACAATCCGCGCACCAAAAAACGCGAACGCATCGGCCGCCTCCTGCGCCTTCATGCCAACGCCCGCGAAGATATTGATGTGCTGTATGCCGGTGAAATCGGCGGCATGGTCGGCCAGAAACTGTTCACGACCGGTGATACAGTCTGTGCTGAAAACGATCCGATTATCTTGGAAAATATCGAGTTTCCTGAGCCTGTAATTTCCATGGCCATTGAGCCGAAAACGACCGGCGACAAAGATGCGCTGGTGGATGCGCTGAAGGATATGGCCGACGAAGATCCGACGTTCCATACCGCCATTCACGAAGAAACCGGACAGACCATTATTGCCGGTATGGGCGAACTGCATCTTGAAATTATTAAAGACCGTATTCTTCGCGAATATAAAGTGCAGGCAAACGCCGGTAAGCCGATGGTTGCCTACCGCGAATCTGTTTCCGCCAAGGGCCAGGGTTCTTTCACGTTCGAACGCGAAATCGGCGGAGACACCCACTTTGCGGCTCTGACCCTTGCGGTGCAGCCGAATACCGCCGGCGCCGGTAATGTGATTGCTTTTGATGTATCCAATAAAATTATACCCGATGCCTTCCGTAAAGGAATTGAAGAGGGTATTGCCGATGCGCTGATGACCGGCGTGCTGGGTAATTTTGCCATCATCGACACGAAAGTAACGGTGATCGGCGGTCAGACCCACGATACGGATTCCAGTGAAGTTGCATTCCGCTCCGCAGCGGTGATGGCACTTCGCGATGCGGTATCCAATGCCAGCCCGGTTCTGCTTGAACCGATTATGCTGCTGGAAATTGAAGCACCCGAAGAGCATCTGGGCGATGTGATGGGTGACCTCAACAGCCGACGCGGAAAAATCCGCGAAATTAAGGCTACTAATGATCTGCAGGTCGTGCAGGCGGATGTTCCGCTTGCCGAAGTTTTCGGATACGCAACGAGTTTGCGATCCTTAACAAAGGGTAGGGCGAGCTACTCGATGGAACCGCAAGCGTTTGACCCGGTTCCTCCGAATATGACAGACGCTATCCTTAACCGTTAGAGAGAGAATAATAATGACAAATCAAAGAATCAGAATTCGGCTGAAGTCGTTCGATCACCGTGTGCTCGACGTTTCCGCCACTGAAATTGTCGAAACGGCACGTCGTACCGGCGCCCGCGTTGCAGGCCCGATTCCGTTGCCGACCCGTATCGAACGTTTCACTGTGAACAAAAGTCCGCACGTGAACAAAAAAGCGATGGAACAGTTTGAGATCCGCACGCACAAGCGTCTGCTCGATATCATTGATCCCACCATCAAAACCGTAGACGAGCTGAAAAAGCTTAACCTGCCGGCGGGTGTGGATATCACCATTAAGATCTAGGAGGTTATCATGAAAGGTTTGATTGGAAAAAAACTCGGAATGACCTCCGTCTATGATGAAAACGGTGTTGCAGTTCCGGTTACAGTAATTGAAGCAGGTCCCTGCGTTGTTACGCAGCTTAAGGATGCTGATAAAGACGGCTATAAAGCCGTACAGCTCGGTTTTGGCGACCAGAAAGAACAGCGCATGACGAAGCCTGCTCTGGGTCACCTGAAAAAAGCCGGTGCTGCCGCGAAGAGTGTTCTTCGTGAATTCCGCGTGGAAGAAACTGAAGTGAACCTTGGTGATGTTGTTGATGCCAGTGCCTTCGCTGAAGTGAATTATGTCGATATCGTTGCCACCGGCAAGGGTCGTGGTTTTCAGGGCGTTGTAAAACGTTATGACTTCGGCGGCGGCCGTGCCTCCCATGGAGGCGGTTGGGTGCGTCGTACCGGTTCCATCGGTATGTGCGAATTTCCCGGTCGTGTTTTCAAAGGCAAAAAAATGCCTGGCCAGATGGGCGACAAGCGCGTGACCACGCAGAATCTAAAGATTGTTCAGGTTCGTCCTGAAGAAAATCTAATTCTGATTAAAGGATCCGTACCGGGCGCTAAAGGCGGAATCGTTACGATCAAAGAAGCCCTCAAAAAGAAATAATCGGGGATTATCATGAGTAAAATACCTTTAATAAATGTAAAGGGAGAAAGCGTCGGCGACTACGAAGTTGCAGATAATCTCCTCGTTCTCGATAAGGGCGATCAGGCTGTTCACGAAGCAGTTGTTGCATATAATGCGCACCAGCGTGCCGGAACCGCTTCCACTCTGAACAAGGGTGAAGTACACGGCAGCGGCAAGAAGCCCTGGAAGCAGAAAGGCCTCGGTCGTGCACGTGCCGGTTATAAGCAGTCCAACGTTTGGCGCGGCGGTCATGCTGCCCATGGACCGCTTCCCCGCAAGTATAAGAAGAAGCTCTCTAAGAAAGTTACCAAGCTGGCATTTGCCCGCGCTTTCAGTGCCAAGATCGATCAGGGTGATATTACCGTAATCGAATCGCTTAGCGTTGCTTCTCCGAAAACGAAAGAATTCGCTGCAGTGCTGAAAAACCTCGGTCTCGACCGTGGTGCGCTGTTCATCGTTGCTGAAACCAACGACAACCTGCTGCTGGCGTCGCGCAATATTCAGCGCGCAGAGCTTGTTACGGCCAATCTGGTGAATACATACCAGATCCTTCGTCACAAGAACGTTATCATCACCAAGGATGCCATGGCTGCGCTTGAAGCGCGCATCGGCTAATCAGGAGATCAACGATGAAAAATTCAGCTGATATCATTAAACAAGTTTTGTTGACCGAAAAAGGAACCATGCTCTCCGATGAGCAGAACAAGTTTTTGTTCAAGGTTGCGATTGACGCCAACAAGGTAGAAATCAAACGAGCTGTGGAAGAGCTCTTCGATGTCCGTGTTATGGCCGTCAATACGATGCGCCGAAAAGGCAAGAAGAGACGTCAACGCACCGCTCAATTCGGAATGACTGCAGCATCGAAACGTGCCGTGGTTACATTACATGCAGAAGACAGCATTAACCTGATCTAAGGAGTTTGTTGTAATGCCTTTAAAAGCACACAAACCGTACACACCAAGCCGCCGGCACATGGTGTTGTCCGATTTCGCTGATATCACCAAGAGCAGCCCTGAGCGCTCTTTGGTTAAAGCGAAGAAAAGCAAAGCCGGACGTAATAGCGCGGGTCGTATTTCGGTACGTCACCGTGGGGGTGGACATAAGCGCCGCTACCGTGTGATTGATTTCAAACGCGACAAGTTCGGCATTCCTGCCAATGTTGCCTCGATTGAGTACGATCCTAACCGCTCCGCACGCATCGCACTGCTGAACTATGCAGACGGTGAAAAGCGGTACATCATTGCTCCGCAGAATCTGAAAGTCGGTGCCACGCTGATGTCCGGTCCTGATGCCGAGCCTTCGGTGGGCAACGCATTGCCGTTGAGTAAAATTCCGGTGGGCATGTCTGTTCATAACATCGAGCTGGTTTCGGGCCGCGGTGGACAGGTGGTTCGTTCCGCCGGAACTTCAGCGCAGCTGATGTCGCGCGAGGCTGAGTTCGCACACATTAAAATGCCGTCCGGCGAAATTCGTCTGGTGCGCACCAACTGCCTGGCAACAATCGGTCGCGTTGGTAATGTTGAGCACAGCAGCATTGTAATGGGTAAAGCCGGCCGTAAACGCTGGCTTGGTATTCGCCCGACGGTTCGTGGTGTTGCCATGAACCCGGTTGATCACCCGATGGGTGGTGGTGAAGGTCGTACTTCTGGTGGTGGACATCCGAAATCTCCTTGGGGTCTGCTGGCGAAGGGTAAACGTACCCGCGATAAGCACAAACAGACCAATAAATATATTGTTGAGCGGAGGAAGAAATAATGGCTCGTTCACTGAAAAAAGGTCCATACGTTGACCTGAAGCTGGTTAAGAAGGTTCGTAAACAGCAGGAATCCGGGCGTAAAGCGCCGATCAAAACGTGGGCTCGTGCCTCAATGATCGTTCCGGAATTTGTTGGCCAAACCTTCAATGTCCATAACGGTAAAGTTTTCGTTCCGGTGTTTGTTACGGAGAATATGGTCGGGCACAAACTGGGTGAGTTTTCACCTACCCGAGCGTTCAGAACTCACGGGATGGCGACTGAAAAATAGTCGGTGGGATTTTTTAAGCGAAATCGCTGGATTTCGCTTCTCAAATCCATACACTGTCCGCCCTTTATATATCCCGTGGACAAAATCGAGAGTGAAAGCACAATGGAAGTGTCAGCTACAACTAAATATATTCGTATGTCGCCTACCAAGGCCCGCGATCTTGCTAATGAGATCAAAGGTATGAAGGTTGCCGATGCATTACGTGTTACCGAGTTTAATGCTCGCAAGGCTGCCGTACAAATCGGCAAGACCCTCAAATCGGCGATTGCAAATGCCGAAAACAACGAAGGTCTGTCAGCAGACAGCCTGTTTGTGAAGAATGCCATCGTGGATGGCGGACCAATGATGAAACGTTTTCGTCCGCGTGCCCGGGGTATGGCCAGTCCGATCCAGAAGAAGACTAGCCACGTAACCATTATTCTAAGCGATCACGCTTAGTCGAGAAGGAGACTGTTTTGGGACAGAAAGTAAATCCTATTGGAATGAGGCTCGCGCTCACGAAAGACTGGCGTTCACGCTGGTATGCAGATAAGCGCAACTTCGGAACCATGCTCAAGGAAGACGTTGATATCCGCGAACTCGTTTCTCGGCAACTGAAAGACGCTTCGGTGTCTGATATCTATATTGAGCGTTATGCCAATCGCATCCGTGTAACCATCAAGACGGCTCGTCCTGGTCTGGTGATCGGTCGTAAGGGTGAAGACATCGATAAGCTTCGTGAAGTGCTTTCCAAAATCACCGGCAAAGAGGTGTATGTGGAAATCGCGGAAATCAAGAAGCCGGATCTGGATGCCACCCTGGTTGCCGCTAATGTTGCCATGCAGCTGGAGCGCCGGGTATCTCATCGTCGCGCCATGAAGCGTGCGATACAGATGGCTATGGATAATGGTGCTCTTGGCATTAAAATCCTGGCAGGCGGGCGCTTGAACGGTGCGGAAATCGCGCGTTCGGAAAGCTATAAAGAAGGCAAGATTCCGCTGCACACGTTGCGTGCTAACATTGACTATGGCACTGCAGAAGCCAACACCGTTGCCGGTATCATCGGCATTAAAGTCTGGATCTGCAAGGAATCCGAAACAAAAGCCTAGAGGAGATTGACCAATGCCTTTGATGCCAAAGAGAGTTAAATACAGAAAGGTACAGCGCGGTTCCCGCGGCGGTCTTGCCCAAAAGGGAAATTCGCTGGCCTACGGAGAGTATGGTCTCCAGTCGTTGGAACGTGGATGGATCACTGCGATTCAGATTGAAGCGTGCCGTGTGGCTGCAAACCGTGCCATGAAACGTAAAGGGAAATTGTGGATTCGCATTTTTCCCGACAAACCAATCACCAAGAAGCCGTTGGAAGTTCGTATGGGTAAAGGTAAAGGTGCTGTGGACCAATGGGTTGCAGTGGTGAAACCAGGAACCATGTTATTCGAACTCGATGGCGTTCCGGAAACGCTGGCAAAAGAATGTCTGCGTCTTGCAGCAACGAAATTGCCGCTTCGCGTCCGGTTCGTTCAGCGGCATGCTCACGACTAAAGGATGGAGCAGACCATGAAGGTTAACGAATTAAAAGAAATGACGAGCGGAGAGCTTGAGCAGCAGCTCGTGGATATCAAGAAGGAACAGTTCAACCTGAAACTTCAGCAGGTATCCGGTCAGCTGGAAAATCCGTCACGCATGAAAGAACTGCGTCGTACGGTGGCCCGCATCAAGACCATCCAAACCGCAAAAAAAGTAGAAGGATAAGGTCATGGAAAAGACTGAAAGAAATCTGCGGAAGAAGCGCGAAGGTCGTGTGATCAGTAAGAGCGGTGATAAAACCATCGTCATTCTGATAGAGCGCCGTGTTCGCCACCCGCTGTACGGTAAGGAAATTCGTATTTCCAAAAAAGTTCACGTTCACGACGAAGAAAACAAAGCCGGTGTCGGTGATGTGGTTCGCGTCATGGAAACTCGTCCGTTGAGCAAGCTGAAGCGCTGGCGTCTGGTGGACATTGTTTCTGAAGCTGCGAAATAAGGTAGGGCTGAACAATGATTCAAGAGAATACACGTTTAAAAGTTGCAGATAACTCAGGTGCACGTTCAGTAATGTGCATCCGTGTGCTAGGCACAAAAAGTAAAGTCGCCCGCGTTGGCGATGTCATCCGCTGTAGTGTCAAAGAAGCTCAGCCGAACGGTGTGGTAAAGAAAGGCGACCTATGTAAAGCGGTTGTTGTTCGTACCAAAAGCACCATACGTCGTTCCGATGGTTCATGCCTTCGTTTCGATGGAAACGCTGCTGTAATCATTGATGACAATAAAAACCCGCGCGGTACCCGTATCTTCGGGCCGGTTGCCCGTGAGCTTCGTGAGAACGACTTTATGAAAGTGGTCTCTCTTGCTCCGGAAGTGCTGTAAGCGTAGGTGAGGAGTTTAATATGAGTAAAGCCAAAATCAAAAAGGGTGATACCGTTCAGGTTATCGCCGGTGATGAAAAAGGCAAATCGGGCAAAGTTCTCCAGGTCCTTCCGGAATCCGGTCGCGTCCTCATTGAAGGAGTTAACCTTGTGAAGAAACATATGCAGAAGAGCGAGGAAAACCCGCAGGGTGGAATTGTTGACCGCGAAGCCGCGATGGCAATTTCCAATGTGAAGGTTTCCGCATAACCGTTCCAAGCATTGGAACCGTAATTTTGGAGGAAGGGCACTATGACCCCAACACTGAAAACTAAGTATAAAGATGCAGTAGCTCCGGAGCTCATGAAGAGTCAGGGCTACTCAAGCAAAATGCAGGTTCCCGCACTTAAAAAGATCGTACTCAATCTGTGCGTTTCGGTTAATAACGACCGCGACACACTGACCGCGCTCGCCGAAGACCTCGGCAAGATTACCGGTCAGAAGGCTGTTATTACTAAAGCCAAGAAGAGTGTTTCGAACTTTAAGTTGCGAGAAGGTATGGACATCGGCGCACGTGTTACGCTGCGCGGTGACCGCATGTATGAATTCATGGATCGTTTCGTTAACGCCACGTTGCCGCGTATCCGCGACTTCCGCGGTATTCCGGGTAACTCGTTCGATGGATCCGGTAACTATTCCATGGGCCTGCAGGAACAGACGGTTTTTCCGGAAATCGATCCTGACCGCGTCAAGAAAACCCATGGTATGGACATCACTTTCGTGACTTCCGCAACGGAAGACAGCGAAGCCAAAGAGCTGCTCACCCTGATGGGTATGCCGTTCAAAACGGGCAACGAATAGGAAGAGGTTTAGAAATGGTATTATCAGATCCAATCGCTGACATGTTGACCCGTATTCGCAACGCGAACATGGCTGAAAAAAAGGTTGTCGGAATGCCGCACTCTAAAATGAAGAGTGAAGTGGCACGCATCCTTAAGGCTGAAGGGTTTATCAAAGATTACACAATGGAAAACGAAAACGGGAAACCCGTTCTCAATATTTTCGTTAAATACACAATTGACCGCGAGCCGGTCATTCAGGGGCTCCGCCGTATCAGCAAGCCCAGCTGCCGTAAGTACGTCAATTCTGAAGAAGTTCCGCGCGTTTTGGGTGGAATCGGAATGGCGATCCTCAGCACGTCTTCGGGTGTCATGACCGATAACGAAGCTCGTGAAAAGAAGATCGGAGGCGAAGTCCTCTGCTACGTTTGGTAGAAAGGACCGGGTTTAGTTATGTCAAGAATAGGTAAACAACCAGTATTGATTCCCGGCGGAGTTTCCGCCGAAGTCAGCGGTCAGGTAATCACTGTCAAAGGCGATAAGGGCGAATGCTCTTACACCGCTCCGGCATGTATTGCAGTGGCTGTTGAAGACAACAGTGTCGTAGTTTCCC
This sequence comes from Pontiellaceae bacterium B1224, assembly GCA_029432815.1. Classification (GTDB taxonomy): domain Bacteria; phylum Verrucomicrobiota; class Kiritimatiellia; order Kiritimatiellales; family Pontiellaceae; genus Pontiella. Next base: position 32,835 of record JAROBA010000043.1, on the reverse strand, counting down.
GCACCGACGAATCCAAATTCGGCAAAGCGATGTTCGGTACCGTCCGAAGCCTCGTGAGCAACATGGTCGTTGGTGTAAGCCAAGGGTACCGTAAGGATCTTATCATTGAAGGTGTGGGTTATAAAGCGGTTATGCAGGGAGCAAATAAGATTATTCTGTCCCTGGGTTTCTCGCACGACATCAACTATGACATTCCGGAAGGGATTAAAGTTGAAGTAGGCGGAAGCGGCACGGCCGTTTCAGTTGAAGGCATCGACAAACAACTGGTCGGTCAGGTTGCAGCACGCATCCGCGACTACTCTCCGGTTGAGCCGTACAAAGGCAAAGGCGTTCGCTACAATGGTGAGCATGTTCGTCGTAAAGAAGGTAAGGCGGTTGCATAATGGCTACTAAAAGCAAAAAAGATCTGAGAATACGTCGTCACCTCCGTGTGCGTAACAAAGTGGCCGGAACAGCGGCCCGCCCGCGCATGGCTTTTTTCCGCTCTAACAAACGGATGGAAGTTCAATTCATCGATGACGATGCTCGCCTGACTCTCGCCGGTGTTTCCATCGATGGAAAAAACGCAGAAGCCGCCAAGGAACTTGGTGCCAAAGCAGCGGAAGCTGCCAAAGGTAAAGGCATTGATACTGTGGTTTTCGATCGGGGCGGATTCGCTTTCGGCAGCAACCTTAAAACACTGGCTGACAGCGCTCGCGAAGCGGGCCTGAAATTCTAGGAGATTCCAATGGCAGAAGAACGTAATGAACGTAGAGGACGCCGTGATGGTGGTGGACGAGGTCGTCGTAAGCGTGACGACAAAAACGAGGTCCGCGAAAAGCCGGAATTCGAAGAACGTGTAGTCCACATCAGCCGTAACTCCAAAGTTGTAAAGGGCGGTCGTCGTTTCAGCTTCGGTGCTCTGGTAGTGGTAGGCGATCGTAAAGGTCGTGTTGGATATGGTCTGGGTAAGGCCGCTGAAGTTGCAGAAGCCATCCGTAAGGCGGGCGATGTTGCTAAGCGGAATCTATCCAGTGTGACCATGCGCGGCACCACGCTTCCGCATGAAGCAATCGGAAAATTCAGTGGGGCACAGGTTTTGATTCGCCCTGCTTCTGAAGGTACCGGAATTATCGCTGGCGGTCCGTGCCGTGCCGTACTCGAACTCGCAGGAGTTCGCGACGTATTGGCCAAATCGCTCGGTTCCAACAACCACCTCAATGTAACCAAAGCCACCATTAAAGCGCTTGGCTCGCTTCGTTCGAAAGAAGAAGCTCTCGCCATTCGCAAGGGCTAATTAAGGTAGAGGATTAAGTCATGGATTTACATTCACTCAAACCTGCAGAAGGTTCCAAACATCGTAGAATCCGCGTGGGACGTGGACGTGCTTCAGGCAAAGGTAAAACCGCGGGTCGCGGCCACAAGGGGCAGATGTCCCGTGCGGGCGGAACTCACAAACCTTTGTTTGAAGGTGGCCAGATGCCATTTGTGCGTAAACTGCCTAAACGTGGTTTCAACAACTTTAACCGCAAGGAAATTCTTCCCGTTAACCTCGATGCACTGAACGTGTTTGAGGACGGAACTGAAGTAACCATCGAGCTTCTCCAAGAGAAGGGCCTGGTTAACGGACGTTTTGACGGCGTTAAAATTCTTGGGAACGGCAGCATCGAAAAGAAGCTGACTGTTAAGGTTAATGCATTTTCCGCATCGGCAAAAGAAGCTATTGAAGCTGCCGGCGGTTCCTGCGAAGTCGTATAATCTACGAAAGGCCACATTGCCATGCTTTCCGCTTTTGTAAACACATTCAAGATTCCCGAACTCAGACAACGTATTCTATTCACGTTTGGTCTGATATTTATCTGCCGACTCATTGCCGCAGTGCCGCTTCCGGGCGTTGATGCGCTTGAGATCCGTAACTTCATCGAAGCACAGGGTGGGGCGGAAGGTGGTTTGTTCGGTATCATGAACCTGTTCAGCGGGGGCGCGCTCCTGCAATGTTCGATCGGCACGTTAGGCATTATGCCATACATCAGTGCCTCGATCATTATCCAGCTGATGACTGCGGTAATCCCGCATCTCGAAAAGCTGGCGCGGGAAGGCGATGTGGGTCGTCAGAAAATTACGCAATACACCCGTTATCTCACCGTCATCATCTGCGCCGTTCAGGCCGTTGCAATGGCGATTGCCCTTCAGTCGGGCGGCTATTTCGGGCTACCGGCTGAAGTGGTTCGGATTCCAGGCATTGGATTTGTCCTGCTGACCTTGCTCAGTCTGGTAACCGGTTCTTTGCTGCTGATGTGGATTGGTGAGCAAATGACAGATCGTGGTATCGGCAACGGTATCTCGATCATCATTACGGTTAATATTATCAGCAGCATGCCGATGGCGGTAAAAACGCTGATTGATAAGCTGACTCCCGTTGATGGTGTTGCTGAAATCGGCATCTTCCATCTGGCGCTTCTAATTGCGCTGATCTTCGTGGTTATCATTGTTGTGGTTGCCGTTTCGCAGGCACAGCAGAAGATTCCGGTACAGTTTGCAAAACGTATGGTCGGCCGCAAAATGATGCAGGGAGGCACATCGCACCTGCCGCTGCGCGTCAACTATTCCGGCGTAATGCCGATCATCTTCGCTTCTGCGATCATGGCCATTTTTCCAAAGATTGGAAGTTACCTACCTTTCGATTGGGCAAAAGAGTGGGCGAATAACTTCCCGATGTCCGGCTGGTATATGTTCTGGTTCGGCATGTGTATTCTCTTTTTCTCCTATTTCTGGGTGGCAACACAGTTTAACCCGATTCAGATTGCCGATGATCTCAAGAAGCGTGGCGGCTATATTCCTGGCATTCGTCCCGGACGTCCCACTGCTGAGTATCTCGACAGAACAATGACACGCCTGACTCTGGCCGGTGCTGTATTCCTGACAGCCATTGCTGTTATGCCGAACATCATGACCGCTCAGTTCAACGTGCCGTGGATTGTGGCCTCGTTCTTCGGTGGTACCAGTCTGCTTATTATCGTGGGTGTTATGCTGGATACGATGCGTCAGATTGAATCGCACCTGCTAATGCGGCACTACGACGGTTTCCTGAAAAAAGGTAAAATGCGCAGCGGACGATGAATGTAGTTGTACTATTAGGACCCCCCGGTGCGGGCAAGGGTACCGTCGCTGAAGTCCTAGTGGGTAAGGGATATATACATGTCTCCACTGGTGATCTGCTCCGTGAGCAGATCCGCCTTGAAACTCCGCTGGGTATTAAAGCAAAAAAGCTGATGGATGGCGGGCAATTTGTTCCTGACGACGTTGTGGTTGGAATGATTCGTGATCTGCTCAAAGATTCCGCATTTGGAACCAGTTATCTGTTCGATGGTTTTCCCCGCACATTGGTGCAGGCGGAAAAACTGGCCGAACTTCTCCAAACGTTGAATGGCACGCTCGAAAAAGTGGTTCTGCTCGAATGTCCGGTGGAAACAATTGTTGAACGTTTGATTGGGCGCAGAACATGCGGAAAGTGCGGCTCAGTTTATCACGTTACTTTTAATCCTCCATCGAAGGCTGAAACCTGCGATGTTGAAGGCTGTGAGCTGACTCAACGGGCTGACGATACCGAGGAAACCGTGCGCAAACGGCTGAAAGTGTATACGGAGCAGACGGCGCCCCTGATTTCCTATTACGAGGCGGAAGGCCTTATTCAGCCGATTAATGCAGATCAGCCGATCAACGATGTTCGTGCCGATGTAATCAAAGTTCTGGGATAAGACAACGTCATGATCATAATTAAAAAACCTGCTGAGCTTGCGGCCATGCGAATTGCTGCAAAAAAGACTGCCACCATCCTTCATAAGGTAGCCGCAAAAGTGGCACCGGGTGTCACGACCAAAGAATTGGATGAGTATGCATCTGAGTTGGCAAAAAAAGCGGAAGGCCGTTGCGCCTTCTATGGCTACCACGGTTTTTCAGGGCATATCTGCTCTTCAGTGAATGAAGAAGTCGTGCACGGGGTGCCGGGACGTCGGGTGATTAAAGACGGCGATGTGGTCAGTATAGATTTCGGTCTGGTTTACGGAGGTTTTGTCGGCGATACCGCGGTAACAGTTCCAGCGGGGGAGATTGATCCCGAATGGAAACGCCTGCTTGATAATACGCAGGAGTGTCTCGCGGCGGCCATTGAAAAGGCTGTTGAAGGGAATCGGCTCTCCGATATCTCCAATGCGGTTCAGGTCGTTGCAGAAGCGGGCGGTTTTTCTGTCGTGCGCGATTTTGTCGGTCACGGCATCGGTCGCGAAATGCATGAAGATCCGCAGATACCGAATTACGGCCCTCCAGGACGCGGTCCGGTGCTCAAGGCAGGGATGACCTTTGCCATTGAACCGATGATCAATCTGGGGGTTCATCAGACGGAAACCTTGAACGATGGGTGGACGGTTGTAACGAAGGATCGGCTTCCTTCAGCCCATTTTGAGCACACGATTGCCGTCGGCAAAGAAAAGGCAGAAATTTTGACGATTCCAGATTTGGACTCGTGATGGATAAAAAAGAGACAAATTTACTAGACGCGTGCTTGTTGTCCGTGATAGACAAACACGCTTTTGACGCAGAACTAAGTAACGGACATCGTTTCGTAGCGTTTTTAAGGCGCAAAGATTTCGGTTGTCAGCACCCGCAGGCGGGTGAAACGGTACCTGTAGAAATGTCGCCCTACGATATGTCGCAAGGGCGTCTGGTGATAGACCAGGAGTGATATAATGAAAGTACGAGCTTCAGTAAAAAGAATGTGTGAACAGTGTAAGGTGATCCGTCGTCAGGGCGTGGTCCGTATTATTTGCACGAACCCGCGCCACAAGCAGCGCCAAGGATAAGAAGGAGTTTTTTAATGCCACGTGTACTCGGTATAGACATCCCCGGTAGAAAGAAGTTGGAATATTCGCTTCGCTACATTTACGGAATCGGTCCGTCCATCGCAAAAGAAGTTTGCGAGAAGGCGAATCTCGATCCCTCCAAAAAAGCAGACGACATGAACGATGAAGATATTCAGCGTTTGGTTTCCGTTTTGCAGAACGATTACCGCATTGAGGGTGACCTGCGCCGGGAAGTTTCGGCCAACATTCGTCGCCTCATTTCAATCGGTTCCTATCGCGGACGTCGTCATCGCGCCGGACTTCCGGTTCGTGGTCAGCGTACGAAAACCAACGCACGTACCCGCAAGGGCGCAAAACGTACGGTTGGTGTTGTGCGTGGTAAAGAAGCCCGTTCAGCCGCCAAGGCCGGTAAATAAGGATTATTCTCATGGCAGAAGAAAAGAAAGAAGAAGTGAAAGCGGAAGCAGCTGCACCAGCACCTGTTGCCGAGGAAAAAGCGGAAGTGGCTCAAGCTCCGGCAGCGGCTGCACCGGAAGCTCCGGCGGAAGAAAAGAAGTCCCGCCTGCCTACCGCAGCGGATTTGCTTGCTGACGATGTCATCGAGCCGATCAAGCGCAAGAAGGGTTCTAAGAATGTTCCCGTCGGCATCGCTTTCATTAAAACCACTTTTAACAACACGATTGTATCCATCACGGATATGCGCGGTAACGTGGTGTCTTGGAGTAGCGCAGGTCGCTGTAACTTCAAAGGATCCCGCAAGAGCACTGCTTTCGCAGCCACTACGGTTGCTCAGGATGCTGCCCGTACAGCAATCAGTCACGGTATGTCGGAAGTTGAAATCCGTGTTCAGGGACCGGGTGCCGGTCGCGAATCTGCGGTACGCGCAATTCAGTCTGCTGGTCTGGCCGTATCTTGCATTAAGGATACCACTGCCATTCCGCACAACGGTTGCCGCCCGCCGAAACGCCGTCGCGTTTAAGGTTTTGTTTTGCTCAATGCTTCCAGTCTGTGGAAGCATTGTTTTTGTATAACATCGAAGATGTTTTAAACACCATACGAACCGGTTAATGCCCGGCTCTGGGAGACTATAATTATGGCTACACGACTCGCTCGATTCGAAATGCCGAAACAGGTTGTGAAAGACGACGCTGTTTCCACAGAAAACTACGGAAAATTTTACGCTGAGCCATTTGAAGGCGGTTATGGGCGGACTATGGGTAACTCCCTGCGCCGCGTGTTGCTTTCCTCGCTCGAAGGTGCTGCGGTTTCTTCTGTCAAAATTAAGGGTGCTCCTCACGAATTCTGCAGCCTTGAAGGTGTGACTGAAGATGTAACTGATATCATTCTGAACATTAAACAGCTTCTCTTCAAAGGGTTCACCCGCGACACACAGACGGTTAAGATCAAGGTTGAAGGTCCCTGCGAAGTAACGGCCGGCGACATCATTACGCCTGAGTCCATTGAAGTCCTGAATCCCGATTTTGTGATCTGTACGCTTGCTGAAGGCGGCGTTTTTGAAGCCGAAATGGAAGTTCGTGTCGGACGCGGCTACTGTCCGGCTGACCTGAACAAAAAAGAAAACCAGGAAATCGGTGTGATTCCGATCGATTGTCTTTTCTCTCCGGTGCGCCGTGTGAAGTACGAAACGGAAAACACCCGTGTTGGTCGTCGTACGGACTATGACAAACTCATCATTGAGATCTGGACCGATGGCCGCGTAAGCCCGGACGATGCACTGACGATGTCGGCTGCCATTTTGCGCCACCACCTTGATGTATTCGTTTCCTACGACAAAGATCTGATCGAGTTCGAAGAAAGCGAAAAACAGATCGACCTTGAAAAGGAAGAGCTGCGCAAGAAACTGAACATCAGTGTTAACGAAATCGAACTCAGTGTTCGTGCTGCGAACTGCCTGAACAACGCCAACATCACCACGGTGGGTGAGCTTGCTCAGAAAACAGAAGCCGAAATGCTGAAGTACCGTAACTTCGGTAAGAAATCACTGAACGAAATTAAAGCGAAGATCCAGGAAATGGGACTGTCGCTCGGTATGACTTTTGATGCGGACCTGCTTAAAGGTTCGTCCATCGAAGACTAGTTTTAAAAACTATCCAGAGGTTGGAACAATGAGACATCGTAAAAAAACTGTAAAACTCGGACGCACCAGCGCTCATCGTAATGAGTTGCTTGCTAATCTGGTCTGCGCCCTGATTGATAACAAACGTATTAAGACCACGGCTCCTAAAGCTAAAGCTGCCCGCACCTTGGCTGACAAAATGGTTACTCTCGGTAAGAAGGGCACCTTGGCAGCTCGCCGTCAGGCGATCTCCACGCTGAAAAACGAAAAGGCCGTTAAGGAGCTGTTCGATGTGGTTGCCCCTGCATTTGCAGAGCGCGCCGGCGGCTACACCCGCATTATCAAGCTGGGCCGTCGCATTTCCGACAGCTCAGAAATGGTATTGCTTGAGTGGACTGATTCCATTGTTGCTCCGGCAGCTGAAGTGGTAGAGCCTGCTGAAGAAGTCGTTGAAGCTGCTGCTGAGTAAATCTCGCTTACAGCGCATTGCAAAACCCCGTTGCCGAAAGGCTGCGGGGTTTTTTATTTTCCATGTTTTAAAGGAACGGCTGGGTACTTAACCCCGATTTTAGGACCACTTGCTTAAGAGGAAGCCATATCCTTAAAATGGATAGAAAAGCCGAAGGACAAAAGAAATGTTATGAAGGTAATGAGAATTGCTGTTGCGAAAGTATGTGTGGTATTTACTGCGTGAGCCTGTATGTTGACGTCTGCGGGGCCGGGGCGTGATCCAGCTGGGAGAGTGGAATTTCAGAGGGAAGAATGAGAATAAAAAAAATAATTACAGGAATCGCGGTTACAGTTACAGGTATCCTGCTATTCGCTTTATATTCAGCGAACTCTTCAGGAAAAGTATACCTCAAAAAAGCGGGCGCTGATGAATTGGATGATACAATAAGGATGCACTTCCCCGCCCAGGTTAATTACCAGAAAAGCGAGTCAGAAGATCTGTCGTCAGTCTCAGCAATACGGATAAAACAGATACGCCTCAATGACACGATCCGTATGGATCAGTCTGGAACATTAGCCCTCTCCGGCCGTGTCGCAGCGGTTAGAGAGTCGGAGATATTTGGGATCCACGCTCTTAAGGTTTATCTGCTATATGGGAAAAAGGATTGTTCTGATTTTATAACCAGACACGCTAAACCTTATAAACTGGGTAGCTTTGATTCTTTATTTCCAAGCCGCATAACTTCGCCTCGGCATGTGAATTACGCTGTCCTGACTATTTTGGAACCTAATGATGAATTGAGGTCTTTAAAAAGAGGGGATTATTTAAGCGTCCTGGGAGATTGGGGTAATATACATGACAATGAAAAAAGTCTCACTGCAGTTAGCCAGCACGGTGTGTATAATTTTTACATTCTCCTGAATGGATGCGATATAAAACATTACGAACCGGATATTTTTAAGTTTCGCTCAGTTAGCGGGTCGGAGCGCACATGGACCTCGGTTGATAAAACGATTGTGATACGAAAATGGGCCAAAGAACTGACGCTGAAAATCAGTGACTTTAGCGTGGTAACTGAAGACAGCCTTCGCACGATAACCCTGAAATACACATACACACTGAACAATAACGGGGAAATAACTACAGGGAGCGATGAACAGCGACAGCTGGAGCAAGTGCAAATAAACGATGGTTCTACATCATATAGTCTTGTTCAGGATAAGTCTGATCAGATCATTCAGGTATCTGACATTTCCTTTGGATGGTCAACATTATCGGCCGGAGACATATACCTGTATTTTAAGAACGGCTGCAGTTACTCTCTCCAAGGTTAATGGTGCGTAATAATGTTTCCGGATTAGTTTGTGAAGGCCAACATGATTTTTTTCGCAGTCCGGCTTTGTTGGATCAGATCTGTTTGATTTCTTGATTTGGGACAAAGGCGGGCGTTTTGTCGGTTACTAATTGCGATATTTATCGAATATAACAGCAAAGTGCCTAGTGTTGGAATTCGGAACGAATACCAATAAGCCAAACGGCTTCGAATCCTGTGGAATTTAGTTGCGTCAAAAATCCGAAGTGGTACGTTTTGCGGAGATTTTTGCAAAATAGGGGAAGTACTAACTAAACAAAACAGGAATTAGGGCCATGGGAAGAAGTGTTTTTATTCAGGAAATTATTGATGCTGCTAAGCTTAAGCGGCGGAATATTGTATTGCCGGAAGGCAGTGATGAGCGCGTTCGTGAGGCAGCAAGCATTATCAATGCAGAGGGTATTGCCTCGGTCACCTTACTTGGAGATGAGCAGGTCATAAACGAGGCTTTTGCTTCCAAGGGTTGGAACCTGGACGGAATCACCGTCATAAATCCCGAAACTTCCGAGAAGCTTCAGGAATATGCCGATAGCTTTTTTGAAATGCGCAAGGCAAAGGGCATCACGCCTGAGCAGGCGTTGGCAACTGTGAAGAAAGTAAGTTATTTTGCAACAATGATCATGCAGTCCGGCGATGCGGACGGAATGGTTTCCGGAGCGGCACACTCCACAGCGGATACGGTCCGCCCGGCACTCCAGGTGATTAAAGCCGCTAAGCGCGGCGGAACGGTTTCGAGCTTTTTCCTTGAGTGCGTGAATGGCGTCCCTTACGTCTTTTCTGACTGTGGTCTGGTTGAAAATCCTGATGCGGATCAGCTTTCCCAAATTGCTGTGCAGAGTGCTAATTCCGCCATTCAATTCGATATTCCGCCAATGACGGCGATGCTCTCTTATTCGACATATGGTTCTGCATCGAGTCCGCTGGTTGAAAAGGTTCAGGAGGCAACGAAGCTGGCCAAGCAGCGCGTTATTGATGAATGCCCGGATAAAGGCATTGTGATTGATGGCGAGCTTCAACTCGATGCCGCCATTGTTCCTTCTGTTGCAGCCAAGAAAGCACCGGAGAGTCCGTTGGGCGGCGAAGCCCGTGTGTTGATTTTTCCGGATCTCAACGCCGGTAATATTTCCTATAAAATTGTAGAGCGCATGGCAGGAGCAGAAGCCTTTGGTCCGCTGCTTCAGGGCTTGAATAAACCGGTCAACGATCTGTCTCGCGGATGCTCTGTTGAGGATATTGTCGGCGTCGCTGCCATCACCGTGCTTCAGGCAGATTAACTACTAATTTCAGGAATATAAAATAATGAAGATTCTGGTACTCAACTCCGGTTCCTCCTCCATCAAATTTAAACTCTACCACGCCAAAGAAGGCGATGATCAGTTTCATGCACTGTGCGAAGGGCAGGCGGATCGCATTGGTATTGACGGCTCCACGCTGGCGTACGAGCGCAATGATGAAGGAAAGGAAAAAACGTTCATCGATCTGGCTGACCATAAGGTGGCCATCGATGCAATTCTGAAGCAGTTGACGGATGCCGAAACCGGCGTTCTCGGCAGTCTTGAAGAGCTTGGCGGCGTCGGTCATCGCGTTGTACATGGGGGTGAAGACTTCACTGCCTCTGTTGTCATTGACCGCGAAGTTATCAAAGCCATTGAGCGCAATTCGATGCTGGCCCCGTTGCACAATCCTCCGAATTTGATGGGCATTAAGGCAATGGCTTCGTTGCTGCCGGATATGCCGCAGGTGGCTGTGTTCGACACGGCTGTGCATCAGTCCATGCCGAAAAAGGCCTATATGTATGCGTTGCCACGTGCGCAGTATACCAACTACAAAATCCGTAAATACGGATTCCACGGAACCTCGCATGGCTATGTTGCAAAGAAAGCCGCAGATGAAATGGGCAAAGATCTGAAGGATCTCAAAATCATCACCTGCCATCTGGGCAACGGCGGTTCGCTGGCGGCCTTCATGGACGGTGTTTCTGTGGATACTTCGATGGGCTTCACGCCGCTCGACGGCATTATTATGGGAACCCGCTCGGGCACCTTGGATCCTTACGTTCCGCTGCACATCATGGAATCGCAGGAGCTCAAACCGTCGCAGGTCAGCACCATGATGAATAAGCAGGGTGGACTGCTGGCGATTTCTGGTAAGAGCGATATGCGCGACAACGTTGAGGCGGCAGCTACGGGCGACAAAGACTGTCAAATGGCCATCGAAATGTTCTGTTACAGTATTCAGAAATTTATCGGTTCGTATGCTGCGGCGATGAACGGGGTTGACTGTATTGTCTTCACGGCCGGTGTCGGTGAAAATAATTCAATGCTGCGTGCGAAGATCCTCGAGAACTTCACGTTCCTGGGATTGGAAGTTGATGCGGCTAAAAACGATGCCAACGGAACATTGTTGACCACCGCGGATTCAAAAGTAACTGCACTGAAGATTCATACCAACGAAGAGCTCGTGATCGCGCTCGATACCTACAACCTGATTAAGTAGACGAGTTGACAGGTTGGATCGAAAGAGGACGGGGAATCGCCCGTCCTCTTTTATAATCAGCACTTCTTGCAGTACTCAACGACATCCTGATAGGGCATAATGCCGCCAAATAGATCCAGTGCGGAGCCGATGGTGACGTCAATCTTACCGTCACTGGCCCGGTTCAGTTTTTCCAGATCCTGGAAGTTTCGGACGCCGCCGGCATAGACGCAGGGAATCGGGGCGTGTTCGGCCAGCAGCTCGATCAATTCCAGGTCCACGCCCTGTTGCTTGCCTTCCACATCAACGCCGTGTACGAGGAATTCGCAACAGCTGTCTGAAAGTTGCTGAAGCGATTCCCGGTTTACCACGGTTTCAGTAAAAGTTTGCCAGCGGTCGGTCACCACATGGTATTGGCCGTCTTTTTTGCGGCAACTCAGGTCGAGCACCAGCCGGTCGCGCCCGGTTTCCGCCACGAGCTTACGCAGGCGGTCGGTATCAATCTGCCCGTCTTTGAAAATATACGAGGTCACAATCACCTGCGCTGCTCCAGCTTCCAACCATTGGAACGCGTTATCAGCGGTGATGCCGCCACCCACTTGCAGGCCGTTTGGCCAGGCGGCCAGGGCTTCGCGCGCGGCATCGTCGTTGCCGGTTCCCAGCTTGATCACATGGCCGCCTGTCAGCCAGTCTGCTTTGTAGCGTTTGGCATACCAAGCGGGAGACTTTTCGGAGACAAAGTTGGTTTCAGGTTCGGAACCGTCGGCCAGTGAACCGCCGACAATCTGTTTCACTTTTCCATTGTGCAGGTCTATGCAGGGTCTGAATTTCATAATGAACAGACTTTGACACAGGATAGGCGGGCAATTCAACGCTTGTATCTTGCCGCGTTCTCCCTATCATCGCCGATTCGATTTTAAACCTTGAATAAGAGACGTGCTATGAGCGAAAAACCATCTAAATATTACGTAACCACACCGATTTATTATGTGAACGATAAACCGCATATTGGTCATTCCTATACGACCATTCTGGCCGATGTGCTCGCGAGCTATCACCGCCTGCTCGGAATTCCAACTCATTTCCTGACCGGTACCGATGAGCATGGTCAGAAGGTGCAGCAGGCCGCTGATGCCAACGGGATTACCCCGCAGGAACAGTGCGACCAGACTGTAGTTCGCTTTCAGGAGCTTTGGAAACGGCTGGAAATCCAGAACGACGATTTTATCCGTACCACCGAAGAGCGGCATAAAACGGTTGTGCAGCAGACTCTGCAGGAGCTGTTTGAGCGCGACGAAATCTATAAGGCTGAATACGAAGGCTGGTATTGCGTCGGCTGTGAACGCTTCTTTACGGAAAAGGATCTCGTTGATGGAAATTGCCCCGAGTGCGGCCGCCCGGTGGATAAGATTATTGAATCCAACTATTTCTTCCGTATGAGCAAATATCAGGATTGGCTCATCAAATATATCGAAGACAATCCGGGCTTCATTCAGCCATCCTTCCGGGCCAACGAAACCCTCGGCTTCCTGAAAAACAAAGAATTGCAGGACCTCTGTATTTCCCGGCCGAAGTCGCGGTTGGCCTGGGGCATCGAGCTTCCGTTCGATACCGAGTTCGTGACCTATGTCTGGTTCGATGCGCTGATCAACTATATTTCCGCCGTCGGTTACAAATCGGATGAAGAGCAGTTTAAAAAGTGGTGGCCATGCTCCACGCACCTGATTGGTAAAGACATTCTGACGACGCATACGGTCTATTGGCCAACGATGCTCAAGGCCATGAATGTGGCGATGCCGGAATCCATCTTTGCTCATGGCTGGTGGCTGACGGGGCGCACAAAAATGAGCAAGTCGCTCGGAAATGTTGTCAATCCAATGGACATGATCGATTCCTATGGCGTCGATGCTTTTCGCTACTTCCTGGTGGCGGAAATGACCCTCGGGCAGGATGCATCCTTCACGGAAGAGGCTTTTGTGAAACGCTATAATGCTGATCTCGCCAACGACCTCGGCAATGTGACCAATCGCGTTCTCAACATGATCAGCCGTTATTGCGATAATAAAATTCCGGCGGCCTCGGCGGGCGGTTTTGATACCGCGCTCGAAGATGCGCTCTGGAAGGAAACCGTCCTGGCGGCCGATGAGATGGGTCCAATGGTTGGAAATATGAAGCTGGATGCATCGATTGCTCTAGTGATGACTGCCGTTCGAAAAATCAACGTCTTCCTGCAGGAGCGCGCTCCCTGGAGTCTGGCCAAACAGGAGGGAACCGAAGCGGAAGTGGCGCATTGTCTTTACACTGCAGCAGAATGCCTGCGGGTTTGTGCGGCACTTCTTTATCCGGTTATGCCGGAAAAAATGCTCGCGCTGCGCAATGCCCTTGGTATGGCTGATGCGAAACCCCAATTGGATAAATTGACTGAATTTGGTGTGCTGGTTCCTGGTTCCTTAATTTCTCAACCCGGAGCGCTTTTTCCGCGTATTGAGTTGGAGGAGGAAGAGAAAAAAACGACTGAAAATCCGAAAAAGCAGAAACAAAAACAGCAGCCGAAGAAAAAGGAAGACCCTTCCAAAGATGGCCTGATCACGTTCGATCAGGTGATGGCTGTAAATTTGAAAACGGCGGTTGTGCTGGAAGCCGAAAAGATTGAGGGCGCAGATAAACTGCTTAAACTGCAGATCGATCTAGGCGGGGAGCGGCGCCAGCTGGTGGCCGGTATTGCTCTGCACTATCAGCCGGCAGAGCTGGTTGGAAAAACAATCGTTGTGGTGGCCAATCTGAAACCGGCAAAACTGCGGGGTGTAAAATCGGAAGGGATGTTGTTGGCAGCATCTGTTGGCGACAAGCTGAAGCTGGTGACTGTTGAAGGCGAAATCGGGCCGGGTGCGGCGGTGAAATAATCGTTCCAAGGGTTGGAAAAGCCTTTATTAACAGGCATCGGCTTGATGCCGCCTGTTGATAATATTGCTTCAAAAATGGGTTGCAACAAATAGGGGCAACTGCGATGTTAATCGGAAGTTTTCGCAAAGTATCGCGATGGGCGTGGTATGGATCTTTTTTTTGGCGAATTAACTGGAGGTATGCTTCGATGAAAAATTTGGTAACTGTTGGTTTAGCAGCTGTTTTTGCTGCAGGGTTTGTAAATGCCCAGAGTGGTATTGTTATGGTCGAACAGGTCGATGTGGTGAGTTCGGATGAGCCGGAAGCAACCGTTGATGCAGCCTTGGTTTCTGCTGATGTCTGGCGTGGTCAGGTTCGTAACGAAGATATTGTTTTCCAGCCTCAGTTCACCATTGCGCAGTATGGCGTCAGCTTTAACGTTTGGGCCAACTACGATTTCAGCGAAAACTATGCAGGAGTAAATAACGACATCGGTGAAATCGATCTGTCGTTGGCGTACACACTTCCGATTGATCTGAACGATGTCTCTTTCGATATTGGTGTAATCAACTATCAGTTCCCGGCTAACGGAAGCAATGCTTCCATTCCGACTCCTAGTGGTGTGGGTATTAACAGTGAGTCCACCACAGAACTTTTCGCTGCGGCGCACTGGTTGACCTTCCGTGATTATATTCTTCCTTCCGTTACGCTCTTCGGAGATGTGAAAGAAGTTGACGGCATCTATGTGTTGTTTGATTTTGTTGTTCCTTATCAGATCAGTGAATACCTCTACGTTGAAGCGGGTGCATCCACCGGTTATGGTGACCAGCACTACAACGCCTTCTATTTCCCGTCGGCAAATGCAGAAAAAGGGTTTAACGACTATAATTTCTTCGGAACCGTTTACTATGAGTTGCTCGATGGTGTGACTGCTTCCTTGAACCTCACCTACACCGGTCTTTATGGCGGTCAGATTAAAGACAGCGCCAAGCGGGTCTACGAAGGCGGCGAAAAATTCTGGGGTGGCGTTAATATCTCATACGACTTCTAACCAAGTCTCAGGCCCGATGAAAAACGTCCCGCATCCCGGGGCGTTTTTTTTGGTTTGGTCGTGCGCGGTCAAGACGGTAATATCTTAAAACTTTTTAATCAACCTAATGAGGAGCAAGCCATGAATGAACTGCTGAACCTGCTCAAACAGAATGCACTCGAATCGCCGGAAAACCTGGCCAAAATGTTGGGAACTTCCGCAGAGGATGTGAAACAGCAGATTACTGAATTTGAAAAATCCGGAGTCATTCGTGCTTACCAGGCCGTGGTGAACGAAGAGAAACTCGATTCCTCGCTGGTCACAACGGTCATTGAAGTTAAAGTGACACCCGAAAGTGAAGGGGGGTTCGACCGTATTGCGGATCGCATCAGCCGCTTCCCGGAAGTGGATTCGGTCTTCCTCATGTCCGGCGGTTTCGATCTGCTCCTGTTTATTAAAGGACGCACCATGCACGAGTCGTTCAGTTTTGTGAGCGATAAACTTTCCATCATGCCCGGTGTAACCTCAACGGCAACTCATTTCATGATGAAGACCTATAAACAAAACGGCATTGTGATGCACACGGGGGACGACGATGAACGACTCAAAGTCTCTCCATAGTAAGATTGCAAAAACCGTTCGCGATATTCCCCGTTCCGGAATACGCGACTTTTTTGAAATCGTCAGTTCACGCGAAGGGGTTATCTCGCTGGGGATCGGTGAGCCCGACTTTGTTACGCCCTGGCATATTCGCGAGGCGGCGTCATTGGCTCTGGATCGCGGTATGACGAGTTATACCTCCAACATGGGGTTGCTCTCGCTGCGTCGTGGAATATCTCAATATGTCGCAAAGAAAACGAACATTCAGTACCGGCCGGAAGATGAAGTGCTGGTCACGGTCGGCGTTTCAGAAGGGCTGGATCTGGCCATCCGTGCGCTTGTTGAGCCCGGTGATGAAGTGCTCTATCATGAGCCGAGTTATGTTTCCTATAATCCGCTGATCCAGTTTGCCTACGGCGTTCCGGTTGCAATCCAGACGAAAAAGGAAAACGGCTTCCGTTTAACCCGGCAGGATCTGGAGGAAAATATTTCCGACAAGACCAAGGTGCTGTTGCTGAACTATCCGAATAATCCGACCGGCGCCATCCTGTCGAAAGAGGATGTGGAGGATATCGCCGCCTTTGCGATTGAGCACGATTTAATCGTGCTGACCGACGAGATCTACGACGAGTTGACCTACGATCAGGAACATTTCAGTATTATTTCTGTGCCCGGTATGCGGGAACGGACCATTTATCTGCACGGCTTTTCCAAAGCCTGGGCTATGACCGGCTGGCGCATGGGCTTCACCTGTGCTCCGCCCGAACTGACCGAAGCCATGATGAAGATTCATCAGTACACAATGCTCTGTGCGCCTATTCTCAGTCAGGAAGCTTCGCTGGAAGCGCTTAAACAGGCCGATACTGATATAGCCTACATGAAAGCCGAATACAAAAAACGGCGTAACTATATTCATGCTTCTTTCGAGGAAATGGGCATACCCAGCATTCGTCCGGAAGGGGCATTCTATGCCTTTGCCGACATTTCCAAATTTGGCATGACGGCAAAAGAATTTGCGCTCAAACTGCTCGACGAAGAGAACGTGGCCTGCGTGCCCGGTACGGCTTTCGGCAAATGTGGCGAAGGCTTTATTCGTTGCTCCTACGCCACCTCGTTCGACGATATTAAAGAGGCCATGGTTCGTATCGCCCGCTTCATCGAAACACTCTAATGTCTGAAACCAGAGCCCAGCACGAGTTGATTGTCTTTCCGACCGAGCTGGCGCTGCGGCGTTTTCAGCAGGAAGAAGCGCTGAAGCACGGCTGGGTCGATGCTTCCGGACATACCACGTTCCCCCGGCTTCGGAAGCTGTGCCTGACGTATGCTTCCGTTAAAGGGCTACGAATGAATGCCGCGCAACAGCTGCTTATTCGCCGACAAGTGGTGGAAGTGGCTATGGGACATTTTCATGGAGAAGGGGCGCTGGGCGAACTCTCTCCCAATGCGCTGGCCGATGTGCTGGATCAGCTCATCACTGAATTGGCTTCTCTGCCCGGAGAAACGGCCCGTGTGGTCGACTGGCTGCTCGACCATCATCGAAAGCATAAACTGTATCAGCTCGGCATGCTGTTCAGTGTTTGGCGGGCCACGATTAAGCAGGATGGATTCGCGGATGCTATTGATGTAAATACGGCTCTGCTCAAACTGCTGAATGGCCCGCGCGACCAATGGCCCCCGCAGCTGCGCGACTGCAGTCGTGTTACCTTTCGTTCCGTGCGTTGGTTTAATCCGTTTGAAGAACGATGCGTTTCCGCACTGAATAAAAAGCTGAAGGTCCGGGTGGAATCGGCATTGCCGCAGGCGCATGCTGAAGTGTCCGCCGACCGGATGGGCCAGCAGATCCGCTCGGAAATAATGGACAAACCCTGGGCCGTCTGGGCCGAAGACCTCGGCGATGCATTGGCGGTCGACAGCGCCGATGTGCTGCAGCTTTCAGATGTAAACCGCATTAACTTTTCCCGCTCTGCCGGGGCTTATGGCGAGATTGAAGATCTGGCGCGTCGCATTTGCTGGAATCTTCAGACGCTGAATGTTTCGGCTAACCGGGTTGCGCTGATTGTTCCAAACATTGGAAATGTGCAGGACATTATTCCACACGTCTTTTCCCGTTTCCAAATTCCCTATTTTTTCCGGCGCGGTCGTCCCGTTCTGTCTTCCCCCTGCGTGAAGGCTTTTTTTGCGTGGCTCGCCTTTCCGCTGCGTCCAGAGCGCGACACGTTGATTGACCTTGTCCGAAATCCGGCCATCCGGTTCGAACACCGTGAACAGGAGATTGAACGCTTAATGAAACAACCGCCGCGCCTCGAAGCGGATGCATCCGATTTATCAGGTTTCCAGGCATTGGAAATCCTGACGGAACGGATCGTTAAGCCGGAGGATCATTTTAATGATGCAGCATTAAAAGTGGTCGCAACGGTGCTCGAGCAAATCGGGAATCATTCGTTACCGCTCAGTGATCTGATTGACCTGCTCGAAGAGCTGTTGGAAAATGAAACGGTCCGGCCTCGCGAAAGTCATGAGCAGGGCGTCTGGATCTTAAATCCGCACGATGCCGTGGGCCTGGATTTTGATGTCGTTCTGTTTGCCGGTCTGAACGAGGGGGCATTCCCGGGCGTCCCGCAGCAGGATGCGCTGCTTAGCGATCATGAGCGCCACTTTCTGAAGCTTCATCTGGAAGAGCAGGGCAGGCATTTGCCGAAAATGGCTTTGCCGGAAGCAGATGTTTTATTTGAACAGGAGTCGGTGCTCTTTTTAACGGCACTCGGTATGGCACGCGAGCAACTGGTCTTTTCCTATCAGTCGGTCGATCAGGAAGGCAATGATAAGGGCGAGGGCGAATTTTACCGCAAGCTCTGGAACCTGGCCGGATGGTGCGCGCAGGAAGAGATGCAGTTGAGTCCATACGATCAATGGCGCATCCAGACCTTGGAAACCGATTCCATTTTTTCCAATCATTGGAAGTCGCAGCAAAGCACGGCTCCAGAAGATCGGCTTCCAATGCCGGGCGAATCGTTTCTTCCGATTATTCCGTTGCCGCTCTGCCGCGCAAAAGATGAAGCCCTGCAGGCTGCTGTGAAGGGGGGACAGACCAGAAAATCTACCCCACATGTGGAGCAGACTTTCCAATCTGCTCATCCGGTGGTTCATCTAATTAAAATGCTCAAAATCGAAGCGGAGCGGGAGGCTTATCTGGATACACCAATCGACGAACGCGAGCCTTCGATTTATTGCGGCCACGTTCCGGCGTTGAAAGAAAAAATTGCCGTCTGGTTTGAAGAGAAGGAAGAAATGAGCCCGACCGCGCTGGAGGCGCTGGCGCAGTGTCGTTATATTTTTCTGATCGAACGCATCTTTGGTATTCGCGATCCGCGCGTCGCGGATGATACACCGGACCCGATGGAGCGCGGCGGTTTAATCCATTCCATCCTCCATGAAATCTATACTGCGATTGCTCTTGGGCACAGCGGCATTGATGCCCCGCGCTACTGGGCGGTAAAAAGTTCCAATGGTTGGAAGCTCCGCACGGAGGAGGGTGTCGAGGCTATTCCGTTGGCTACATTTGTTCCAGAGTTTGGAAGTGAATACGAAGCCTTTGCGCGCAGGATTGCCAACCGGCGGTTGAATAGCGCGGCGCTGGGCCACCCGGGCGTCTGGGCGGCGGAGCGTGAAAAGATTCTGGAGATGGTGCTGAACTTTGTTCGCTACGATGCCGAAACCTGTGCGGCGGAAAAAAGATATCCGGCGTTGTTCGAATTAAAGTTCGGCGGAGAAACCGCAGTCGATCTTGAGCAGGTGAAGCTGCATGGCGTGATTGATCGCGTGGATCTTATTTTTGCCGACACCGGCGATCTGGCAAAGGTGCGGGTGCTGGACTATAAAGGTTCGTCGCGTTCGCGCAGCAAGACCGAGGAATATGTGGAAGAGATTATTCGAAATCTCGACTGCCAGCTTCCGGTCTATGCGTTCGCGGCACAGCAGTATTTCTTCGAGACGTTTAATAACGAAGCGGTCAATGTCAGGACCGATGCCGGATATCTGTTCTACGAGCGTGATTTTCCAAGGATTGGAAGCTCGTTGAAAAAGAGTCTGGTGGCGATGGATGAGCCGAATCTGACGGCCGGATTTATGGCCACGTTGTTCTCAAATCTGGATAAGCTGAAAAATGCCGATTTCGCTGTTGATCCTTTAATTGAAACGTATACTGACTATATGTCGGTCTGCCGTACCGAAGCAGTGGACCGGGGTGACGTAGAGTAGAAAAGTGACGATTGAGTCGTGAGGTATGCCTGTTTACAGGAAACATCAAGCTTCAATCAGCGCTCTTCAATCGTCACGTTTCAACCGTCACGTATCAATAGAAGGAGCAGAATATGGAAATTAAACTTAATTTTTTCGGCGCAGCAAAAAACGTAACCGGTTCCTGCTATTTTCTGGAAGCCAATGGCGTTCGTCTGTTGGTGGATTGCGGGCTTTATCAGGAACGCGATCTCAAGCCGCGCAACTGGGCCGACTTCCCTGTTCCCGCAAATACAATTGATGCCGTGCTGCTGACGCATGCCCACCTGGATCATTGCGGCCGTTTGCCGAAGTTGGTGAAGGAGGGGTTCAGTGGAAAGATTTATGCAACCTCGGCTACGGCGGAGATTGCCAATATTATCATGCTCGATTCCGCGCATATTCAGGAAGAGGACATCAAGCATAAGCAACGGCGTCATGAAAAAGCCGGAAAGAAAAGTCCGTTTCCTTATGAACCGCTCTATGTAAAAGAAGATGCCGAAAAGGCCAACAGTTTGTTTGAGAAGACGAGTTATAATTCCAAGGTGGAAATTGGAGCCGGGATTACCGCCGAATTTCGCGAAGCCGGTCACGTGTTCGGCTCCTCTTCGATTCGTATTTCGGTGACGCAGGGCGATGAAACGCGCACCATTCTTTTCTCCGGCGATGTCGGACGGTGGGATTTGCCGATTATGCGCGATCCGCATCAGTATGAACAGGCCGACTATGTTCTGATTGAATCCACCTATGGCGACCGCATCCATGGCGAAGTGGCCGACATACCCGGCGAACTCGAACGTATTATTAATGAAACCGTGGAAGCCGGTGGAAATATTATTATTCCGAGTTTTGCACTCGAACGGACGCAGGAGCTGCTTTATCACTTGAGCGGCCTGCTCAGTGAAGACCGTATCCCCATGCTGAAGGCATTTGTTGACAGCCCGATGGCCATTAAGGTCACCGAAGTATTTAAGAAGCATCCGGAACTCTTCGATGACGAGACCATGGAGCAGGTGAGGGCCGGCGATAAACCGTGCGACTTCCCGGGCCTAAGCATGACGCGGTCGGTGGATGAATCGAAAGGGATTGCCAAGGCCAAAGGAACTTCGATCATCATTGCGGGATCCGGCATGTGCACGGGAGGCCGCGTTAAGCACCATCTGAAAGCCAATATCGATCGTCCGGAGAGTACCATTCTGTTTGTTGGCTATCAGGCCTTCGGGACGCTGGGTCGCCGGATTCTGGAAAAGCCCGAAACCGTACGAATCTTCGGCGAGGAGTATCCGGTTAGAGCCCGCATCGAACGGATCTCCGGTTTCTCGGCGCATGCGGACCGCAATGAGCTGTTCAAATGGATCTCCTCCCTCAAGCAGCCGCCACGTCGGGTTTTCGTTACGCACGGTGAAGAAGACCAGGCGAATGCCTTTAAGGAATTCCTGACCGAAAAGACCGGCTGGCACTGTGTGGTTCCGGACTATGAACAGGAAGTGATTCTGGATTAGGAAGAAAGTGCTTCTAAGAAGCACCACTAGGCGGTTCTTGGAACTGCAGTTGTAACCGAAAAAAAAGGCGCCCCGCGAGGAGCGCCTTTTCTGTTTTCCAATGATTGGAAGTTTTTTACTTATGCACCGAGGCATTCCTTCATGTCGGCTTCAACGGTGGTTACCGGAGCAATGCCGAAGGTATCAACCAGTACTTTCAGTACGGTCGGGGTGATGAAGGCCGGAAGGGTCGGGCCTACCTTGATGTCTTTGATGCCGAGATGCAGCAGCGTCAGTAGCACGCAGATGGCTTTCTGCTCGTACCACGACAGAATCATGGAAAGCGGCAGATCATTCACATCGCACTCGAAAGCGCCAGCGAGGGCCACGGCCACCTGAATGGCGGAGTAGCTGTCGTTGCACTGGCCCATGTCGAGCAGGCGCGGAATGCCGCCGATATCGCCGAAGTCGAGCTTGTTGAAACGGAATTTGCCGCAGGCCAGTGTCAGGATTGCGCAGTCATCCGGAACCTGTTCTGCGAATTCGGTGAAGTAGTTACGGCCCGGCTTGGCACCGTCGCAACCACCGATCAGGAAGAAGTGCTTCAGCGCACCGCTCTTGACGGCATCAATCACCTGTGGAGCAACACCGAGAACGGCGTTGTGGCCGAAGCCGGTCAGGATGGTTTTTTCTTCTTCGGTTTCAGCAAAACCTTTAGCTTCCAGAGCTGCATCGATGACCGGTGTAAAGTCGCCGTTATCGATGTGTTGCACGCCCGGCCACTGAACGAGGCCGCAGGTGAAGATACGCGCTTTATAGTTTTCCTTCGGCTTCTGGATGCAGTTGGTGGTCATCAGAATCGCACCCGGGAATGCTTCGAACTCGGAGCGCTGGTCCTGCCAGGCACCGCCGTAGTTGCCAACGAGGTGTTTGTATTTTTTCAGTTCCGGATATCCGTGACACGGCAGCATTTCACCATGGGTGTAAATGTTGATGCCTTTGCCTTCGGTCTGCTTGAGCAACAGTTCGAGGTCTTTCAGGTCGTGGCCGGAAACGAGAATGGCTTTGCCTTTAACCGGGGTGATGCGGACTGGAGTCGGAACCGGGTGGCCATAGGTGCCGGTATTAGCGGAATCGAGCAGGGCCATTACGGTCAGGTTGATTTCTCCCACTTTGAGGGTCAGCGCAACGAGCTCGTCAACGGTCGGCGCTGGATTCAGCAGGAAGGCCATGGCTTCGTGGAAGAAGGCGAATACGGAATCATCTTCTTTTTCAAGAACGAACGCGTGGTCTGCATAGGCGGCCGTGCCTTTCAGTCCGTAGGTGATCAGTTCCTGCAGACCGGTCACATCCGGTCCCAGTGTATTCATGCGGCTTTCGATGCCGACTTTTTCTCCCTGGGAAATCAGTGCATCAATATCGTCGCCGATTTCGAACGAGCCGCCCATTTCTTCCAGCAGCTGTGCGCCGCGGGAAATAATGCCGGCTAGATCTTTCGGATCAAAGTTGACGTTGGTAACGGTGGTGAAAAGACCTTCCATCACAAAAAGGTCGGCTTCGCGGGTGGTTTTGCCAGCGGCGCGATCTTCGAGCGCCTTTACGGAAATGTGTTTGCAGAGTTCAACCAGCAGATCCTGCAGGGCTGCGGTTTCCGGGTCTTTTCCACATACTCCGAATGCGGTGCATCCGGTGGATTGGCTGGTTTGTTCGCACTGGTAACAGAACATGCTCATGATATTTCTCCTTGGTTAATTAACAGTTTAAATAGAATCACAATTGGTGTAAATGATGCAAACCATTATGCATGAGCTTTGTATTCAATCCTTGATGCGCGTCAAGAACCGGGAATTAAGCGCATATTTAGTTGATGAATGAATTATACGGCTGATTTCCATTGACGCGATCCGGCGGTTGCTTATACTCCGCGGTCTTGTTTTTTTAGGCGAGTTAGCTCAGTCGGTAGAGCAGCGGATTGAAAATCCGCGTGTCCCCAGTTCAATTCTGGGACTCGCCACCAATTTTAACCTCTAATTCTTTTCGAGTTAGGGGTTTTTTTGTGTCTACGCGGCATTGGAAGGCTCTCGGCTCTCCTCCAAATAAGGGGGCGCGGGCGGTTTTTGTTTAGCCACAGAGTACTATCACTCTTAATCGATAACCTGTGAAAACAATAACATTCAGCGCTGTAACATAGTGTCGGATATTGCACGCAAAAAGTTGGATATTGCAACATACCGACCTTGAAGCGCATTCGGCTTCCTGTGGTGGAGAAAAATATATAAAAAATATAAGCCTATGTAAACAAGGGTAAATTAGAGGTGGTTCTGTTCTTCCTGTGGGCCGGATGCAGACGTTGGCTCACTCTGTGCTTAAAGGGTTTCAATGCAACCATTGGAGATTGATTATGAATACCAACATTAAGATGTATCACAGTTCGAACCAGTCGCAGCAACTCAATCTGGCACCCCAGCTGTTGAACTGGTTGAAGATTCTGCAGGTTTCTTCAGTTGAGCTTTCGGAGTTGGTTGATCATGAGCTGGTTTCCAACCCGGCGCTGGAAACTGTGCAACCCGAAGATTCCGTCGCGGCCGAGGACTTCGCATCGGAAGCATTGCCTTCGCCTGCGGACGAAATCTATCTTTCCGGTTCCGAAGTTGGTGAACGGCTTGGCGTACTGGCCGATATTGATGACGAGTGGCGCCAGGCCGATGAACCCCAGCTTTCCAGTAGCCATGTATTGCAGGAAAAACACGATTTCATGATGGATCATATTGCCACAGCTTCCGGCCTGCAGGATGAGCTGGAGCAGGCCATTCTTTTTTCAGACCTCAGCGAACTACATGCCAAGGCGGCACGGGTTATTGCTGGCTCAATCGACGGACGCGGATATCTTGATGCCTCGCTCGAAGATATTGCCGAGGAAACCGGGTTGAACGTTTTGGAGACACGGATGGTGTTGGAAAAATTCCAGGCAATGGCTCCTGCAGGTATCGGGGCACGCGATTTGCGCGAATGTCTTGTGCTGCAGCTTATGGCGCAGGATAGCGATACCGAGCTGGCCCAGATGCTGGTGGGCAACTGGCTGGATCATTTGGCGGCAGGCCGGGCGGTTATGGTGGCTGAACATCTGGGAGTGGATTCCGAAGATGTGGAGGCGGCGTTTCAGCTGATCCGGACGCTCGATCCGGAGCCGGGTCGGAGTTATGAGTCTGTGCAGGTCGAATACGTTGAGGCCGATCTGGAAATCCGCAATAAGAATGGCGAGCTGCATGTTGAGTTACTGGACGAACGCCTGCCGAAGCTTCAGTTGAGCAGCTACTGCAAGCGCCTGCTGGACGCCCGTCAGGGGAGCAAGGCCGATTTGGACTACATTCGGGGTAAGGTACGTGAAGCGAGTTTTCTGATTCAGGGAATTTCTCAGCGCCAGGATACAATGTTAAAGGTGGCGCACCAGATTATGCGTGTGCAGGGCGAGTTTCTTTCCTCCGAAACTGGTGCCCTTCAGCCTCTCACCATGAATAAGGTTGCTGCCATGATCGGAGTGCATGAAACCACCGTGAGCCGCGCGATTGCCAACAAATACATCCGCACCGAGCGCGGGCTGTTTGAGATGCGTTCTTTCTTCAAAGTGGGTTACCGATGTTCTGACGGTTCGTCGGTTACTCCCGAGCGAGTCAAAACACAGCTGGAGGCCTTTATTCTATCTGAAGACGCGCTCAAGCCACTGACAGATGCGCATATCTCGGAGCGGTTCAAGAAGCAGGGCCTGAAGGTGGCGCGCCGGACTGTGGCGAAATATCGCGAGGAGCTGGGTATTTCATCTTCGAAAGAGCGGCTGATCCGAGCACGACGCAGGGCGGAACTGGCGATTGCTGTTTAAGTGAGTAGAGGGTATTCCACTCTTATCAGGGCTTTATGCATATGTTTTCGTATTTCCTTGAGTGAAGGCGTATTTCCAATACTATTTTATAATTTAGCAGCGAAACGAAAAGGTCGAGATGTCTGAATTAGGGGGAGGGAATGCAACCGTTTTGGTGGTGGACGATGAGGAGTGCCTGCTGAACCTCACCCGCATTATTTTAGTGCAGGAAGGATATATGGTACTAAGTGCCGAATCGGCTGAAGAGGCTTTGCAGATTGTCGAGTCTCATACCGGTATGATCGATATTCTGCTGACAGATATGCGCATGCCGAATATGGATGGCGTGGCCTTCGCAAAGGAATTCAGGAATTATTTCCCGCTTTCGAAAGTGATTCTTATGACGGCTTATTCTCCCGCAGATGTAGCCCACCGGGTATCCGATACGACTGTGCTCACCAAGCCTTTTTCCCCGGAACTTCTTTGCGAGGTGGTCAGGAAAACACTTGGCTGTTTTGCCTAGGGGATATTTTTTTAACCGGCGTGGCATCTGTCCTGCTCACTTATCTAAAGCACACACGAGGAGCAGTATAATGCGAATTTCTAATCAGATGTCGGGTCAAATGTTGTCGAACAACATTATGGACAATCAGTCGGCCGTATACCGCAAAGAGCAACAGATAGCCTCGGGTAAGCGCATCGAGAAAGCTTCTGACGATCCGGTTGCCTGGGCGCGCCTTTCAAGACTGCAGGAACAACAGGATGGGCTTACACAATACGCCCGGAATGCTGAGCTGGTTGAATCCCGATTGCTTGCTGTAGATCAGGTGCTAGGGTCCATTGGAGATCTGCTGCAAAATGCTTCCGAGCTTGCTGTTCAGGGTTCTGACGGTACGCTGAATTCGGTCGACCGCGATGTGCTGGCCGGTCAGGTAGATGAATTGCTTGAGGAGCTTTTAAGTCGTGCAAACAGTCCGTCAGATAGTGGCGGTTACATGTTTGGAGGGGTTCTTGCTGAATCTGAACCTTTTTCGGTGACCCGCAATGCCGATGGCAGAATTGATTCGGTAACGTACACGGGGGGAAATACCGCAGCCATGGTTGAGGTGGCCGCCGGTGATGCGCTTCCGAGCCAGCTGGTGGGCGGAGATCAGGACGATGGGGTTCTGATCTCGAATTCCAGTGATGCCTTTGCGCCGCTGATAGAAATGCGCGATCAACTGTTGGCAGGTGAAAATCTGGCAGACACCGCGTTGCAGACTCAGGTTGATGCGGCGGCGGAGAAAGTGATTGTCGGTCGGGCTTCTGTCGGGGCATATATCGAGCACCTTTCGTTTGTGAATGAAATTCGCGACAGTCGTGAAGTATTGCTGATGGAGGATATTTCCACGATTGAGGGCATCGATATTGCACAGGCGGTAAGCGAGCTTACCGAGAAACAGACGGCCTATCAAGCGGCGCTGGCGATGGCCACTAAAACGGTCAACATGTCATTGTTGAATTACATTTAGCGGTGGCGGTGCTCCTCATCGGGTACTGGAAAAACGGGTATTCATGAAACAAATGCCGATTGGGTTTAAGTCGCTGGCGGTCAAGCTGACGATATTCATTCTATTGATCAATACGGTGGTTCTATCCGCCTTGGGGGTCTACTATTCGCGCCGCTTCGGGCAATATATAGAAAGCCAGTTGGCTGTGCAGTCTCAAATTCCCGGTGTACTCATGGCCGAAAGCTCGCTTAATTATTCCATGGCCCGCAATACCGAGGTGCTGGGCCGGCTGATTGGGCGGGGGGTTGATAAAGCAATGGTGGTGCGGGCGAGCGGCCGCGTGCTCTATAGTTCGACGGCTGGCGAAGAAGGGCTTAGATTGCGCGAAATTGATCCTGAAAGTGCAATATTTGAACAGTTGATGGATGTTGATGGAGAGTTGCGCATTCGGAAAAATGTTTACCGAACAGAATTCTGTCGCAATGTAATCGTGCCGCTTCATACGCAGGGGACTCTGGTCGGCTATCTGTGGATTGCGGTGAACACTGAAAACGATATGCACTTTAAGCGGCAGCTTACAGTCATCTTTTTTCTGGGTACGCTTGCGTGCATCCTGGTCGGGGGGTTTGCTCAGGCGCTTATCGTAAACCGTTTGGTGGTTCCCCGCATTCTGCGCACTGTGCGCTGTCTGCATGCTGTGCAGAACGGAAATCTCTCCGCCCGGATCCAGACCGATAGTTCGGGTGATGAAATCGGGGTGTTGGAAGGTAGCGTGAACACCATGGCCAGCGAAATTGAGTTTCGCACCTCTGCAATGGAGGAGGCGACCCGTCAAATGGAACAGGCCAAAGAGGCGGCCGAGGATGCCCGCACGGTGGCCGAGCGCGCCAGTGCTGCTAAAAGCGAGTTCCTTGCTAATACATCGCACGAAATCAGGACCCCGCTGAATGGTATTTTGGGTATGTCCGAGATTCTCCTCGACTCATCACTCAACCAGCAGCAGGAGGAGCAGGTGGGTACCATCCTGAATCTGGGCGAAAACCTGTTGGGAACCATAAACAACATTCTGGATCTTTCCTGTGTGGAGAGCGGTCATGTGGAAATTCTGCTTGAGCCGCTTGATCTGCACCAGTTCTTTGCTGATTTAGAGAAGGCATTTGTGCCCTCGACTATGAGCTGCGGCATTCCGCTCGAGGTGGTAATTGATCCAGAAATTCCCCGGTTTGTGCAGGCCGCCCACGGGCCGTTACGCCAGATCTTCAGCAACCTGATCACCAACGCATTCAAGTTCACTCGCAAGGGCAGGATTTGTGTGCAAGCCAGGTTGGTGGCTGTGGATGAGGAACAGCATCGTTGCCAGATTCATTTCAGCGTTGAAGACACTGGTATCGGAATTCCCGAGCATGCCCGGTCCAAAATCTTTGAGGCCTTTACTCAGGCCGATGGCTCCAGTACCCGTCGATATGGAGGAACCGGACTTGGCCTGACGATTTCAAGCCAGTTTGTTTCCCAAATGTGCGGTAACCTGACGGTGCAGAGTGAAGAGGGCAAGGGATCCACCTTTATTTTTGAACTTCCCTTCATCTATCTCGATGCCCTGCCGCGAGATGGCAACGAGGATACGGCTTCGAGCGAGGAGAGCCTTGAAAAACCGGATCCATTTTCCGGTGCCAGAGTGCTGATTGTAGAGGACAACAAAGTCAACCGTCTGATGGCGAAAACTTTTTTGAAGCGCGCAGGCTGCGAGGTGGAGGAAGCAGAGGACGGGCAGAAGGCATTGGAGGCGCTAGGATTGGAAAACGGCCCGTCCGATTCCGGCCACACATTTGACGTTATTGTGATGGATATTCAAATGCCTGTTCTCGATGGCCTGGAGGCCACGAAGCTGATTCGGGAGCGCGAGGATCCGGACCGCCGCGTGCCGATCATTGCCTTTACCGCCCATGCCATGCAGGGCGATAGGGAAACCTTTGTGGAAGCCGGCATGAATGACTATGTTGCAAAGCCCATCCGCAAACAGCAGCTTCTCGATATTCTGGAAAAATACATCGGACCTGTCGCTTCGTAAGGATCGCTTGTTTCGGGGATCGTTTACACGGCGCCGGAAAGACAAAACGTGTAGCTCGATACAAAATTTTTTGGGACCGAGCCTTATGCCAACTACCTAAGCTTTCTATGTAAAGCAGGGAAATTTCTTGCAGAGTCCTTGGGGCGGAGAGCATGGCATTTGCCGACAAGGCCTGCTTGAAGTTCGAGTTTGATGAAGCGACGACCTGAAGTTACAGAAAGAGTACTGTTCTGCTGGATCCTGTTTGCGTAAAAATGCGTGTCGTTGCTAATGCAAAAGACCGTCGAAAATACGGTCCAACGAGGAGTCGTCCAGCTCGACCGGATCATCAAGTTTTCCGGCAAACTGTTGAATCAGTTCATTTCTGGGAGCGAGTTGTTCTTTCAGGCCGGTCAGGCTGCGAGAAAGAAGAAGTGCTTGTTTGGATGTGCAAACGGTGTCGCACTCGGCATTTTGCTGGCCGTTTTGGATTCGGCTGGATGGCTCTATGTCGTATTTTACTGCAGATGCAGAACTGGTGGTAAATCCGATTTCCATTATCGAGGCCTCGTTTTATAGCGAAAGTTTGTCTGCAATCACAGTCGTGCACATGTCAGCAACAAACCCCTGAAAGGCGACCGGCGACTTGATTTTAAATCCAAGGTCGTCCTTGCTTTCATTTTCCTGTTTATGATTTGTGCTGTATTGTATGAAATAATCGAACACATCACTTTCTTTGGCATCGAAGACTGCGGTGAGCTCTGCGCAGACCTTACTGCTTCCTGAATTGATAATAATCAGGCTGAGATCAATGCGCTGCGGATGATAGGGATTAAGTTCGCGGACATTCGGGCAGATGACATGGGTGCAGTTCATTAGGGCACCGAGAAAGGCGATCTCTCCAATATCAAGCGATCCGTCGTTGCGCATAAGGTTGTTGTCCGCAATATAAGGCGCGTATGCGCTGTCCGGACGGATAACTTTGAAAGGTGTGGCAAAACGGCGCTGAGCACCCCCGTAAAGTTGGCGGTAGAACGCGTCCTGTTGTTTGGTATCATCGATACCCAGAGGGGGCAGGATCAGAATCTGTTTATTAACAACGATTGTGTTTTTGTTTTCTTTTTCAGGTTCTGTGGTCCAGTCGTAGACATGCATGCGCACAGGGGAGTTCTGATCGATATTAATCTTGATCGGTTCATTTTTCGGGACGTGAGTGCACCCGCCGGTCAATAAGACCAGTATGGAGAATAAGGCCAGAGGTTTGGGGGTCATGTGGTTTTTCCTCCTGCTGCATATTGGATATCAAACGTGGATTCGCAACCGCAAGGGCAGACAACGTGCAATGCCTTTATCTGGCCCTCTTTCATGACGGGCGTCACCTGGATTTTTTCCCGTTTCACCCCGATTTCGATCGGCTCCGGATTGAGTTTCACCTTCTCAGATCTCAGGATACCAGTCAGGCGCTTCGAGGGGCCGCGGTGGACGCGCGGTTTCTGCGCGACATGTGACCGACTGACATAGGTGCTTTTTTCCCACTGTTTCTCAGATGTATTCATGCCCGTAACGTTAGCATGTCCGATGCCACAGTCTGCTATTCAGAGCGAAAGGGAGGGTAGTTCCCATTTCGGCAAAAATTGCCGGTTCGGAATATTTATCAGCAGTCTGTTTAAGTACTTTCATCTCCGGGCCGAATAGAGGTGTATCCGCAGTAAAATCCCGGATGGTCCGGGGAGGCGGTGAGTGGCACAAGGATGTGAAGCTCGTTTAATCAAACAACTGCCAAGGAGGCACACAATGCAAGTCAGTAATAATGTTTCGGCATTCAATGTCTGGAAAAACTATACCAGTAACGTAAGTAGTCTTCGCGATTCCATGTCGAAGCTTTCATCGGGCAGCCGCATTAATGACGCCGGCGACGATCCGTCCGGATTGGCCATGAGCGAACGTCTGCGCACACAGTCCCGTAATACGGCTGCGGCAGCGGGCAATGTTGAAAATAAGCTCAACTACCTGCAGACCGCAGATTCATGGATGCAGAAAATGCATGACATGCTCGGTCGTATGGGCGAGCTGGCCGTGATGGCCAACGACGGTACCAAGTCGGATACCGATAAAGCCATTCTGCAGAAGGAATTCGCGCAGATGCAGGAAGAAATTGTACGGATCACGGACGACGCCGGCAAGTTTAACGGTATTGCTCTGTTTGATGGAACACAGATCAGCCAGCAGGTTGGTGCTGATGGTGGTCAGGTCTTTGATGGAGTGCAGATCGACTTGCTGTCCACTACGGCGACCGATTTGGATGGGACGGGTGCGGGAACCGCAACATGGCGGGATCTGGTCAATGGCACCGGCGCGACTGCAGCCATCTCTATCGCTGATGAGACCAGTGCAGCTGCGGCCGTAACGGCTGTTAACGCAGGGGTGGATTTCATCAGCAGTCAACGTGCGGATGTCGGCGCTGAAATAAAGCGTATGGACCAGACCCTCGACGGATTGCGCTCCTACGAAGAAAACATCAGTGCCACTGAAAGCCGGATCCGCGATGTGGATGTGGCTAAGGAAACTGCAGAAATGTCCAAATACAACATTCTGCAGCAGGTTGGAACGGCCATGTTGGCCCAGGCCAATCAGTTGCCGCAGGGCGTACTTCAGCTGCTCGGCTAAATTACTTCCAGGGTTTGGAAAAAGCGGGTCCCGTTTCGGGCCCGTTTTTTTTGGCTTTTGAGTCATCGGCAAAAATTTCCGATTGGGGCATGGGATTTAAGTTTTTGGTCTGACAGGCCGAAGAAGAAGACATCCGCAGGAAATCCTGGAATAATCGGGGTGGCGGTTGAGTGGCACAAGGATGTGCAGCTCGTTTAATCAAACAACAGCCAAGGAGGCGTCAAATGCAGGTCAGCAACAATATTTCATCATTCAACGTTTGGAAAAATTATAACAGTAACGTAAGTAGTCTTCGCGATTCCATGTCGAAGCTTTCATCGGGCAGTCGCATTAACGATGCAGGCGACGATCCCTCAGGTCTGGCGATGAGCGAACGTCTGCGCACGCAGACCCGTAATACGGCTGCTGCAGCGGGTAACGTTGAAAATAAGCTCAACTACCTTCAGACCGCAGATTCATGGATGCAGAAAATGCACGACATGCTGGGGCGCATGGGCGAGCTGGCCGTGATGGCCAACGACGGTACTAAATCGCAGACCGATCGCGATATCCTTCAAAAGGAATTCGGTCAGATGCAGGAAGAAATTGTACGGATCACGGATGACGCCGGCAAGTTTAACGGTATTGCTCTGTTTGATGGTGCGCAGATCAGTCAGCAAGTTGGGGCTGATGGCGGACAGGTCTTTGATGGCGTCATGATCGACTTGCAGTCTGACACGGCCACCGATTTGGATGGTGTGGTCGGGGGTGCTACCTGGGCGGATTTGGTTGATGGTACGATTGAAATCTCGGATCAGACTAACGCGAGCGCCGCGGTGACTGCGGTTAATGCAGGAATTGATTTCATTAGCAGTCAGCGTGCTGACGTGGGTGCGGAAATGAAGCGTATGGACCAGACCCTCGACGGACTGCGCTCCTATGAAGAAAACATCAGCGCCACTGAAAGCCGGATCCGTGATGTGGATGTGGCCAAGGAAACGGCTGAGATGTCCAAGTATAACATTCTGCAGCAGGTTGGAACGGCTATGTTGGCCCAGGCCAACCAGCTGCCGCAGGGCGTGCTTCAGCTGCTCGGCTAAATGACTTCCAAGGTTTGGAAAAGGCGGGTTCCGGTTACGGGGCCCGTTTTTTATTTGGGCTTTTGAGACATCGGCAAAAATTGCCGGTCAGCCATACGGCGACTTAAGAGGGATGGTTCGAGTGCCGATTAGCAGAGTATCCGTATGAAATCCCGGATGGTCCGGGGATGCGGATGAGTGGCACAAGGATGTGCAGCTCGTTTAATAAAACAAC
>JAROBA010000042.1 GCA_029432815.1 Pontiellaceae bacterium B1224 | reverse complement strand
TGACGGCTCCGCGCGAGGTCATGAAAGAGACGCCGCATCGGGGAAAACGAACGGCTAAAGGACGCTTAAACTAGCGCCATTCTACTCTGCCCCCTACTCGAAATAACACGAACAACTCTCCAAATCTCATCATTCAGTTCATCAGCCTTTACCGTAATGATATAACGTTTCCGTAACTCCTCCCCCGCCTTGTCTTGAGGAAATGGCCCCCCTATGAAAATAGTGACATAATTCGACTCTTCAGTTTTATACTTTTTAACTGCGAACTCTGGTGGATATTTCTTCAGTACCTGCAGGACTCTATCCACATCCTCTCTTTTGTGCACAAGCACGTGCACACAATTTCCACGATCAGAATAAAATTCAATCGACAGATCCCTACAGAGCTCCAAAGATTCGTGAAACTGGAGATTATTCTCAACAAGTACTTTTTGCTCTTCTGGAAACAGAGCTTGTCTTGAATTTGAACGCATGTTTAGCAAAAAAACCGCGCAAAAACAGAGTGCCATATATTTTATATTCATATTAATTTACCTTCCAATTGCGGAACAGGGGTCACAATGTAACTTTTCATGTTTTGCCACCATGTGCGAGCTTACCCCTGTACCTGACCCTTATGCCTAAATAAAAGATGAAAGCACTTGGTTCAAAACAGAGCAATTTCTGACATTGGAATTCCCCTTTACGCTTTAACCACACGATTTATAAAGGCAACTCTTTTTTGATCTGCATAAACAAACACATCCACCCCTCCCCTGCAATATTTTACAAATTCTTTTATTGTATTTTCTACCAGTCAGTTTTCAAGGGACATAAACCCTGTTTGAGACTTCAACGCTTCCGTGAAACGTTTTCCTTCGCAAGCTCAGGTGAAACGCTGCTACACCAAAACCGTCACGGTGTAGCTTCGCTTCACCGGCCGAAGGGCGGAAAGCGAACCCGTACCGATAATATTTTGCTACAATGTACGGGCTGACCCAACTCACGGCTACCCAACAAAAAAGGCGCCCTGGGAGGCGCCTTTTTCGTTCCAATGTCTGGAATTTTTACTGTGCTGCTTCAATGGCGGACACCAGTGCGGCCTGCTGTTGCAGACCGACAAACTGCTGTTTGTTTTCGCCGTCTTTGAGCAGGATCAGGGTGGGGATGGAGCGGATGCCGTATTTAGCCGCCAGCTCAGGATTTTCATCCACATTCACTTTGCTGATTACTGCTTTATCGCCGACTTGCGCCGCAACTTTTTCAAGGATCGGGGTCTGCATTTTGCAAGGGCCACACCAAGGGGCCCAGAAATCAACGAGTACAACGCCACTCTTGGTGGTGTCTTCATAGTTACTGCTGCTCAGTTCAATTACGCCTTCTGCCATTTTTCATCTCCAGTGTTATTTTGAAATCAGACGAATCATTCCACGTTGCGTTCAAAAATTAAATACCAAATTGTTACCATTTATTCGTATGGACCCGCTCTTCGTCGAACCGGACCTCCGGACCCAGCACTTCGTTGGGCACGCCCATGGCCAGCAGGGCAAACGGGGTAATGGCCTCGGGAATATCCAGCACCTTACGGCACACCTGTTCCCGCTCTTCTAATGGGTGGATCGCAATCCAGACGCAACCGATTCCGATATCGTGCGCCGCCAGCTGCATATTCTGCGCGGCGCATGAACAGTCCTGCGGCCAGAAGCCGGGATAAATTTCTTTCGAAACATCGCCGCAGACCAGCACCATGAAGGTGGATTCCGCCAGCATTTCCGTTCCGCCCATCCCGCAAAACTGTTTGATCACCGCCGGATCATCCATTGTGACAAAATGCCACGGACGGGCATCGGCAGCCGAGGGCGCGTTCATGGCTGCTTCGAGAATAATGTTCCGTTCTTCAGGGCTCACCGGTTCATCGGTCCAGCTGCGAATACTGCGGCGCGTCATAATTGCTTTGATCGTTTCCATTTCAAAAATCCTTTCGTTGAATGATCAGAATACTCCCCTGCTCCACGGCATCAAACCCGAATTACAATAGAGTTCAAGTTTGCCACAAAACCGATGCTCCACTATGTTCCGCGCCTATGTATACAAAGAAACAGATGGTGGAGGTCGAAATCATCGACCTGGGCGACAAGAACCAGAGCTTCGGGCGGCTGGAAGACGGTATTTCGATCTTCGTGCAGGGCCCCGCCGCCGTAGGCGACGTGGTGAAAGCCGAGATCTTTAAGATTAAGAAAAAGTATCTGGTTGCGCGCTACAAAGGTCTGGTCAAACCCTCACCCCACCGCACCGACCCAATCTGCCGCTACTTCGGACTCTGCGGCGGCTGCAAATGGCAGCACATGGAATACACCGAACAGCTGCGCCTGAAACGCAAACAGGTGCAGGATGCGCTTGAACACCTCGGCGGTTTTGAAGGTATTGAATGCGACGACTGCATTCCCGCTCCGTCCTTGTTCGGCTACCGCAACAAAATGGATTTCTCGTTCACCGATCTTCGCTACCTGACGCCCGACGAAATGGATATTGCACCGGGCGACCACGAAAAACCTCTCGACTTCGCCCTCGGCTTCCACGCTCCCGGCTGCTATTCGAAAGCCATCGATATCGACCACTGCGATCTCTCTACCGAAGAGATGAACATTACACTGAATACGGTGCGCGCTTTCTGCCTCAAACATAAAGAGGCTTTGCCCATCTATTCCACCCATTCCCACACCGGCGAGCTTCGCAATCTCATGGTCCGTCACGGCGGGAACACCGGCGAATTCATGGTCAACCTCGTTACGTCTACGCACAATGCGGAGCTGATGGGAAAGCTATCGGCCACACTTCAGGAAGCACTCGGCGATAAACTGACCACCTTCGTCAACAATATCACCTCCGCCAAAAACACCGTGGCCTTCGGTGAAAAGGAATTCGTGCTCTACGGTCCCGGCTACATTACCGATCGGCTCGGCGACTACACCTATCGCATCTCCGCCAACTCCTTTTTTCAGACCAATTCGATTCAGGCTGAAAAGCTGTACATCCAGATATTGGAAGCCGCACAGCTCAAACCCACGGATATCGTCTATGACCTTTTCTGCGGAACCGGCTCGATCACCCTCTTCGCTTCCAGCCACTGTAAAAAAGTGCTCGGCGTTGAACTGGTCGAAAGCTCTGTGAACGATGCGCGCGAAAACGCTAAACGCC
Source organism: Pontiellaceae bacterium B1224 (assembly GCA_029432815.1). Classification (GTDB taxonomy): domain Bacteria; phylum Verrucomicrobiota; class Kiritimatiellia; order Kiritimatiellales; family Pontiellaceae; genus Pontiella. The sequence goes on along the minus strand of JAROBA010000042.1, from coordinate 41,751 downwards.
ATGATATTGATAACTGCGAGTTCATCCGGCTCGACCTGAAAGATATCAAACATATCCGCAAGGACATGGCCGACTTCGGTGCCCCCGATGTGGTCATCACCGATCCGCCGCGCGCCGGCATGAACCCCAAAGCCGTCCAGGCACTGCGCGAGATTGCGCCGCCCGTCATCATTTACGTCAGCTGCAACCCGGCCTCGCTCGCCCGCGATGGACAGATGCTCTGCGAAGAAGGGCTATACAAACTCGTCTCCTGCCAGCCGATCGATATGTTCCCGCAAACCAACCACGTTGAAAGCGTGGCCCGGTTCGAAAAAGTGTAAACTGGTCTCTAGGCGAAATTCCTAGGTTGGGTTATTTTCCATCAACAGAAGATTGCAAAACCGACTGGCGGAATGGAGACCTGAACTGCGGACCCGTTCGTAGCAACAACCGGAACGGTCGACCCCTGCTGATTTTCATCGCTGGAAAACAGACAACTTAACGTGGAGCCAGCCGGATTCAGATGCTTATCAACCGTAATCCACACCGATAACGACTGCGTGGCATCCGTGTTCATTGCACAAATATACTCTTTGTCCGCAAAGATGCGCGACCAGGCAACCACCCACCGTAACTCGCCACCGATCGGTTGAGGAAAATGAAAATCACCCTCCTGTCCGGTTGCCGAAACCTGACGTAAATACTGCCGCCCCCGGCGCAGCGCAATATGCTTCCGCCGAACAGCGCACAACGAAGCCATGAATCCATACACTGAATGACTTTCATTGAAAAAATGACGATCCGTACTCTGAAGAGCTCCGAACGGTCCGCCAAACATACATTCACGGAGAAAGACATCACTATACGAATCGCTCTCGTCACCGGAGCGATGGTCCGCGCCACTGAACGCCTGCTCGGTTCCATAATAAATACACGGGATACCAATGGTTGTCAGATTGAGCCCCAAAGCCGCTGGCAGATACTGATGACTATCCGCATCCTGGCCGCAGAACCGAAACTTATGCTTCGTACCCACCTGATCATGATCATCAAACATGGTTACCACATGCTGACCAAACCACTGGTGCGTATTCTTCTGATCAAGCAGACTGTTGCGGAACAATTCAAAATAGCCGTCCTGCTCCTCGGTTTCGGGATTTCCCGGCGAGCGCCAGCCTTTTGCAAGGAATTCAAGTTTATCGGGAATATCATTAATTCCCAACGCGGCATCAATGCCCGTCGTGTTCAGGATATTCACCGCATGGGGCCGTCCGCCCGTGACTTCCCCGATCAGATAGAACTTTTCTTTCCCAAGCGACTGCGCAAATTCATGAATCACGTTGGCAAAAATCCGGACCGCCCCTGGCTCCATATGCTTCACCGTATCGATGCGATATCCATCTAAATCTGCATATGCAATCCAGTATTTATAAACCTCGGCCAGATGCATCAGCGTTTGCGATGCCCTAAACTGTTTAATGCGCTTCTGAACATCCCACGCTTCGTCCGGGTTTTTGGATGCATCCCCTAAAAACAGATCTTTCAGCGTACAGAAATCGCCATCCAAATACTCTGGATATGCGTCCCAGCCTTGGATCTGTCCCTGCCGCGTCCATGCATCCGGCGTTTGAAACTCTTCCGGCCAAACCGCACCCTTTTCTTCCGAATGCGCAACCGGACCGAATGGCAGGCTCCCGGCATCATTAATATCTTTTCGAAATCCATTCACAGGCCAAACACGGCCATTATAGTAGTCATAACTATGGCCATCTTTATAGGCAAAAACATCCCCCGCATGATTCAGAATAATATCCAGAATCACACGGATCCCCTGCTGATGCGCCTGTTCAACAAAAGCTTTCAACTCCTCACGCGTGCCGAAATGCGGATCAACATCAAGGAAATTCTGAATGCCGTAGCCGTGGTAATCATTACTCTCAGTGACCTGACGGAAAATCGGACTGAGCCAAATAGCGCTGACACCCAAACGCTTTAAATATCCCAATTTATCCGTCAGTCCCGACAAGGTTCCGCCGCACCACGTACGCCCCGCCTCAAACCAGCTTTCCCGCTCCGCGGTATGTGAATCATCCGGAAAAATAAAACGGGCTGTACTGCGGTCCCCTGTTGGTCCCCCTACCGCCTGACCCTCGACATCGCCAAAACCTCCGTATTCACAACCGTCTGAAAAACGATCCACAAACAAAAAATATAGAACTTCATCATCCCATGAAGCCGGCGATGGATAATAACTCCTACCACGCGTCATCTCTGACAAATTTACCTGGTCCAGACTGAATTCGATATTGCGACTGTTTGTATCTGCTACCGACATGCTGACCTCCATATTTTTAATTTTCCGATAAACGACCGTTTAGAAGCGCCTAGGATATGGACTTCTCAGCAAACATAAAGAGCTTTATTTATGGATGTTACATCTCAAAGTGCGCTGTAACATTTCCATGAATCAAAAGTTCGCGTTTTGCTCACTTTTACCTAGAGTGAAATCATGTTCAAACGCGCCCGAAAAGATGAAATTGATTATCACTCTCTTAAATTCCGTCATGATTGGCGGCCCTATCAAAAACGTGTACTGGATGCGATTGATCATCATTTAAGCGATCAGCGGCTGCATGTGGTGGCTGCGCCCGGGGCAGGAAAAACAGTGCTGGGACTCGAGACATTTCGTCGTCTGCGCAAACGCACGTTCATCTTAGCACCCACTCGCATTATTCGTGACCAATGGTTGATGCGACTGAAAGACTTTTGCGAGACGGACGATCCGCTGAGCCTCGAATGGGTCAGCAACCAGTTAGACGCACCCGGCGTATTGACCTCCATTACCTATCAGGCGCTTCACGCCAAATCCCGCACGGAAATCCTAGATCAGGAAGACCCCCAGGATGAACCAACCGAACGAGTGGATGCCGCCTTTGTTATTGAAACCTTTAAGAAGCATCGGGTGGAAGTCATCATTCTCGATGAGGCTCATCACCTGCGGACGGAATGGTGGAAAGTACTTGATCAGGTCTGTCGGGAAATTCCGAACCTCGTATTGGTGGCTCTTACCGCAACACCCCCCTACGACTCTATAGGAAGGGAGTGGAGTCGCTATGAGGAGCTTTGCGGCCCGATTGATGAGGAAATCTCGGTTCCGGAACTGATTAAAGCCAAAACGCTCTGTCCCCATCAGGATTACATCTGGGCCGTAGAAGTTAGCCCCTCGGAAAAAGAACGAATCCACACCTACGACTCACAGGTCAAAAAACTGCTGCAGCACCTGATCGATGATGACGACTTCTGCTCCGCGACTCTTTCACATCCATGGCTGAAGGATCAGCCCGATTTAACAGGCGTATACAGTGCACCAAAAGCGGCACTGGCACTTTTGGCATTCCAACATCATAAAACAGGCAAAAGCTCCGCCAAGCTTCGTAAGGAATTAGACCTCTCTCCTCGTGACATTCCCCACTTAACGCGCAGTTGGTGGCAAATCCTGTTGGAGCATCTGCTTTTTGGAAAAAAAGTCGAATGGAGCGATGCTGATGCCACCTATTTTTCAGAACTTAAAAAACGGTTGCGCTCCCTCGAGCTATTAAGAAAAAATGAGCTCGCGATTGTACACTCCCGCCGGCTGTCGCGTTCGCTGGCTTTGAGCGAACACAAGATAAAGGGTTGCATCTCAATCCATAAGCTGGAGCTGAAACAGCGGGGAGATGAACTTCGGCAGGTGATCCTAACGGATTACATTCGGGACGAAGCGCTGAATTCATCCGATGCACTGGGAACAACCACCCTTGGAGCATGGCCGGTTTTTCGAAGGCTCTGTTCTATTTCACCCATTGCAGAATCCATTGCAATGCTGACAGGACGGCTTAGTGTGTTGCACGAAACGCTGGTCCCGACTCTCATCCAGTTTCCCGAAGGAGAAAAGCTCACCTTTGAGCCATTTAATCGAATCCCGGGTTATGTAAAAGTCAGCGGTTCGCTTAACATTTTAACCACAGTTTTTACTGCATTATTGATCCGGGGAGAGATAAAAACACTGGTTGGAACAGGAGCCCTTCTTGGAGAAGGCTGGGATGCCCCGGTTGTGAACTCGCTGATCCTTGCCAGCTCCGTCGGCACCTACATGCTGACCAATCAGATGCGCGGGCGTGCCATTCGGCTCGACAGAACACACCCGGAAAAAGTCAGCAGCATTTGGCACCTGCTGGCTCTTGATTTCAACAGTGAAAGCGGTCTGGCTGATCTTACAGACCTAACGCGTAGGTTCGATACCTTCGTCGGGCTGTCAGAGTCCGATCCGTGTATTGAGAGCGGATTCAAACGCATGAAAGCAACCGGATTGGAAACCATACAGTCTGAATTGCATACATTCGCCTGCTTCGCAAATAACCGGCAGATGATACATCGGTTTCGCCGGATCGATAAAGTTGCTGATCGCTGGAATGCGGCACTCATTGTTGATGATCGTGCACGCGTAATTCCTTCCGTTGAAGCCAACACACTCCCTCAGCTCCGGCTTTTCCATTTGCGCAATACGCTGGGACACGTTTTGTTCCGATTGCTAAGTGCCCTCACCTCCTTCTATTGCTGGAATGCAATCTTTGTACACCACAGAGTATCGTTCCTCTTTATAGGTCTGGGACTTGCGTCTTTATGGATGGTATGCACTCGATTTAAAGAGTCCCTCACCGCCCTGCGAATCGGCCTTCGGTATCTCCCTGTTGATGGAGCATTACGTCAAATCGGCACCGCTTTATGTCGTTCCTTATGCGAAGCGGGTTTAATTGAAACGGGCTTTCGGCGCTTACATATTCGTTCAACTAAAGCGCCTGATCAAAGTTCTTATCTCTGCCTCAGTGGCGGCACCTACTTTGAGTCATCCATCTTTGCAGACTGCCTCGCCGAAATACTTGGCCCTATTGAAAACCCGCGCTATCTGGTGATTCGTGAAGGCTCGTTTCTCGGCTTTCGGCGCGATGACTTTCATGCCGTCCCGGCCCGGTTGGGAATAAAAAAAGAGCGGGCCGAAATCTTCTACCGAAACTGGGCGCGGCATGTTGGGCCCTCCGACTTAATTTATACTCGGAGCGATGAAGGGCGCTCGACTTTACTCCATGCAAAAACCCACTCTTTCACCAATGCTTTCCGCGAGGAAACCCGGCGCCTGAACCGCTGGCAGTCTTAAATTAAGAATTCAGCTAGCACACTGCCTACAACAGACGGAGATTAGCGGTTCCAAAAGGAAACTCTCGGCTGTGCAGAGCAATGCATCCATCTTTTAATTTTGTTTTTGACCCATATATCACATCCCCGGCCATCGGGTTCCCCATGGCGGCAAGTTGCGCGCGGCTTTATAAGAAGAACTAATTTTGAGCACTTTCTTCAAGCAGCTGTCTTGGTTCTGAACGCACACACAACGTATTCTGAGCCAGGGAAATCATCTCCATACGATCTGGCATAAAAAGAGCTTCATAGAGGGCAGTTATAGCCAGACCCAGAACGGAATAACTTTAGAGAATGATAGATATCATACCAAAAATAAAAAAAGCCGATCACACACTACGCACAATTGCGATAAAGCACCGTAGCTTATGGGTACAGCGCATATTAAAATGGTGGATTGCGGCTGCTTTTATATTGGTCTGCAACACTGGCCCGGCATTTGCGCAGAGCAATGTATCTGACACGAAATTCAGCATCGACCGCGGGTTTTATTCCGATGCGACCAACCTGATAATTTCATCCGAAACACTTGCTGCAACAATTACCTATACGCTGGACGGTAGCGATCCTCGTACGTCTTCCTCAGCAATAAGCAGCGAAAATCCAGTAACGGTCCTGATTGATCCGGAAAGCTCCACCGGAAAATGGAAGGCAACGCCCGCAGTTACGGTGCGAGCTTTTGCATCCAATGAAGGATTGCTGCCGAGTAATGTCGATACGCACACCTACATTTTCCCAGCCGAAGTCATAACGCAGGGCGACATTCGTCCAGCCGGAGATTATGTTTTCTGGACCACAACAGAAATGGATCCTGATGTGGTAAACGACTCCGCTTATTCCGATGAATTAAATGAATCGCTACTTTCTATCCCGACTTTATCCATCGTGATGAATCACGAGGATCTCTTCGGGGTCGAAGGTATTCATCGCGGCGACAACCTGCAAGAGGGCTGGGAAATGCCCTGTTCCATGGAATTGATCTATCCAGACACCCCGTACTTTTCCGGGTTCAAGGGCTTTCAAATTGATTGCGGAATAAAGAATCAGGGAGGGGGCGGCCTCTGGACTGAAGGAACCTATGACCACAAACAGTCGTTCGGCATTCGCTTCCGCCGACAATATGAGGATGGGAGCCTGAACTACTCATTTTTCGAGCACGCGCCACTAAATGCCGACAACGCGGCGGAAAGCTTCGATAAACTGGTGCTCCGCGCCGGTCATAACAAAAGCTATGGAATAAACTACGACGCTTTAAACACCGTCTATACGCGCGATCAACTCGCTCGCGATCTGCAGATCGATATGACCGGTATTGGTGGACATGGTTCGTTTGTTCACCTCTATTTGAATGGCATCTATTGGGGGCTTTATAATCCTTGCGAGCGGCAGGATGATGCTTTTGCTGCCAGTTATCTCGGAGGTAACGAGGAGGACTACTATTGCGGGAAGGGCAAGGACGGCGATACTGCGGGGGTTGATGACCGCTATGATGAATGGCTGAATACCGCATCGAAGAGCGCCAGCCTCGCCACGTTACTCGAATACTGCAATATCAATAACCATGCTGACATGTGCCTGATCAATTCCTATGCGAGCGTGGGAGATTTTCCCCAATACTATTATGGAGTAGGCAATAACCCGGGCGGACAAGTTCATTTCTTCAACTGGGATTCCGAAGATGCGTTTGGCGGTGGAAGCAAGCGCAGCAGCGACGATCCATTTATGCAAAACTTCAGCAAGTGCGCAGGGTTCGACAACATGTGGAACAACAACGCCGAATACCGGATAAACTTTGCTGATCGCGCTTATAAGGCCTGTTTCAATGGAGGCGCCTTGACTGATGACCATGTGCTTGAACGATGGAACACGTTGTGCGATTCGATTTATACAGCCATAATATCTGAGTCAGCAAGGTGGGGCGACGAGCGAATCGAACCCCCGCGCACAAGAGATAATGAATGGGCATCTGCGCGTGCGGCCGTAGCCGCCGGAACGATCGGCAAGGCCGACCGGCTTATTGCAGCGCTCATTGCCGATGGTAAGTATCCTGCGGTCAATCCGCCGCTTTTTAAAGACAGTGGCGCCACCATCGACGTTGCGCGCGCGGAGGTTTCCAACGGCTTCAGTCTTTCCATCGAACGCGATGGTGCTGCGGGAACCATCTACTACACCCTCGACGGAACCGACCCTCGTGCAGAAGGAGGTGCCGCCCAGGGAATCAGTGCCGGAACAGGAACAACCATCCCTCTTAATGAAACCACTTGCGTCAAGGCCCGTACGCTCGAGGGCGATGTCTGGAGTGCGTTGCACGAGACTCTTTTTTTCGTTGAACGGGACTGGAGCAATCTCAAGATCACTGAAATCATGTACCATCCACAGGATGCACTCATGGAGGAAGGCGCGACCGTATCGTCTATTATGGGTGATGCCGGGTCCATCGACCCGAGCTACGCCAACCGCGCGTTGCTTGTGTTTTCCGACACCCTGCCCGATGTCCTCACCGGAGAGGATAAAGTCGTTATCAGCGGCGCAAGCAATCCTGACAACAATGGCACGTTCACGATCAGAAAGGTGATCTACGAAGGAAGTATCGGCCAAACCAGAACAAAGAAGGTGCTGTTGACGGAGCCGCTGACCGACGAAAGTTCCGGCAGCATAACTTGTGACTTTCTATATGCAGGTGACCGATATGAGTTTGTGGAAATCAAGAATACCGGAGAAAATATGCTTCCGCTCAGTGGCGTCACGTTTACGCGCGGCATTAATTACACCTTTCCCGACGGAGCAACACTCGCCCCCGGCGGTTTCGCGGTCCTGGCCCGAAACCCAGTGGACTTTGCGCAGCGCTATCCTGCCATAACACCGGATGGTGATTACCCCGCCAGCAAGCTCGATAACTCGGGAGAACGGGTGGAACTGGCCTTGGGCACACGCATACGTCACGATATATTTAGTATGGAAACGACAAGCGAAGGCATCGGGGCCGTCACCCTTCAGAGCATACCTCCCGGAATCGGTGCGGGCGACAGAATGCAGATCAGCCTTTCCGGCCACTACGGCAACAACCGGATCTTCACGATCCAGTCGGTACAGGGTAATACTGTTTATGTAGAGGAATCACTCTCCCCCGAACCTCAAGGAGCAAAAGCCCTCTTCTTTGATGTCATAACTTCCGTAGAGTATGGCGACAGCACCCCTTGGCCCCTGCCAGCCGATGGCTACGGATTTTCGCTGACTCCAACCAACGCCAACCCTTCGGGCAGTCAGGACATCACTGAAGCATGGCGTGCTTCGGCAACAGCAAACGGTTCTCCGGGATCCGACGATCCAATCCCCGGACTCGCCAACGTGAAAGTAAACGAAGTGCTCACACATACCGACGAACCCCAGCGCGATACAATCGAGCTGTACAATCCCGGCAGCCAGCCGGTAGACCTTGGAGGATGGTATCTGACGGATGATCACGATTTGCCACAGAAATGGGCCATACCGGCCGGCACCGTTATTCAACCCAATGGATATCAGGTTTTTTATGAAGGTCACTATGTTTCCTCCATACTGGAATTTGCCGATGACGAATTTGGTTCTGCCTTTTCTCTCAGTGCAACCGGGGAAGAGGTACACCTGTTTTCCCCAACACTCGGCTACAGCCACGGCTTCAGTTTCGAGGGGGCCTACAACGGAATCAGCTTCGGGCGCCATGTAACCAGCCTGGGCGAGGAACAGTTCCCTTCTCTAAAATCATTCAGTCCCATGGCTGCCAATACGGATCCTGTTGTCGGCCCGGTCGTCGTTTCCGAGATTATGTATAACCCGGCTGCTAACGGGCACGAATATATTGAGTTACTGAACACATCGGAAAGCAGTGTGCCGCTGTTCGAAATATATAATCCTTCCAATGTCTGGAAAGTCGGCGGTATCGACTTCCAATTCCCGGAGGATAGCATTTCCCTCGGTGCTGGCGGGGTCTTGCTGTTAGTTCGAGATACGATTACACCCGAAGCATTCCGGTCCACCTACAGCATTCCAGCCAGTATTCAGATCTTCAGCTACACGGGAAAACTGGACAATGGCGGCGAGAGCATCACTCTCCGCGCACCGGACGAACCCGTGCAAACGGGCCCATATGCGGGAGATGTACCTTATGTGATCATCGATCGTATCACATATGACGACGTTGCGCCGTGGCCGACCGAAGCAGACGGAACGGGACATTCTCTTGAACGAATCAGTTTTACTGCTTACGGAAACGACGTGGCCAACTGGCGCAAGAGCAGTTCGGTCGGAGGCTCGCCCGGTGTTGCGGATGCAGCTTCAAGTCCGATTGTCGATAACGATCAGGACGGCATAGACGACGCCTGGGAAATTTCCTATTTCAACTCCATAAACAATCCCGACGGAGAACCCGGTAACGATTTTGATCTCGATGGGCAATCGAACTTTGATGAATACATCAGTGGCACAAATCCCACAAATTCGAACTCCCGCTTTGCCGTCACGCTGGCATCCAATCAGATCGTTGAAAATTCACATTATATCATCAGTTGGGATGCCATCAGCAATCGGATCTATGGTGTGCGCTGGGCACCGCAGCTCGATGAAGAATTCCAACATCTAAAAACCGGCATTGCCTATCCGCAGGACAGCTATACCGACACCGTGCACTCCGTGAATGACCAAGGGTTCTACGATGTGAGTGTTGAACAGGCAGAATAGACGCTCTGCAATTAGAACCACCACGGCGAGTTGGCCGGATACGGGGCCTCAATTTTAATCGGTTCTTTCAGCGTCGGGTGTGTGATGTAAAGTTCTCGGCTGTGTAGCGCGATATCACCTGATTTAGATTTTTGCCGGGCACCGTATTTTTCATCCCCGGCAATCGGGTTCCCCATGGCGGCAAGCTGTGCGCGGATCTGATGATAGCGCCCGGTTTCCAGATTAATTTCCAGACATTGGAACTTTCCAATGTCTGGAAGTTTTCGATAGCTCAGGACGGCTCGCTGCGCGCCCTTCTGCCCTTCCCTGCAGATGCGGGCCCGATGATTTTCATGGGTCATCCAATGCACCAGTGTATCGGCCGGTTTCTTCAACTGACCCTCCACCAAACAATGATAGATCTTTTTACAGTTGCGCTTACGAATGTCTTCATTCAAACGCGTCAGCGCCTTGCTGGTACGGGCAAAAAGCACGACACCACTGACGACTTTATCAATCCGATGCACGGCATTGAGGAAAACATCGCCGGGTTTATTTTTATCAACCCGGACCCATTCGCGCGCCCAGTCCTCGAGGTTGCGCAGTCCGGTCCCGCTGTCCTGCGTCAACAAACCGGCCGGTTTGTTCACCGCCAGCAAATGGTTATCCGCAAACAGAATCAACGGATCCAGCTCAGATGCCACATAGTTAATCATTAATCCAGCGCGCCCAGTTGCCGTTCGGGAGTTGGTTTACATTCGGCTTTCCGGTGAGCAGCATTTCACCGCATTCAAAACGTCCGGTTGGATGATATTGCCGCAGCAGATTGCTCAACACAATCGGTGAAAAGCCGGGGGTGTGCGAGGTGAGCAATACAAATGCCGGATCGTCACTCAACACCTCATGCACGAGATCGAGTGTTGTCATCAGCTGATCCTCAATTTTATAGAGCTCGCCCTTTTTCCCGCGCCCGAACGATGGTGGGTCCAGCAGGATTCCATCATATTTATTTCCGCGTTTCACTTCGCGCCGCAGGAATTTAATCACGTCGTCCACAATCCAGCGGATGGGTGCGTCCTGCAGCCTGTTGAGTGCCGCATTTTCGCGGGCCCAGTCGACCATGCCTTTAGAGGCATCGAGATGGCAGCATTCGGACCCCGCCTGTGCAGCGGCCAGCGTGGCACCGCCAGAATAGGCAAACAGGTTGAGAAACTTTAATGTGCGACCTTTTGCTTTCGTCTGCTCGGCCAGCGTTTCCCGGATCCATTTCCAAAGCGCGCGCGTTTCCGGAAAAACGCCAATGTGCCCGAAATCGGTCGCCGACAGTTTCATGGTCACTCCGGCAATTTCCACATTCCAGGGTTTGGAAACTTTACCGCGCCCTTCCCAGTTCAGGCCGCCGACGCGGTCGAAGCGCGCCGTAGCATTTTTCCAAAGGCTGGAATTCTGCGGCTCCCATACGGCTTGAGCACACGGGCGGTCGAGAATAATATCGCCATAGCGCTCCAGCTTTTGGCCATTTCCGCTATCTAATAATTCGTATTGATCGTTCATAAAAAAACTCCGTTTTCCTGATGAGTGAAGCGTGAGCCGTGAAGGTCTTAATCTCGCCTCAAACATCACGCATCACGTCACACCTTTCTGGCCCGGTCTTTAAAGGGATTCGCCGATGCTTTCGAGGGGGATTTCATACTGGAATAGGCCACGTTCACCAGAATCCCGATCATGACGCCGGAAATCACCAGACTCGATCCTCCGTAGCTGATGAAAGGCAATGCCAACCCTTTGGTTGGAACGCAGCCGGTGACCACCGCAAAATTGATCAGGGCCTGAATCGTAATCATCAAGGTAATACCATACGCCAGCAACCGCCCGAAATCATCGCGGGCACTCAGAGCAATGCGCAGGCCAAAGATAAACAGTAATACATACATCAGCACCACGATCAGTGATGCAATTAGTCCCAGCTCTTCTCCTATAATGGGAAAAATGAAATCGGTATGCGCTTCCGGCAGATAATGATATTTCTGCATGCTGTTGCCGAATCCCACTCCACCGACATTCCCGCCGGCAAAAGCCCGCAACGAGTTGATCAGCTGCCAGGCCTTATCCTGCTCATATTTCTGAGGATCCAGGAAGGCGAGAATACGGCTCATGCGTTCCGGGTTATGAAAGATGAGCACCAGAACGCCCAGGAGTCCGACTAAACCGGTAACCAGCAACGGGGCCACACTGACGCCGCCGAGGAACATCATGCTAACGGCCACGGAGGAAACCAGCATGGTGGTACCGAAGTCCGGCTCAATAACCAGCAGGACGGCAAAACAGCCAAGCATGGCAAAAGGAATCAGAATACCGCGTTTCAATTCGTCGATGCGCCGTTGATTGCGGGCCAGCCACCAGGAGAACAGGATGATAACCGACAGTTTGGAAATTTCCGAGGGTTGGATGGTAATCGGGCCGATACGCAACCAACGGTAACTGCCGTTAATGATGGTTCCGATGCCTGGAATGCGGACCAGTACCAACAGACATACGGAGATCACCGCCACCGGTATGGCCAGCTTTTGGTAAAGGCGATAATCGAAACGCGCTGCAAAAGCGGAGGCACAAAACGCAAGCGCCAGCCACGTGAGCTGGTGCCTTACAAAATAGGAGGCATCTTTGTCATATTTCGCCGAGCTGGCGCTCGCGAGAATGAGGATTCCGAGAGTGACGAGAATCAATACAATGGCGATAAACAGAGAAATCGTTCTACGCATTGATTCCCGCCGATCGGATTACTCAGCAACCGGAATACGAATGGTCTGACCTTCTTTGATCTGGGATTCGCTGGTGATGCCGTTAAGGCGCATGATTTCAGATTTGCTGACGCCGTATTGACGGGCTTTGTCGTCCAGGGTTTCGCCGGGATACATCACTTCGTCAACGACCATCTCAACTTCCATGGGCGCTGCCGGCGAAATCGGAGCCGGAGCAGCTGTATCGAATGAAAGCGGGGCTGGTTCCGGAACCGGAGCAGCCGGTTGCGGTTCAGCTGTCTTTTCGGTTTTCTTCGTGGTGGTGGTCTTGTTGGAAGAACGGCCGGTAGAAGGCACTTTTCCGTATGAAGGAATACTAAGCTCTTCGCCCGCCATGATCTTATCGCCTTTAATTCCGTTCAGGTCACGAAGATCGTTGATCGTTACGCCGGCCGCCACCGCAATACCGGACAGGGTGTCGCCCTTCTGAATGGTGTAGGTTCCGCCCTTCTTGACGGTTCCGGTCGGTTTGGAAGTGGTTTTTGAAGCACCGCGTCCTGCCGGCACACTGAGCTCCTGTCCCACATAAAGTACGTCGGGATTGGAAAGTCCGTTCATTTCAACCAGCGTTGCAGTCGTGGTATCGAAGTCAACGGCCAGTTGCGAAAGCATATCGCCCTTCTGAACAATGTAGATTTCCGTCTGCCCGTAAGAGGTTGCGGCCGGGGTTGGCTCAACGGTTGGAGTACTTTCGAAAATGATCGCTTCTTCATAGACAGCCGCACCGTCATCTTCGTATGCACCATAAGGGTCCATTGCCACTGCAGAGCCTTCGGCTACTTCAGAGCTATTTCCTTTGTGCTCATGTTTAAAAGGTCCTTTGTGCCTGGCTCCGGCACCGCGGCCACTGCCCTGCGATTCGGTGGTGACACAACCCTGCGTGAGGGCAAATACACACAATACAGCAACGTGCATTGCAAAAACTGTTGATCTGATCTTCATGTTAAAACTCCTATTCCAGCGCCCCGCAGGTCGACTTTTCACTTTTTTTACGAAGCACCTAATTTAAGCATGTTCCACACCATTGAACAGCTTTTCGAAACATTCTCCACGTTCCTCAAAGCTGCCGAACTGGTCGAAGCTTGCACAACCGGGAGAAAGAAGAATGGTATCCCCTATCCTGGCGGCCTTTACAGCATTGCTGAACGCTCCTTCAAGTGTCCCGCATACCACACACGGACAAACCTCGTTCCAAGCCTCAAACATCGCCTGAGATGCTTGTCCAATAAGGTATAGAGTCCTTACCCGTTCTGCCAGTATTTCTTTAACAAAAGTGTATTCCGACTCCTTCGGCAAACCGCCTGCTATCAAATGGATATTGCTTCCGCACGCCCCCAGTGCTGCCGCCATGGCGGAGAGGTTGGTGGCCTTCGAGTCGTTCACGAAAACCACCCCGGCCACCTCGCCAAGTCGTTGTAGCCGATGCCGCAACGGTTTAAACTGACGGGCCGCACGCTCAACAGCCGTGAAAGACAGATCAATCGAAGCCGCCAAAGCAGCCATTGCCGCACCCGTACACCCCCCGATTACAGGTGAATCGAAAAGCGTTCCCTCAAGATTCAAGATACGTTCCAATCCTTGGAACACCTTGCCCGACCGATACTCAAAATCACCGTTTTCTCCGAAAGTGACCCAATTCCGGCTTCCCGCCGCGTCGGCTTCAAAGCTGACCCGCAGGGACGCCGGAACCAGACAGACCCTGCTCGGCTTGCTCATTCCGAAAATCCGTGCTTTCATCCTGCGGTAGCAATCCATGGTTTCGTGCCGATCCAGATGATTGGGCAGTACATTCAGCACCAATGCCACATCGGCATGAAATTCCTGCACCGTTTCCAGCTGAAACGAGCTCACCTCCAGCACCAACCACTGCAGATCCGGTTGCTCCACCACCACCTCACAGGCCGGAATGCCGTAATTCCCCCCGATCGCCGCCATTTTCCCATCCTTGATCAGACTCTCGCAGATCCACTTCACCGCCGTACTTTTTCCATTCGACCCGGTCACTGCAATGGTTTTTCCATTGTGCCGCGACCATCCCAGCTCCAGCTCCGAAAGCAATGGAAGCCCGGCCTTCTGCACCGCTGTTATCCAAGGATTGGAAAGTCCGAAACCCGGACTGACAATACAGACGTCAAAATCCGCGGTTTCCAATGTTTGGAAAAAATCGGCATCGTCCATCTGATCATTGGAAGCCACAACCGTTACACACCCCTCGGCCTGCAGCAGCTTTTCCGCTGCCCTGCCCGACCGGCCGTACCCGAGAATGAGTGCTGTTTGATATTTCATCATAATGCACTACTCCCAAGGAAGTTTCGGAAGCTCGACATGTGTTGCTTTATATTTCCACTTAGAATCAGACCAATTAATTCCATCCATGGAATATTCATCTGTTATGGCGACGAACTCTCTCCCAGGATCCCCCTTTAGCGTTCCATCTGGATCGGGGTAATAAACCCTTCCTTTTCCTTCTGACCTTATACTCCACCGGATTGATGAAAATGGACCGAACTCAATTTTCTCGGAATTTGAAATTTTAATATCACCCTGTTTACAATTATTAAGATTTAGCACCCCACTGTTTGTAGAACAATATGCCCATTTCAAAAGAGCCGAACCATGTGGATTCCCAGGCGATGACATCTCTTGGCCAAACAGCTGATAGGCACCAACCACATCACCCTTATTAACTAAGACGACTTGACCATCGGACACGTATTCCGGCAAAGCACCTGTCGATTGATAAAAATCAATGCCAAACTCTTTTTCCAAAACCATCATCATGCGATATATCTGCTTCGCCTCGTCTTGAAGATGCAATCCGGGATTCCCATATTTGAATGTCCTGTATACTGAATAGTTTCGGTACTCGAAGACATAACTAACCCCATCAACAACACCAATACCATCGCTCTCCAACTTGCTATCGTCAGGCATATGAAACAGTCCCTCCGATTCAAGCCATTCCCATATCATTTTAGGGGGAATCTTAGGTTCAATCAGGCTCTGTGAGACATCAAATGTCTTTCTCGAAGTATTATAGCTTTGGCGTAAATATGTAACGAGAAAGCCGTTTTTTCTTTTTTCTATTATTAAGCCTTTAAGATGCGACAATCCGAAACCCTTCCAAATACGCAACTCTCCATCTTGCCCCTCAATAGTTTTTTCCTGAAGTGGGGCAAGTTCTGCAGCAACTGTCAGCTCATTAATCGGCTTAAAGTAGAGCGACTTCCAAATCTCATCCGGAACATCGAACTCAACTTCACCTCTGACGTATGGCAAAGTGGCAAAGAATACTATAATCAAAGTTTCTGCAATTTTCATTTTTTTCATACCGCATAAAAAATTGAACACTCGCTGAGAAATGGGTTATCTGAATCCATTTCATCAGCATTCATCCGTGGTTAGAACCTTTCTCTTTTTCGCTCTTTTCTGCCGACCTACCGCAGTTTGAGGGTTGCGATGCCGATGAGGGCGAAGATGATGGAGAGGATCCAGAAACGGGTTACGATGACGGTTTCGACCAGTTCAGGGGTACGGTTTTCATCCATCGCCCGTTCTTTTTCGACAAACTCAAAATGGTGATGCAACGGCGCACATTTGAAAACGCGCCGTCCTTGTCCGTATTTCTTTTTGGTAAATTTAAACCACGAGCTCTGAATCACGACACTGGCGGCTTCCATCACAAAAACACCGCCAACGATTATAAGCAGCAACTCCTGTTTAATCAGGATGGCGAGCATGGCAATGGCACCGCCGAGGGCGAGCGATCCGGTATCGCCCATAAAGATTTTGGCGGGATGACAATTATACCAAAGAAATCCAAACCCGGCGCCAATTAAAGCTCCGCAAAAAACGGTCAATTCGCCGCTGCCATCCACAAAAGGAATCTGCAGGTAGCCGGCAAACTTCCAATTACAGGCCACATAGGTCAGCACAAGATAGGCGGCGGCTACCGAGTTCGAGCAACCAATGGCCAGGCCGTCGAGACCATCGGTCAGGTTGACCGCATTGGAAGCACCGACGAGGACCAGAAACATAAAGATGAAAGCCGGAATCAGGGCCATCTGAAAAAGCGGATTTTTCAGAAACGGCACCATAAAGTCCGTAAGCCGTTCCCTCGTTTCGGGCAGGGCCCACAGCACTCCAAATATGATGACGGTCCAGAGCAGCTGCAGAACAAATTTTAGTTTTACGCTCAACCCGTTGCGGCGTCTTATCTTCAGTAGGTCGTCGGCAAAACCGATCATGCCCATCACCACAAAAGTGCTGAGCGTCATCCAGACATATTTATTCGAGGATTTGGCCCACAGCAATGAAGATCCAACAGTTGCCAGAATAATCAGCAATCCGCCCATTGTGGGCGTGCCCACCTTGTTGCGCTTGTCCAGAGCGCCCACGCGCTCGTCTTCCTCCAAGTCTCCGAAGTTAATGATGCGCAGGCGGTTGATCAGGGCGGGGGCGAAAATCAGTGAAATGACAAAGGCCGTGGCGGCCGCCCCGATCGTTCGGGTGGAAATATATTGAAATAGACGCAGCTCCGATAGATAGCCATCCAATAACGATAAATAAAACAACATCCTGCTAAATCTCCTTAAAACGGGTCAGCACCTTTTCCAGCTGCTCACCGCGCGATGCTTTCAGCAATACGCGGTCGCCGGGGGAAAGGTGTTCTTTCAAAATCTGTGCGGCTTCGGCGGTTTCCGAACATTGGAAAAATGATTGCGGGCCGGAACAGGCAATACGCCGCCCAAGTTCGCCTACCGTAATGACGCCGTCAAGACCGAGTCCGTCAATAAATTTTCCCAGATCCGCATGTTCTTCATCTGCAGTCGTTCCGAGTTCGCGCATACCGCCCACCACCACCCATTTTTTTCCAATCCCTGGAAGTCGGGCAAAGGTTCGCAGCCCGGCGCGCATGGAGAGCGGGTTCGCATTATAGGCATCGTTGATAAACTGAATTCGATTGAATTCCGACTCCTGCCAACGCATCGGCGGTGCCTTGAAACGACGGAGCCCTTCTGAAATTTCTGATGGATTCATCCCCAGTTCCCGACCGAGGGCAACAGCCCGCAGCGCATTGCGCATGATATGCTCGCCCGGCAGCGGCATCGTGTAATCAAACCCATCCACGTTCAGCACGCCGTCACCCACCTTACGGCCCACATAGTCGGCAATCCCCTCGAACGAGATGGTCCGCACACTGGCACACGTGTGACTCCGCATCATGGCATACCATTCGGAATCGCGATCTAGAATTACCATGCCGGAACCGGCAACACGCTGGGCCAGTTTCATTTTTTCGCGGGCGATATCTTCCAACGATTGGAAACGTTCGCGATGGGCATTGCAGATGTCGGTGACGATTCCGATTTTCGGCTGGAGCAGATAAGCCAGTGTTCCGATCTCGCCGGGTTGATTCATCCCGATTTCGAAGATCCCGTACCGCGCCGTTGCGGGCATGGCCAGCATGGTCAGCGGTAGTCCGATATGGTTGTTATAATTCCCGGCGGTTCGATGGGTTTCGCCTTTCACCGACAGCACGTCAGCACACATTTCCTTTACCGTTGTTTTTCCAACACTGCCGGTAATCCCCACAGAGGAGCCGATCCATTTTTTGCGATAACCCTTCGCTAACTCCTGCAGGCCTTTAATCGTGTCGTGAACCTGAAGAATGGGATTTTCCGACCAGTGGAATCGGTCGTCAACGAGTGCCCCTGCGGCCCCCTTTCGAAAGGCTTCATCCACAAAAACGTGACCGTCAAACTGATCGCCGCGAATGGCGACATACAGATTACCGGGTTTCAACGTTCTGGTATCGTGCGAAACCCCCGTAATATTCTGTTCAGGAATTCCGTTCTTCCAAAGCTTGGAAACCCACTGCGATAATTCTCCTGGCCGGAATTCGGGGATCATCCCATCAGCTCCCGTACCGTTTCCCGATCGTCGAACGGCACTATGGTTCCTTTAAATTCCTGATACGTTTCGTGCCCTTTCCCGGCGATCAGCACAACATCTTTACGCTTAGCCATACGAACTGCTTTTTTGATGGCATCAAATCGATCCAGTACCACCGTGAATGACGCGGGATCTTCAAACCCTTCAACGATATCGGCCACGATGGCTTCCGGTTCTTCATCCCGCGGGTTATCAGATGTAACAATACTGTAATCAGCCAGCGCAGCCGCAACCTGCCCCATCATCCGACGTTTTCCCCGGTCCCGATTACCGCCGCAGCCGAAGACGACGATCAGCCGTCCTTTGCAGATTTCCCGCAGGGTGGTCAGCACATTTTTCAACGCATCATCGGTATGAGCATAATCCACAAAAAATTTCCGGCCTTTCCGTTTTTCCACCAGCTCCAGCCGTCCGGGAATGGCGCGGATGTTTTCGAGCGCCCGCACCATCGTTGGCAGCCCCACTCCGCAAAGTCCGCCGACCGACAGAGCGGCCAGTGCGTTGTGAATATTAAAACGCCCCAGCAACTGCAGATGAATATCAGCATCGCCCCAGGGCGTGACAACCCTGAACGAGGTACCGCCGGCTTTCACCGAAGCATCTGAAGCAAACACCATGGCCCGTTCGTGAAAACCGTAGGAAACAACATCCGCTTTCAGGTTTTTTTCCTCGATCAGCTTCCTGCCCCACGGGTCATCCATATTAATGACGGCTTTGTGGTCGTGATCTTTTTCCAGCATTTGGAACAGTTTCGATTTCACATCGAAGTAGGTCGCCATATCGTTATGGTAGTCAAGGTGGTCCTGTGTGAGATTGGTGAATACACTGATATTAAAATCAATGCCGTGCACCCGATGCAGCGCAATCGCATGCGATGAAACCTCCATAACAGCCGCATCGCAGCCAGCATCTTTCATCTGCGCAAACAGGGCATGAATATCGGGCGCTTCGGGGGTGGTGCGGGCCGCCGGCAGGACGCGTTCGCCAATTTCGTAGGCCACCGTTCCAAGCAGGCCCGGCTTCCGCCCGTCTGCTCGCAGCACATCGCGAATCATATAGGTGGTGGTGGTTTTCCCGTTGGTACCGGTCACACCGATAATCGGCATGGTGCGGGAAAGATCGCCGTAAAATGCATTCGCCGCTTCGGCCAGAGCCACGCGAGCTTGATTGACCTGCACGTGCACTACGCCAGAGCCGAGCGACAGCTCATTTTCTGAGACCACCACAATCGCTCCGTTCGACACCGCCTGCGTAATAAACTCGGAACCGTCGACCTGATGTCCGGAAATGGCAACAAACAGCCAGCCGGGTTTAACCGCGCGTGAATCGCAGGTAACCCCCACCACATCCGCCGTAGAGGATCCACTCGTTACAACCGAAGTAATTGATTCTAATAGTGCATTCAGTTTCATTCGTCCGGCCTCGCAACATAAATCCGGTTGCCCTCGGGTGCAATGCGTAAATAACGTACGGCAAACTCTGCAATCTCCTTAAATGCCGGACCGCAAACCGTGCCACCAAAATATCCGACCTTACGGCCACTATCAGTATACGTGCCCGGATCATCCGCCACCACAATGATGGCAATCTCCGGACTTTCCACCGGAAGAAAGCCAACAAAGGAAGAAGTGAAGTTTTTCGAATAATATCCTCCACCCTCTTCTTTCGGGCGAATCTTCTGCGCCGTTCCGGTTTTACCGGCCACGGTGTATCCTTCCACCCGGGCATCATCGCCCGTTCCATCCTCTTCCATCACCACCGCCGACAAGAGCTTCTGCATCCGCCGGGCGGCGGACGGCTGGATTGGACGGCCTAGAACCGTGGGCATATTCTCCTCCAAAATGGACCCATCGGGATTGATTACTTTTTTAATCAACAGGGGCTTCATCTGCACCCCGTTATAGGCAATTGCACTCATCATCGAGACGATCTGCAACGCAGTGACGCTGATCTCATGTCCCATCCCGATACGGGTGACACTGATCTTGGACCAGTTTTTCGGAGAATAAAAAATACCGCCCTCTTCGCCCGGGATTCCGACATCCAGCCGATTTCCAAAATTAAATTTGCGCAGGCTGTCGTAGACCATCTGATCGCCCATCTCCAGAGCAATCTTGGCCGTTCCGATATTACTCGAAACCTTGATAATTTCCGCCACCGAGATTTCACCTTCAGGGTGGCTGTCGCGCAGGGCTTTTCCGCCATAAACCCAATAGCCCTCCTCGCAATCGAATATATCATCCTCGGTCACCACATTATTATCGAGTGCAGATGCAATGACGGCCGCTTTCATGGTCGAGCCCGGTTCATAGTTAAAGCTGATGGCCCGGTTGCGGCGCCATTCGACCGGAGCCTTGGCATAGCGGTTGAGATCGTAGGTGGGGAAAGAAGCCATGGCCAGAATTTCGCCGGTGCGCACGTGCTGCACAATCGCCCAGGCCGCTTTGGCATTAAATTCGCGGCAGGTTTTTTCCACTGTTTTTTCGGCGACATACTGCAGCTGCTGATCGAGCGTCAGCATTACGGTTGCCCCATCGATCGGCTTTGTATCAATGATTCGTTCGCTGTACATTTCGCGTCGCCGGCCATCTTTCTTACTGACGAGGTGTCCTTCTTTACCTTTCAGATATTCATCCATCCTTTGCTCCACCCCGGCAGAGCCATTGCCCTCCTGATTGGCGAAACCAACCACGTGCGCCATGAGCGGTCCTTTCGGATAGTTGCGGATCGGCGCCTCTTCGAGCCCCACGCCACGCAAATAGATATTCGTCTCCACGCCATTCACCAAATCAACCGGCGTATAATCTACACCGAAAGCCCGGCGTTTAAACCGTTTGAGCTGATGACCGGAAACAAATTTTTTAATTCGGACATATTGACGGGTTGTATCGCGGAGTTTGGCACCAAGCTCGTCTTGCGGGATTCGGAATTCGAGTGAAAGATATTTACTGACCGTTTCGGCATCGCCATGTTCGGCGATATATTTGGGGTCCACATACACATGGTAGGCGGCGAGATCCATGGCCAGGATTTCGCCGTTCCGGTCCACAATCCGACCGCGGCTTCCCATCGGCTTGGCCTCATACATACGGCCTTCTTTAATGGGCTCGAGCACCCATTCAGCCGGACGAATATGCAGCAGAGCCAGACGCACCCCAATGCCGGAAAAAACCAGCAGGACCGTAACAACCAGGACAATGATCCGGCCTTTAAACCGCACTTCTGCCATCGTTGTATTCCTTCCCTTTAATGAGTGCGAAACCCGTAACGAGCCAAAGCCGCGTTACGGGAAAAACTTGAATTACAGGCAAACCCGCCGACGCCCTGCAACCCCCTGCAGGACACATCCAGCGGGACGGTTTATGCTAACGGGCAACAGCAAACGACTGCTCCGTTTGCGGCACTTGACCAACCAACCATTGGTAGAGGTCGAAGTCCATTTGTACCCGGACTGCATTTCCGTTTTCGTCGTACATTACGTTGACCTTTTCCTTTTCCATGACCTGCTCCTTATTTTACTGATTCACCTTCCAAATGATTGGAAGAAATTAAAGCCCCTGGCGCGGGGTGAGCATAGCGGTCTGATTCCGTCCGTTCGAACGGCCCACTACAACCACCCGGGCGCTTTCCGGCATACTCATCAAAAGTTTGTGTTTGTTAATAGCCCGTTCCAAATTTGCCGGAGAGGTGAGGGTCGACCAGCGATCCTGCTCTTCCACCAACCGTTTCTGCGCGGCAACCAGTTCCGCTTCCTTGCTCCGGATTTCCTTACCCAGCGCATCGCAACGGGAGCAAAGCCACATATAGCTCAAACCAAGAACAGCAACCAGAACCAGCACATTTGCGAGCAATACCGGAAACGGCACCTGCACCTGGTTCTTCTTCATTTTCTTTTTAGTCGTTTTTCTTTTTGCTGCCATTTTACACTCCCACTTCCACGGCGCGCAGCTTGGCTGAGCGCGAACGCGGATTCGCGGTCTGTTCTTCATCCGTTGCAATCAACGGTTTTTTCGAAATCCATTTTGCCGGCGGCTCTTCAAAGATCCGCCGTACTCCACCCTGCTGCAACGATTCTTCGCGCGGCACATGCCGACTGAAAAACTGCTTCACCAGACGATCTTCCAGACTATGAAAGGTCAGCACCACAATCCGGCCGCCCTCCTTCATCCGCCCTATCATCGTTTCCAATACCTGTTCAATTCCGGCCAGCTCGTCATTCACCGCCATACGCAGCGCCTGAAACGTCTTAGTGGCCGGATGCGTTTTTTTGCCTTTCCGTCCGCCCTTGGCGCGCTCCACAATGCCGGCCAGTTGCAGCGTGGTTTCTATGCGGGCTTTTTCGCGCGCTTCGACAATGGCCCGGGCAATCCGACGCGAGGCCTTCTCTTCGCCGAAGCGATAAATAATATCGGCCAGTTCCTGTTCGCTCGCCGTGTTCACCAGCTCGCCTGCTGTCTGACCGGACTGCTGGTCCATTCGCATATCAATCGGAGCATCCTGCTGAAAACTGAAGCCGCGTTCCGCTAGATCGAGCTGAAAAGAACTGACACCGAGATCGAGCAGCAGCCCATCCACCTTATCAATCCCGAGGCGATCGAGTTGCCCGGTCATGTTGGCATAATTGTCGTGAACCAGTTCCACGTGCTTTCCTTCTCCGCTTTTCAGTTTTTGCTGCACCCGTTCAATCGCATCAAGATCACGGTCAAATCCAATCAGCCTGCCGCCAGCCTTCAATTGCAAAAAAATCTCAGCCGAATGCCCGCCATTGCCCAATGTACCGTCCACATAAATACCCGAAGGATCGGTGATCAGAGCCTCAAGGCACTCGTTCAGCATGACGGGTATATGCACTACGCTCCTTTTTCAATCGTTGGAAATTGTTCCGCCGGATCCTGTTCACGTCCGAAACTCCAATGCGTGCGATCTCCGTAAAGGCAGGAAAACAAGCGGCCGCTGTTCGCCATGGACAAATTGAAAATGCGTTCACGGTCAACTGAATGATCGATCGACCTGGAATAACTTAGAAACCGTGCAACATCCAACATGCTCATATTCGTTCCCCTTCGTGTGGTTTAATAACCGCCAAAAAATACATTTTCCGCCGCGGACGATTCCTGCGGCAGTGCTAAATCAAAATTCTCCGCGCTCCATAATTCGATACGGGTCAGCGCGCCTACCAATACCAACTGTTCCTTCACCTCTATATGGGCCAGCAGATTCTCACCGATCCGAATCCGGCCCTGTGCATCCCAAACCAGCATGTCGGCCCCGGCAGTGATCGACCGGATCGCCTGCTGATCGCTCGCGTCGATGGTGCCGCTGTTTCGCAGCTCATCAATACGCCGCATCATTTCCGCAGCTGTATAGAGATAAAGGCACTTCTCTTCCGGGTGCGGGAATGCGAACAGCTGGTTCGATTCCCCCGTCAGGTTTCGCCAACTCGACGGAAAAATCATACGACGCTTGGCATCAAGGGAATGCGTGAACGATCCCACGAACAAGGCCGGTATATTTTGAGTCGCTATCATCCCTTTATCTCCACTGTGCTCCCTTTGATGGGATCTTATGCCACTTTAAACCACAGCGCGTCAAAGGCTTTTCCTCCTTTTTTTCAACTGTTTTCCAGACATTGGAAACCGCCCACCCTGTTTTTCCAATGTTTGGAAGCAATGGGATGCCCCACCACCGCCCTCCCCGGGGTTCCCGTACAGATTGGCAGATGGTTGAATTTCGGGTGAATACGAGGCACAAAGGCTGTCCACTCCAACTTAAGAGTGAAGGCGGCCAGCCCCCTCCCCAGGGTTTGGAAAAGTCCCCGTTTTACGCGGAAGCCACTTTCTGTTTTAATTTCCGGTAAAACCGAGAATCGTCTGCGCATTTTAAATTCGGGCAAATTTCATTAAAATAAATGGTGATTTCATAACAGAGAACGGCATTTCAGATTCAATGACTAAAAGACATTTTCTTTAGTAAAAACGGCCTTTTCAGCAAAATACCGGGATTGATATACGGGATAGATGATAAAATTTGTACGATTTAAGTATTTTAATGCTGAAATACACACCGCTCTGTGATTTATATTGCCGAATGTTAGGCAAAGCCTGTTAACTCAGGGCGGAATTACCCCTGATTCGGGAAATGGAGAAACGAAGTGAAGCCAACCGATACGAAGAACCCGGAATATTTCCATAAAGTAGTTGATTGCCAATACGCCTGCCCGGCGCATACCCCCGTCCCGGAATATATCCGGCTCATCGCAGCCGGCAAATATTCCGAGGCCTATATGATCAACTGGGAATCGAACGTTTTTCCGGGGATTCTCGGCCGCACCTGCGACCGCCCGTGCGAACCAGCCTGCCGCCGCGGACGTATCGATGAAAAACCGGTGGCCATCTGCCGACTCAAACGCGTCTGCGCCGACATGAAGGACGACATCAAATCGATGTTGCCGAAAATCCCGAAAAACAAAAACGGATTTAAACTCGCCATCATCGGTGCCGGCCCCTCTGCCCTCACCGTCGCCCGCGACCTGATGCCGCTCGGTTATGAAATCGATCTTTTTGAAGCCACCTCCAAAGCGGGCGGTTTCATGCGCCAGCAGATTCCTTCGTTCCGCCTGCCGGCCGAAGTGATCGACGAAGAAACCGGCTACATTCTGGATATGGGCGTGAATGCCCACTTCAATACCCGTATTGAAAGCATGAAGGATTTGATGGCAAAAGGATACGATGCTGTATTCGTCGGCACCGGCGCTCCGACGGGGCGCCAGTTGAAACTGCCCGGGTTCGAACTCGATAACGGCAAAAATGTGCAGGTCGGTGTGGAGTGGCTCGCACAGGTTGCATTCGAACATGTGACCGAAACCCCGAAAGATGTCATCGTGATCGGCGGCGGTAACACCGCCATGGACTGCTGCCGCACCGCCCTGCGGCTTGGCGCGAAAAACGTGAAAGTACTTTTGCGCACCCCGATCTCGGCCATGGTGGCCTCGCCGTGGGAAATTGAGGACACCCAGGCCGAAGGCATTCCAATCCTCGAAAACCACAGTCCACTGGAATACATTGTCGAAGACGGCCAGCTGAAAGCCATGAGGTTCGAACTCATTGAATATTCCATCGATGACGAGGGTCGCGAGGTTTTCGCCCCGACCGGTAAAGAAGAAACCATCGACTGCAACCTGGTTCTGCTGGCGATCGGGCAAGCCAATGCTTTCCCGTGGATTGAACGCGATCTGGGCATTGAGTTCACCAAGATCGGTCTGGCAAAAGTGGATGATGTCACCTTCCAGTCCACCAACCCGAAAGTTTTCTTCGGCGGCGATGCGGCCTTCGGCCCCAAAAATATCATCACCGCCGTTGCACAAGGCCATCAGGCCGCCATCTCGATCGATATGTTCCTTAAGGGCGAAGAGCTGATCGAACGTCCGGACCCGAGCACCAACCTGCTCAGCCAGAAAATGGGCATTCACGAGTGGAGCTATGCCAGTATGGTGACCGAGGAAAAACGCCATCTGGTTCCGCATATTGATCTCGATGAGGCCATCAACAGCCATAAAACAGAGGTGGAACTGGGCTTCGATGCCAAAACGGCACTGGAAGAAGCAGAACGCTGCCTCAACTGCGATGTCGAAACCGTATTTACGGCCGACAAGTGTATTGAGTGCGATGCCTGCATCGACATCTGCCCGGTCGACTGCCTTACCTTCACCAGTAATTCCGAAGAGGCCGAGCTTCGCCGGAACCTGAATGTTCCGGCTCTCAACCTTGGCCAGCCTATCTTTGTTTCGGATCATCTGAAAACGGGGCGGGTGATGGTTAAAGACGAAGACGTTTGCCTGCACTGCGGCCTGTGCGCCGAGCGCTGTCCGACGTC
Organism: Pontiellaceae bacterium B1224; assembly: GCA_029432815.1. Classification (GTDB taxonomy): domain Bacteria; phylum Verrucomicrobiota; class Kiritimatiellia; order Kiritimatiellales; family Pontiellaceae; genus Pontiella. Next base: position 15,217 of record JAROBA010000042.1, on the reverse strand, counting down.
CGCCTGGGATATGCAGAAATTCCTATACATTGCACCGAAACCAGTAAAGAGATAACGAGTAATCAGTACAGCATAACCGACCTTATGCAGCACCTGTTACCCACCACGGGATAAACTATGAAACGCGACATTGTCACCAACCTGTTCGTAATCAAGTTCGCCAACGTCAACGGCACCGGATCGGCCAGCGCCAACAAGCTGTTCAGCCGAGCCGTCTTCCGGATGGGCGTTCCGATCAGCCCCAAAAATATTTTTCCCTCCAACATTCAGGGCTTGCCGACGTGGTACGAAGTGCGGATCAATGAAAAAGGCTTTCTGGGTCGGCGCGGCGGTATTGATGTGATGGTCGGCATGAATCCGCAGAGTATGGAGCGGGATATTAAAGAGGTCGAAAAAGGCGGCTATTTCATCTACGACAGCACGCGTGAAATCAATCCCGACTTTAAACGGGACGACATCGACTTCATCGGCATTCCGCTCACAGAAAAATGCCGCGAAATGTACGAAGATCCGCGCCATCGGCAGCTTTTCCGCAACGTGATGTATGTCGGCGTCATGGCGGCATTGTTCGATATGGAGCTGGAGGTGTTTAAACAGCTGATCACCGAGCAGTTTAAAGGAAAAGAAAAACTGGTTGCCCCGAATATCCAGGCATTGGAAACCGGATACAAAATGGCCTTAGAACTCCACAAGTGCCCGATCGCCTTTCGGATCGAACGGCGCGACAACGTCGGCAATAAGATTCTGATGGACGGCAACGAGGCCTGCGGACTCGGCGCAGTTTATGGCGGCGCCACGGTTTCAGCCTGGTATCCCATCACCCCTTCCACCTCTGTCATCGATAACTATTCGCGCTACTGCCGCAAATTCCGCGTTGACCCCGAAACCGGCGAGAAAAATTTTGCCATTGTACAGGCCGAGGATGAACTCGCTGCCATCGGTATGGTGATCGGCGCTTCCTGGAACGGAGCGCGTGCCTTCACTGCAACCAGCGGCCCCGGACTCTCGCTGATGAATGAATTTCTGGGACTGGCCTACTTTGCCGAAATACCAACGGTCCTGATTGACGTGCAGCGCGCCGGCCCTTCCACCGGCATGCCCACCCGCACGCAACAGTCGGATGTGCTTTCGGCGGCGTACGCCTCGCACGGCGACACCAAACATATCTGTCTCTATCCGTCCTCCCCGAAAGAATGTTTTGAGTATACCGCCATGGCATTCGATCTGGCAGAACGCTTTCAAACCCCGGTGCTGGTGATGTCGGATCTCGATCTGGGCATGAACGACAACATGTCGGAACCGTTTGAATGGGATGACTCCAAAGAGTACGACCGCGGCAAAGTATACACCGAAGAAGATCTGGAAAATATGACCGAACGTTACGGACGTTATATGGACGTGGATGGCGACGGCATTCCCTACCGAACCTATCCCGGTACGCACCCCACCAAAGGAGCCTTTTTCACAAGAGGCACATCCAAAGACGAATATGCCGTCTACACCGAGATCGGTGAGAAATATATCGAAAACATGGACCGGATTCAGCGCAAGTGGAAAACAGCCGGCACAGCGGTACCTAAACCCATTATCCGTAAGACAGACAAACCTTGCACCATCGGTGTTGTTCATTACGGAACCTCCGAAGCCGCAACCATCGAAGCCCTGCATCACCTCAACAGTCTGCACGGCATCTCACTCGACAGCATGGGCATACAGGCCTTCCCGTTCTCCGATGAGGTCGGCCGGTTTATTGAAGAGCATGAATATGTCTTTGTGGTGGAACAAAACCGCGATGCACAGATGCGCACGCTCCTGATTAATGAATACGACTTTGATCCGGAGTGCCTCGTTCCGTTGCTGCACTACGATGGCAGCCCGATCACGGCCCGCTACATCCGCCATGAAATCCGCGACTGGATTCTGCAAACCACCACTTCACCGCGCCGCCGCAGCCGTTTCTACTAGGAGCAGACCATGAGCTATAAAATACCAACTTTCCGCCACCCGAACCTGCCTAAAAATGATCTGGGCTATACCTCTAAAGATTATGAAGGCGCGGTGTCCACTCTCTGCGCCGGTTGCGGCCACGATTCCATCAGTGCGGCCATCATCGATGCTGTCTTTGAGATGTCGATTCCCCCGCATCGTGTCGCCAAGCTTTCAGGCATTGGATGCTCGTCTAAAACGCCGACCTACTTCCTGGGCAACTCCCATGGATTCAACTCCGTGCACGGCCGCATGCCCTCCGTCGCCACCGGCGCCAATATGGCCAACCGGGATTTACTTTATATCGGCGTATCCGGTGATGGCGACACCGCCTCCATCGGTATGGGCCAGTTTGTGCACGCCGTGCGCCGCAACGTCAACATGGTCTACATCTGCGAGAACAACGGCGTCTACGGACTGACCAAAGGACAGGACTCGGCAACGACCGATATCGGTTCCACCTCCAAAAAAGGTGAACCCAATGCATTGGAGCCGATCGACCTCTGCTCGATTGCCCTGCAGCTGGGCGCCACCTTTGTGGCCAACAGTTTTTCCGGCGACAAGGATCAGCTGGTGCCGATCATTCAGGCGGCGATCGCCCATAAAGGTTTTGCTTTCATCAATGTCATTTCCCCCTGCGTAACATTCAATAACGTCCCGGGATCCACCAAAGCCTACGACTATATCCGTCAGCACATGGCTTCCACCAACACGGTCGACTACGTTCCGTTTGCGGAAGAGATCACGGCGGAATTTGAAGAAGGTACGGACGAGAAAGTCACGATGCACGACGGCTCTATCATCAATCTCCACAAGCTGGAAATGAAGCACGACATCCACAGCCGGCGTTCTGCCCTTAAGCTGGTACAGGAATACAAAGCGCAGGATAAAGTCGTCACCGGCATTCTGTTCATGGATGAACATTCGCAGGAAATCCATGAAACCATGAATACCGCGAAGCGACCCTTACGCGACCTCGGCACCAAAGAACTCTGCCCCGGCGCCGCATCACTTGAAGAACTGAATAATCTGCATCGATAGTCCCAACCATTGGAACCAATAAAAAAGGCTGCCCTTCTCGGAGCAGCCTTTTTCTTATTTCCAGCGTTTGGAAAATTTATCCGCGCGGTTTGAGCTGCGGAAACAGGATCACATCGCGGATCGCATCGGAACCGGTCAGCAGCATCAGCAGACGGTCGATGCCGATGCCCATGCCGCCGGTCGGAGGCATGCCGTATTCGAGCGCCGAGAGAAAATCCTCATCAATCTTCGAGCCATCGCCGGCCGCCTGCTCTTCGAAGCGCTTGCGCTGTTCAATCGGATCGTTCAGCTCGCTGTATGCCGGAGCAATTTCCTTACCGCCGATAATCAGCTCAAACACATCCACCAGCTCGGGATTGTCGGCACACGGGTTCGCCAGCGGAACGAGCTCGGCCGGCAGACGCGTAATGAAGGTCGGCTGGATCAGCGTTCCTTCGATGGTCTTGTCGTAAATTTCGTGGGTCACCTGTTTAAAATCGGCGCCCTCTTCAATATGGACTTCCAGCTCCGCGGCTTTAGCCTTGGCCTCGTCCAACGTTTTATCGAACCAATCAGCACCGAGGTGCTCTTTCACCAAATCGTGATACGGAACTTCGCGCCACGGTGTCTGCAGGTTGATGGTGTTGCCCATCCACTCGAATTCCATTTTTCCGAAGATGGTTTCGGCCAGATGCGTGAACATCGACTGAATCAACTCCTGCATCGTACGCATGTCGCCATAGGCCTGATAGATTTCCAGACAGGTAAATTCCGGGTTGTGCGTACGGTCGAGCCCTTCGTTACGGAAGTTCCGGTTCATTTCGTACACGCGGTCCATGCCGCCGACAATCAGACGTTTCAGATAGAGCTCCGGCGCAATACGCATGAAGACATCCACATTCAATGCATTGTAGTGGGCCATAAACGGCTTAGCCGCCGCCCCGCCCGCAATCTGCTGCAGCATCGGGGTCTCGACCTCATTGTAGCCGCGGCCGTCCAGGAATGACCGAATCTCGCGCATCACCTGCGTACGCTTCTTGAAAATATCCATTACTTCCGGATTCGAGATCAGGTCGAGCGAGCGCTGGCGATAGCGCGTTTCTTTGTCCGTAAGGCCGTGGAATTTTTCCGGCAATGGGAGCAATGCTTTCGAAAGCAGGGTCCAGCTGCTGACCCGCACGGTCTCTTCTTCGGTGCGGGTTATGAACATTTCACCTTCGACTCCAACAATATCACCCAGGTCGAGCAATTTGAACGCTTCGAAATTATCGTCACCGATCAGGTCTTTTTTCACCATGAGCTGAAATTTGCAGGTGCCGTCGGAAATATGAGCAAACGCCATCTTGCCCATTTTACGAATCGCCACAATCCGACCACAGGCCTTGACTATTTTGTCTACTTCGAAATCGGCATGCAGTTTATCGAGGCTGTCGGTGCGCTCGAATGCTTTTCCAAAGGCTGGAAAACCAGCCTCTTCAAGCTTGTTCATATTTTCAATACGCTGTTGACGGTATTCGTTTCCGGACAGTTCTTCGCTCATTGTTTTCTCCTGAAAAATTGGCCGCAAACCATAGGGATTCGGCCGGAGCAAGTCAACCCGGCAAACGCGTTGTAAAGGGCCGTATTCTTAAGAATTTCTGTACACAAAGTCCGTTTCACTCACCATGGCCTTATGTGAGTGGCTGAAATATTGAATGTATCCTATTTCCAGACTCTGAATTCCCCTCTTTTCAGAGTTATGACTTCGCTAAGTTTACCGTTCGCGTAGACCCGGAATTTTCCATCGCGGTTTGCGCGAATAGTTGCCTGCAAAAGCTTTCCGTTTTTCCATTCCAGATCAACCTCAAAACCGCCGCGTGCTTTGAGTCCGTTGATTTTACCATTCGGCCAGGCCGACGGGAGCGCGGGAAGCAAATGCAGAATATACGGGGCTTCGGCCAGGCTGGCATCCGGCACCACCGGCACAAACTGTTTCGGATTTTCCGCATCCTGCACATACGCCACAAACGCCGCCTCTTCAATCGTCTGTGCATTCGAATTCACACTGCGGAGCTGGCTCTGCAACAGCATTTCGCAGACACCGGCAGTGCCACCGAAATTGCCATCGATCTGGAATGGCGGATGAAAATCGAACAGGTTTGGATAGGCCCGCTTGGAGGTGAGAAATTGGTAGATTTTATGTGCATGATCTCCATCGTGAAGCCGTGCCCAGAAACAGGTTTTCCATCCCGTGCTCCAACCGGTGGATGCGTCGCCCCGGTGCTGCATGGTTACGAGGGAGGCTTCATAGAGTTCCTTCGTGGTAAGCGGCGAGATATCGCGGCCCGGATGCAAGGCGATCAGGTGCGAGATGTGGCGGTGCGTATCCTTCGGGTTGTCCCAGTCTTCCGGCCACTCCTGCAACTGACCGTGCTGCCCGATCTTCTGGGGACAGAGATTTGGAATCATATTCTGAAGCGATTTACGGAAGTCCTCGTCGCACCCCAGAATCGTGGAAGCCTCGATGCAGTCGGTGAAAAGGTTCAGCACCAGCTGCTGGTCCCATGACGCACCATAGGCCTGCTTGTTTAATTTACCGTACTCCTTTACCAGATACGCATTTTCCGGCGACCAGGTGGGATAGACCACGAGCGTGCCGTCTTTCCACGGATCGAGAAACTCCACGAAGAATTCAGCGGCACCTTTCAGGATGGGATAGATCTCTTCGAGATAGGCCCGATCCTGATTGAACGCATAGTGATCGTACAGATTCTGACAAAGCCAGTGCCCAGCCTGCTGGGCGCGCCGGCCATGCACATTCTGAGCGGTGAACCCGAAGACATTCCCGTTGAGTCCCATGCTCCAACCCTTGGAAATTCCGTAGGTTTCGCGGGCAGTGTATGCACCCGATTCCGCCAGCACCTTCATCCATTCCACAAAGGGACGAAACGATTCCGACAGGTTGGCGGGATCCGTCATCCAATAATTCATCTCCACATTGATGTCGGTGTGATAGTCGCAGTTCCACGCGGGCTTGAGTGACTCGTTCCACAGTCCCTGAAGATTGGAAGGAACCGGAGCACCGCGCGAACAGCTCAGCTGCAGATAGCGGCTGTAGTTGAAGTATAGATTTTCCAGTTCCAGACTGCCGTTGCCGACCACCAGTTTATCGGTGGTCAATCCGGACGGTTTAAAATCCAGCTCCAGTTGGCAGCGCTTCATCAACGCCGAGAAATCGTCCACATGCGTTTTTTTCAGCATTCCGTAGCTCACCGCGGTTGCTTTTTCCAATGTTTGGAAACTGTCCTTTTTATAGTCGCGCCCTTTGAACGAAGGATAGACCGGCAGATAATCGCAATAGCCCGCCAGAATGATCGTCACATCGGTAGCCCCCGTGATGTTTACCGAGCCGTCTGCCTGTGCAACCACGTTCCCGTCTTTTGCATCGATCTGCACCGCCTGCATAAACTCGACATTGTTCTGAACCATTTTTGTTTCGCCGGTCAGGATGATCCGGTTGCCCGCCGCCTTCAGCGCCGACACCTTGTGCTGCGTCGTGGTTTTCACGGTCAGGTTGAGGGTTGCTCCTTTGGCTGTATAGCGGGCGGCCACCACATCGTGCGGATAGCTGCAGAAAAATTCGCGTTTAAAGGTTCCGTTTCCGATCGAATAGCTGACGGTTCCCAGCCCCGTGCGCGAATCGAGCGAGCGGCGGTAGTCGCGGACCGACGCCGGATCGTGTCCGGTGGAAATAAAAACATCGGTGAACGGCGCATAGTTACCCAGCGGTTCGGTGCTGCTAAGATATTCCGTGGACAGACTTTCCATGCTGTCCTTCTTCGTGCCGTATTTACCGTCTCGGTAGGCCTGACGAACGGTCTGAAAATCTGCAGGAGCAACGCTGCGCGTTCCCGACTGCGCCTCCTCATCCATCCCGCGCTTGGCATTCATCCAGAGCGTAATATCGTTGACCACCAAATGCTCGGTATCGATACCACCGGAAAACATTGCCCCCAAGCGGCCGTTCCCAAGCGGCAGTGCCGTCTGGATGTAACCAAGCCCTTTCTTCGGAAAGCTGTTTATAGCCGGGGAATCGTACTGCAACACATAGCGTTCATTAGCCAGCGCAACCGTTGCCGAGACGAGAGAAATACAAAAAAAACATTTAAACCCAATGCAGCTCATTATTCACCTCTATTACTTTCTGGAGTTTCCAACCGTTCTCTTATCTTCCACCGGTGGCGGCATTTTTGCATCCACACTCTCCAGCCATCGGTTCAATTTTCCGCGAAGCCGTTCCATCAATTCGGGATTCTGTTTCACCAGATTGGTGGTCTCCATTGGATCGTCTTTGAGGTTAAACAGTGAGTCAGGAATCGTGCCGTGCCCTTCATAAAATTTCCAGTCGCCCTGGAGAATGGAACTGCCCATATAGTATGTCACATCAGGGCGGTTATGCGGGTAGTGCCAGTAGAGGGCATCGCGGTCCAGGTTTTCCGAAGCCTGGAAAAGCGGCATCAGATCCAATCCCTCCAGCTGGGTGATCCCATCCGTGGAACCCCCTGCTGCGTGTACAAAGGTCGGGAAAAAATCCATACTGTTCACCGGCACATCGGTCTGCGTTCCCGGCTCGATCACACCGGGCCAACTGACCGCCATCGGAACCCGAAGGCCGCCTTCCAGCAGCGAGCCCTTTTTATCCGCCAGCCATTCGGTGGGCTTGTCACCGCCGTTATCAGAATAAAAAACAACCATCGTGTTATCGCGGGTTCCGGTGGCATCGAGCGTATCGAGTACTTTTCCTACTGCATTATCCATACTCTCGAGCATCGCCAGATAGGCATTGCCGCCATTCTTCTGCACCAGTTCTTTCGGGGCCTTGATCGGCGTGTGTACCGAGTAAAACCAAAGGGATAAATGAAAGGGCTTGTCCTTGTTGGCCAGAATATAGGCAACAGCTTCATCGCCCATTCGATCCGTCAAATACTCCCCGTTTTCCCGATCCTCAATGGTTCCATTCCGGTAGGGATCGAACCATGATTTAGGCTGCCCATACGCGCAGCCGCCGATGTTACTGTCGAAACCGTAATGTTCCGGATGATAGCGGCTGTCCACGATACCATCTTTCGACCGAGCCGAACCTTCTCCCGCCAAATGCCATTTACCCAAAAATCCGGTAGCATAGCCGAGTTTTTTCAACTCACGGGCGTAGCTGGGTAATTCCAACGGGAGATGCTTCAGCGTTTCCGCATCCTTCGGTCCGCCCTTTGGAGCGGGGCGCTCTCTTCCGGCAATTCCGGGAATATGTGTTGTGAGCCCGATCTGGGCCGGCGACATCCCCGTGATGAGCGCAGCGCGTGTAGGAGAACAAACCGTTGCCGCTGCGTAGGCCCTGTTGAACACCATTCCGCTCTCTGCCAGCCTTTCCAGATTGGGCGTATTGATTTTCGACTCACTCCCGTCAAAGTCGACCCAGCCCGGCCCTAAATCATCAGCCACGATAAAAACAATATTGGGCCGGTCCTTAGCCTGTTGAATATTTTGTTTTTGCTCGGCATCCGTAACTGACGCCGTAAAGCAGGTTGTCAAAAAGAGCACAGTCAGCACACCGTACTTTTTCTGAGAAATAATAGATTTGTTTTTCATAATTCTTTCCGCCATTCGAGAGCGGTCCATGCATGACATTTCGTAAAATACTTTTAGCAACACACACACTAGCATTTTAGAAATAATGCGATATCGCCTGAAAAGGGTATTTTCCAGCAAACCTATGCAAAGCGCTCTGGACTGCGAGACTTCGACTCTTCTTCCTCGCTCGCACTGATTTCTCTGCTCCTGGACGATGTTAGCGAAGCGCAACCGTCAACGTCTGATCAGAGGTAATGGAAACCGGCTGAGCGAATTCAACTGAGATACCGTTTTCATGCGACACCAGCTTGGCGTTCAGTTTCTTGCCACCGACCGTCACGTTAACCGTCTTAAAATTCAAACCCAGCGGATTCAGGCGAATCGTCTGTAGCTTGACGCTGCCCCACTTCACGGCGAGCTCTGCCCGCATTTCCTTTTCACTCAAGGTCTGGCTGAAGGTCCCCCACCCTTCGGCGGCAGTGAACGGTGCACGGAAATTTTCTGGGTGGATGATTGGATCAAAACCGATCAGACCGGCAGGGCCGTCATATTCAAATCCGCAGGCCGCAAGGAATACGGCGTAGGATGCCATGGCGCGGGCATAATGATCTGAGCACTCGATCTCGTTATAGGGATTGCGCTTTGCCGGTGCATAGCGATCATGAATCGCCCGAGTGACGGCAAGTCCCTGCGTAACGAGCTCTGGTGTTCCTTCGGCTACCATGTGCGCGGCGGCCTGATATTCAAAGCCGGTCATGCATTCATTGAAATAGTCATACTGCCAGTGATTCATAAAATCATCTTTCACCCCGCCGTTCGGCCAGGAGCACATGATGAGCCCCGCGTCGTCGTCCCAGGCATAGAACCGGCCTTTACGGAAGGTTTCGCGGAAACTTCCAACGTCTGGAACAAAGTTATATTTCCACAGCGTATTCAGCGCCGATTGAATATGCTCCTCATTATACAGTCGACCAAGCCCCAGCTGATTGGCCCAGAACTGTCCGATCACCTGATCGATGTAAACCCCGGTGCCGACGCCGATAGCTTCCGGATGATTCGGGTCTTCTTCCTGAATAAAATATTCGCCGTTGTAGAGTTGCTCGATGTTCTGACTGCCTTTTCGGTAAAGCGCAAGGCACTGGGCTTCAAATTCAGTATCGCCCACCACGCTGGCCATTTCCTCGCCGGCGCGAAGTGAAGCAATATAGAGCGAACTGAGCGCATGCACCTTTCCGTACCAGGAGGCATCGAGCGTGTTATGCTGTTTCCCGTGCAGCAGGCCGTCAAAGTCGCCATCGTTGCGGTCGAAGTCGATCAGATATTCGAGCGCCAGCTTAATGTTCGGCCAGTAGGTTTTCAGGAAGGTGTCATCTACGCTTGTCAGATGCTCGCGATAGGAACGCAGCACGGTTCCGGCCTGCCCATCAATGGCAATACCGCCGCCTTCACCCGCTTCGAGCGTACCGCGATACGGCACTACACCGTTGGGTTGCTGCGCAAACCCATAATCGGTCTTTTCCCTCAGGTTGCGTTCGAGCTCCGGGAACAGGCGCGCCATCGCCTGCGCATAGTGCCAGACATGCGTGCAGGTGCCGTGGCAAACCCGGATGCCTTCCCACGCCCAGAACTGGCCGCCGGCTCCATCGGCCAGAAGATTACAGTTGGCCGTCTGCAAGGTATCAGCCGTTACAATCGTCCGGTCCAGCAGCCACTGCGGCAGCGTGGAGTCATTCCAGGTGTTCACCCAAAGTTTGGTCTGCGACGACAGGCGGTCAAAATATTCAGCTACATGCTCCGCCACAGCCGTCGCATCCTTGAAGCGGGCCGAGTATTCGTTTTTATGAGGAATGGTTTTCGGCTTATAGCTGTCCTTTATACGGACCACCGGGAAATTCCATGAAATCAAAAAGGTATACTCGCGGCTTTCACCCGGCTTCAATACCACATCAGCGGCAATCCCGGGAACCTGCTCAAGCGCCGTTTCCTGCCCAGTGCCGAGATACGACAAAGCCATCGTTCCGCTGTGATCAAACGTACCTTCCCGTTTCATCTGCGCCATCATTGCACAATCATGGCTTAACACAGTTAAACCCGACTTACTCGAAAACGAACCGGCTTTCTCGGCATCCGGCTGGTTGCTCATATTCTCCAGCCAGCCGATCAGTTCCGCGGTCACCGGTTCATCCGACGTGTTGGTCAGCGTATAACTCATGACCGTCACCGGAATCGATGAATCCTGCAGATTCAACGGAACAAACGGTGAATAGGCCGTCAACGTTGCCTGCACCGCACTCCTGGAATCCTTATAGGAAACCGTTCCGATCGGCCAGCTACCTGCAAATTCCACCGCTTCCCAATCCGCAGCCTCAAATATTTTCAAGGATCCATCCGAGATTCGAAGACCGAATCCCTGTGAAAAAGCCGGTGGAAAGGCATCGATGGTCGGTGGTTTTAAATAATTGGCGCCACCATGTACCGGTACATCTTTCCGCTTACGCCAGGCGGGAAAACCATCGGGAATCGGAACGGTTTGCTGCACGACGCCGATATGTCCATCGCTCCAGAGGTCCCAGACATAGAGACGGCCATCACCATTCAGATAGACCGTGCCGCAGGCAATGCCGCCCACCGGCATGCCGATATACTTCAGCGTATCGTCTTTTTTCGACCCTGAAATCCCAATATCCAAAGCGTGCCCACGTTCCGTCAGCGATGCAACCCAGGCAGGATCGAGCTGTTTATCAACCGGTATGGTTTCCCGATAAAGCATCACCGGGTCCTCTGCCAGTGACGCAACAGTCACAAGGCATATTCCCCATAAAATGCAGTATATAGATTTCTTCATTCCTTATCCCTATCAACCATCTTTAGCGAAGTACCACCACCAGCGACTGCCCGGCAGAAACGGAGACCGGATTTTCGAGTTTAACCGAGACGCCGCTTTCAGTCTTCACCAGCTTGGCGCCGAGTTTATTTCCGTCAACCGTCACGTTTGCCGTTTGGGCATTCAGCCCCTCCGGATTGAGACGAATCGTCTGAAGCTTCAGTTTCCCCCAGTTCACGCTGAGCTCGGCCATCATCTCTTTTTCACCAACGGTCTGGCTGAAGGTACCCCATCCTTCGGCCGCAGTGAACGGTGCGCGGAAAGTTGATGGATGTATGACCGGATCGAAGCCGATCATGCCGGCCGGGCCGTTATATTCAAATCCGCAGGCGGCCAGGAAACTGCCGTACGAGGCCATGGCGCGGGCATAGAAATCGGAAAACTCGATTTCGTTATAGGGATTGCGTTTGGCCGGCGCGTAGCGGTCGTGGATCGTGCGCATGATCGCCAGCCCTTTGATGCGCAGTTCCGGGTCGGGCTCCGCAATCATGTGGGCGGCCACCTGATGCTCGAACCCGCTCATGCATTCGTTGAAATAGCCATAGGTCCAAAACTGACGCCGCACCTCGGTAATGCCGCCGTTGGGCCAGGTGCTCATCAGCAGGCCCCCGTCGCCTTCCCAGGCATAAAAACGGCCACGCTTGAAAACCTTGCGGAACGAACCGATATCGGGAACATAATTATATTTCCAGATCGCATTCAAGGCCGACTGTATATGCTCCTCGTTATAGAGCCGTCCCAGCCCGACCTGGTTGGCCCAGAACTGACCGTAGACCTGATCGATGTAAACCCCGGGCCCGACGCCGATCGCATCGGCATGGTTTGGATCTTCGATCTGCACGTAGTATTCACCGTTGTAGAGCTGCTCGATATTTTTGCGGCCCATCTCATAGGTGTCGCGGCAGCGCTTCTCAAAGGCCGTATCGCCCATTTCAGCAGCCATCTCTTCGCCGGCACGCAGGGCCGCGAGGTAGAGCGAGCAGAGCACGTGCACCTTGCCGTACCACTCGGCATCGAGCGTGTTGTGCTGCTCGCCGTCGAGCAGGCCGTCAAAGGCATCGTCGTTTTCATCGAACTCGATCAGGTAGTTGACCGCCTGTTTAATCGACGGCCAGTTGCGTTCCAGAAATTCATCATTTGCCGACATCAAATGCTCGCGATACGAGCGCAGCACCGTGCCGCACTGCCCATCGATCGCCACCTTGGTCTTGTCCTTCGAAGGCCGGAACGGAACCCCGCCGTCGGGCATCTGATAGAGCCCGAAATCCGTCACCTCGCGAAGGTTGCGCTCCAATGACGGGAAAAGTCGGGCCATCGCCTGAGCATAGGCCCAAACGTGTGTGCAGGTGCCCGATCCGGCGCCGATTCCCTCCCAGCCCCACAGTCGATCTCCGGCAAACTGAAGATTGGCCGTCTGCATCGTGCTCGCCGGCGCCATGGCCCGATCCATAAACCACTGCGGCAGGCTCGTGTCATTCCACGTATCAACCCACAGCTCGGTCTGCGAAGACAATGCCTCGAAAGCGTCCACCACATACGCACTGACTTCAGCCGCATTCTTAAATTTCAGTGAGTACGCATCGTGCCCGAAGTGCCAGGAAATCAGAAAAGGAACGGTTTTACTCTCTCCCGGTGCCAGTTTCAGTGCCACACGCAGCCCATTGGCTCCCTCTTTCACGATAGGTTCAGCATCACCCATAACGGTCAGCCCCATCGACCCGGCCTTCTGTTTTCCAGCCTTTGGAACCTGCAGCGTGAACCCGGTGGCGTCGTCATATGTTTCCCGCTTCAGCTGCGCCTTACGGTCCGGGAGCCCCAGCCAGCCACCGAAGTCGACCGACACCGGTTTTTCAGCATCATTGGTGAGGGTAAAGGCCATGATCGTGACCGGCAGTTTGGAGTCCCCGACATTCAGAGGAATAAACGGCGAATACGCTTTCAGCTCCACGCTGACCGGCGCCCCGGGATCGGTATAATTCACCGTACCCATCGGCCACTGCCCCGCAAACTCAACGGTTTTCCAATCTTTGGAATTCATCGCCAGTTCCGAACCGCCATTGAGCTTCAGGGAAAACCCGCTTTTCACCGGCGGCGGGAATTTTTCAACCGTCGGCGGGTTCATAAAGTTTGCGCCGTCATGAATGCGGATGGTCTTTCGTAATCCGTTTTTAAATCCTACATACCCTTCCGGAAGTTCCACATCCTGATAAATAATCCCCTTCGGTTGCGCACCGAAAATATCCCACGCATACAGCTGCCCGGCCCCATCCATAATCAGGGAACCACAAGCGATCCCGCCGACGGGCATACCGATATATTTGAGTGAATCCTCCGCCTTGGAGCCACGGATCGCGGCATCCAGCGGATGGCCGCGTTCGGTCAACGATGCCACCCAATCCGGATCGAGCTCTTTTTCGGCCGGAACCATTTCGGCATACAACTCGGCCGTCTCCATCGGCTTCCCTGACGGCTCCGCCGCCTCTGCCGCGTCCTCCGCCAGGCTCAGCATGGGAGAGGAGAGATCCCATTGCGATGCGGGCTGTTCGTTTCTGAAACGAAACACGGCATAACGACTGACGAGTTCATCCGCCGGAAGTCCCATTTGAACGGTGAAGCGGTTTCCCGTCGGAGTGACGGACTGGCTCACCACCGCCTCCGTAGCGCTCCATTCCCCACCGCTTGTTACGTTAAGGTCTCCATCGCCGAAGGTTCCCAGAAACTCGACCACCAACCCGGCAGGCTTTCCTTGAAAAACCTTCAGGTCGCCGGACAGGGAAATGCCACCCTCTGCAACCTTGCCGCTCTTTCCTGACAGGTCAAAGATAGCGTACCCCATAAATTCAATTGGAGCGTTTCTGTGGTTGCCGAAACGGACCAGGTCTTCATTCACCTGTTGCCGGCCGTTGACTTCAAAAAACGTTCCGGAATCCGCAACCGGCAAATCGGCCGCTATTGCGCCCATAGATCCGGCAAACCCCATGATCAAACTTAAAACAATCCTTCTCATACTGTATTCCTTTTCGGCTAAACCCATAAATATACTAAATTTAAAAAAATATGTAATGTGGCGCAATCACGTCACATCGTAAGCCCAGAAGCCTTACCCATATCATAAGCTATGGGTTAGCGATACCCGATTGAGTCGCCAACTGGATAATAGAATGTACCTATTTAACGAAATTCATACCTATTCAGGGACACCACCCATGCACGACGGGAAACCCCGTTTACGTTTCCAATCATTGGAAGTTTTCCTATCCGTTCCAGACATTGAAAGCCCACATATATTTCTAAATCCGAAAAAAAATTCCTATCACGTATATACGTTATACCGCAACATAGATTCCAATTACTGTACAAGGATCACACCCTAGTAGTCCCTCCGAAAATGGGAATAATAACCGGGAATACATCCTATCGAACTGAACGCTCTCTACAGATTTTTACCAATCCGGAACAGATACAAAAAACGTCCCGATACTTCGGGACGTCTTTTCCAAATATTGGAACACTGAATAATTACATCATCATCCGACGGCGGATAAACAGAACTGCTCCACCGAATGCGGTTACCAACCCCAACGTTGCCGGCTCCGGAACAGCGGCGAGCGACATCTGTGAAATTGAAGCGAGATCATCATCAGCGTAATCAGATACGGTGAATGTCAGCACGCCGCCACTTGAGGAGAGACCGGTATATTCAGCGTATGCATCAACACC